>JBKGZM010000032.1:0-21069 GCA_046545575.1 Dehalococcoidia bacterium
GAAGAACGAGAAAATAAACCAAGGGGCTTGACAAAGAGGCCCCTCATAGAAGGAGTATTAAATGAGGAAGAAATCAATGAAAGTAGCTGGTTGTACGGTATTGGCTATAGTTATATTATCCCTGCTTTTGATTAGCGCTTGTATTACACCAGTTACCGAAGAAACTGAATATCCAACTCCGACGCCACCAGATCGTGATATGGACGCCTTTGTTTCCACTGATTGGCTGGAGGCCAACATGGTTCATCCAGGTGTGGTTATACTGGATATCAGAGCCCCCGACTTCTACAATGAAGGGCATATCCCCGGTGCTATAAATGTTCCTCCTGAAGGAAATTGGTACACAAATCCTCCGTTTGGGGAACAGGAACCTTGGATGGAAGTGCCTGCAAAGCCGGACCTGTTTGCAACTATCGGCTCTGCCGGGATAAGTGGCGATTCTGAGGTGGTTATTGTGGGCAGGACATCCGGGCCAATGCCCGACTATGCCATTGCTGGTGCTACAAGGGTCGCGGATACACTCCTGTATGCAGGGGTTGAAGACGTTGCTATCCTGAATGGTGGATTTGACAAGTGGGCGAATGAGGGGAAGGAGGTATCCAAGGAAGTTTGTGAACCGCAGCCCCTGCAGTATAAATCTGATGTAAATGAGGAGATGTTTGCCTCAAAGGCCTATGTTGAGAGCGTAATGGGGGACGCCACCATTGTCGATGCACGGGATGCCAATGTTTACTTCGGTGCAGCCGTGGAGCCCTGGGCAACAAGGCCCGGTCACATCCCGGGTGCTACGTCTTTGCCCGCTCCCTGGGTCTGGGGTTACAAAACAAATGAGGAAGGTGAAAAGCTATACGGAACTTTCAAGGATGATCAGGTGCTAAAGGAAATGGCTGTTGATGTAGTTAAGGGTACCTCCCAGGAAATCATTGTCTACTGCGGTGTGGGAGGATATGCTAGCACCGTATGGTATGTGTTACATGAGGTGGTTGGTTACGAAGATGTGAAGATATTTGACGGATCAGCCCAGGAATGGGCGGCGGATCCGGATGCTCCTCTTGTCAAGTATGCCTGGGAGTAACTCGCAGGAAGGGGGTGATACTGAGTTTAAGCCGATATATCCCTTGATGTAGGTCGGTTACTAAAAAGTCACTTAGGAGGGAAATGATGTCGAAAAAGAAGTTATTCTTAATGCCGGTACTATTGCTGTTAGCTATTAGCTTGATTTTCACAGGGTGTACGGGTACAGGACCTGCAACAGAGACAGAGGAGACAGAAGGGCCTCCACCGGAAGAAGAAGCCCCGGAGAGTATCAAAATTGCCGCGGCAAGGTCCCTCTCGGGCCCTCTAAAGGTTTTTGAAGACACGGCAATGGGGCCAATCTATAAGTTGTGGCAGCACCAGGTCAATGACGTCGACGGGGGGATATATGTGGAGAAATATGACAAGAAATTGCCGGTCTCCATAGATGTAAGGGATGATGCGAGTGAGATGGACACAATGGTAACCCTTCTAACGCAGATGCTTGAGTCTGGTGAATATCCCTTTGTCATTGGCCCTTGTTGCACCCCGTTCCTTCAAGCTGCCGGACCGATTGTCAGTGAGCACAAGTCTATCATGGTAGGAGCTGAAGGCGGTGCTACGACAGTTGCGGAGAGCATTGACCAGTATCCTTACATGTTTTCCAACTTAAATTTCTCCAACTGGAACCAGCAGCATGAGCTGGCTAAGCTTATGGATGGTTGGCAGGCATATCATGAGCCGGATCCAATCAATGTGTACGTTACGTACATTGATGACCTCTTTGGCTATGAGTATAGCGACGCGTTTCAGGCAGAAGCGGATAAGTACGACAGCATTAACATCCTTAAGGAAGTAGCTGTCCCGCCTTACACAACGGAGGTGGAGGCGCAGGTAGAGGAAGCTGCGAATCTCGGAGCGGATGTCTTTTGCATCTTTGCCTATCCGCCTACCCCCCAGGCAGTTGTGGGATATGCATCCTCTGTTGGCATAAACTTCAACGCTGTAGTAACCGGTCCCGCGGCCTGTTACGAAGGGTTCTACGACCCTGCTGCGGATGGATTCGGTAAAGCCGCGATCGGAGTCGCTGGTTTCGGTGCCTGGAATGAGTATAGTTCCCCTGCCCTCAGGGAGTTCGCTGAAGCCTTCATCGACTACCACGGTAGGGGGCTGATGGACTGGTGGGGAGGTGCACACTACTACGCCGGGCTGGACATGCTTAAGCAGGCTATAGAGAAGGCCGGGAGCCTTGACCCGACGGAGGTAAGAGATGTAATGGCTTCAGAGAAGCTCCAGACGATTCTGGGAGAGACCTGGTATACGGACTACGAAGGCAATTGGCCGATTGGCGATAGCGGCGGTCTTCTGTCGATCGGATCTCACCCAGGGGAAGTCGGTCAGTGGCAAAAGGTAGAAGCGCCTAACTGGGGAGGCACAGAGGCCAACCCAAGAGACAAGCCTTATGGCGTATCAGGCGATGAGTGGGCCGCCTTTGAGGTCATTGACCTTAATGATAATCAAACTGCAGAGGCCATCTATCCCAAGAAAGATTGGTCAGAATAAGGGGAAAAGCTAGATATCGGGAACGGATTCTAGGAGCCTAGAAAATCGTAAGCAGGCTGCCTAGGAAGACTCATTGGCAGCGGGTATCTATATCGCAGAGATGTCTTTCTAGGCAGCCTGGGCATGTGACTTCTAGAGTGTGAGCTATCGCTATGACCATAGAAACAATTTTACCTGTGCTCTTTGGCGGTGTGTTGATGGGGGGTATCTATGCCCTGATTGCTATGGGGTTCAGCCTGCAATATGGTGTTGCCCGGGTGTTGAATCTGGCTCACGGCGAGTTTATCATGTTCGGGGCTTTCTCCAGCATTGCTTTGTACACCTTGTGTGGCGTTAACCCGTTGATTTCTTTGGTCATCGTCGCTCCCGGGTTATTCATAATGGGTTTCTTGCTTCATAGAACTCTGTTCAGAAGTCTTCTAAAGTCATCACCGTCCTTTGCTGCCTTTGAGGGCAGCTCCCTGCTAGCCACTTTTGGTCTGCTCTACGTGATTCAAAATGTAGCCAAAGTGATATGGCCTGGTTTACCGAAGCAGGTGACCTTTTTGTCTTTTCCGGTCCATCTACTGGACGTGACAATTATGACAAATAAAGTGGTAGCTCTTTCGTTTGCTATCGTCATCGCTTTGGGCTTCTATTTCTTTCTGGCTCGCACCCGCACGGGAAAAGCCATTAGAGCCGCGGCTCAGGACCCTGCGACCGCTGGACTCATGGGGATAAACATGGACTGGGTGCTGGCTTTGTGTTTTGGGCTCGGTGCTGCGCTGGCTGGTTTCGCCGCCGTGCTTTATGCCATGTGCTACTCTATTTCCACAAGCATGGGTATGGAACATACTCTCATCGCCATCATAGTGGTCGTCCTGGGTGGGGTAGGCAGTATCCCGGGCGCTTTTATCGGGGGGCTTATACTGGGTATTATTAGCGAGATACTAAGATACACTGAGCCGATCATGGCCATGCCCGCCTTCTATTTCATATTCCTGGTGTTGCTTCTGGTGAAGCCGACAGGCATTATGGGAAAGAAGTGAGATGAATACAGCTACGATTACTTCCAGAAAATTCTTGATGCTGGGGGTGCTTCTTTTAGTTCTAGCCCTGCTGGCTACTGTACCCTTCTATGTGGCCCCAGGAACCAAGACACTAATGATCAGTTTCCTTATGTACATTGTCCTTGCTGTGAGCTGGACTATGTTTTCCGGTCCTACCGGTTACATTTCCCTGGCGCCGGCGGCCTTCTTTGGCAGCGGAGTATATGTGACAGCTATCCTGTTCGAAAGAGGAGGGGCATTGTTACCTCTGCCGGCCGTTATCGTTATAGCTGCTCTGGTCAGTTTCTGTTTCGCCCTTATCGTTGGCTCTGCGACTCTGAGACTGAGAGGCATATACTTTACTATGTTCACCTTCGGACTCCTCGAGCTGGCCAGGCGGCTCATTCAGTACTATGAGTTCAATGTGGCGGACACGCGTGGGAGATACATTACCAGCGTAGATGGCGACACTGTTTATTACATCATGCTCGCCATTTCTGTGGTGACAGTACTTACCGTCTATTTAATTAGACGCTCCAGATACGGATTGGCCCTGCAGAGCATCGGGGATAACGAGGAAGCCGCAGCTCACATGGGAGTCAATGTAACCAGGGTCAAGGTTATCACCTTTGCTGTCAGCGCTATTTTTATGGGAGCCGCCGGGGCAATCGTGGTGACAAGATGGGTATATGTTGACACTTCAATCGCGTTTAATCTGAACTATAGTTTTCTGCCTCTCTTAATGGCCATAGTTGGTGGTATGGGGCAGCTTTATGGTCCTGTCCTGGGTGCGCTTGGTTTTGCCTACCTGAGACATTCCTTACTGAATTGGGGTTCCGAGTACTATATGCTCATTTTCGGTGCCATATTGGTACTGTTTATTCTATTCTTGCCCGATGGACTGGCAGGTTTGGTGCAGAGGTGGTGGAAGCGCATTTCGGGAGGGCGATATGCCAATACTTGAAGGTGAAGGGGTGACCAAGTATTTTGGGGGGTTAGCGGCGGTATCCAATGTTGACTTTCATGTTGACCAGGGCGAAATCGTTGGCCTGATTGGCCCCAATGGAAGTGGTAAAACAACGTTGTTTAATCTAGTATCAGGAGCTCTGGTTCCTAAACCGGGGGTAATAGGATTTAGAGGCGAAAGGATTACAGGATTAAAGCCGGACCAAATATGTAGGAGGGGAGTGTCCAGAACCTTTCAAACCGTTGAGGTTTTCGGCAATATGTCGGTGCTTCAGAACGTATTGTTAGGGGCATTGTTCGGGAAACCCGGCATATCATCAGCAGATGCTACCAGCGAAGCTACGGAGTTATTGGAGCTGGTGGGATTATCAGCAATGGGTGCGCTCCCGGCCAAAGACTTAACCCTGGCCAACCAGAAGCGAGTTGAAGTAGCTAGAGCATTGGCCACCAGGCCGGAGCTGTTATTGCTTGACGAGCTGATGGCGGGGTTGACTCACGCTGAAGTGGAGGAGGCTATGGAGCTGGTGAAGCTTTTGCGTGACAGGGGAATGACCATAGTCATGATCGAGCATGTCATGAAGGCTATTATGAGCGTATGCGACAGGATTATGGTACTTCATCACGGAGAGAAGATCGCGGAAGGAACGCCGTCGGAGGTCTCGACAAATAGCAGGGTTGTTGAGGTATATTTAGGGGAATAGGGATATGTTGGAAATTAGCAACATAGATACTTCGTATGGCAAGGTCAAGGTGCTGCGGGATGTCTCGTTGAGAGTTGATGAAGGGGAAGTAGTTGCGCTGGTGGGTGCTAATGGAACTGGCAAAACGACCTTGCTTAACACAATATCCGGTCTGCTACATCCGAGCTCAGGCAATATTTCATTCCTTGGTAGCAGGATAGACAGAATGCTTCCTCATTCCATTGTTGAGCTTGGTCTGGCTCATATACCGGAGGGGCGGAAACTCTTTGCAGACATGTCAGTGCGGGAAAACCTGGAGATGGGAGCATATCCTCGGCGTGCCTGGAAACAAAGGAGGAAAACACTGGAGCAGGTTTACCATCTTTTCCCTCGATTGAAGGAACGGGAGGGATACCTGGCCAGGACCTTGAGCGGAGGTGAACAGCAGATGCTGGCTATGGGGCGGGGTATAATGTCCAGGCCAAGATTATGTGCTATTGATGAGCCATCAAACGGATTGGCTCCAAGGCTTGTTTCGGAATGTTTTCAGATTATAGAGTCACTGCGCGAGCAGGGGATTACTGTGCTGCTGATCGAGCAGAACGTTAAACAGACGCTGGAGACAGCAGATCGGGCATATGTTATAGAGAACGGTGAGATAGTTCTAGCGGGCACAGGCGACGAACTTCTCCAGAGTGACCACGTAAAGAGAGCCTATTTGGGCTTGTAACTTGTAGGCATGTCCCAGTTTAATAACAGAAACAGTTCGTAACCAGGCAAAGTCGCCGACTTAGTATCCATGAGGAAGAAAACCTATATGGCTGGAGAGCTTGTCGCCGCACTGATGGATCTAAGGGGAGAGGGGGACTTGAAAACGACAGAGAGCCAGTGAGTGTTGTCACCCGCCTTCGGTAGAGCAATGCCCTTTGCAGCCTTTTTATTCTTGGAAGGGGTTGCCCCTTGACATGCTTTGGTGTAGTAAAGTAGTATCATAACATATTTGTTTTGTAGGGATTTAATCCCTTGCCTTTTCTTTTGCGTGGGGTTTTGCGATTTTTTGTCCTTAAGGTAAAGGGATAAGAGGGTATAGATGAATGAATTGAGCAGCCTGGGATAGATGAAGGGAAGGGGGTGAGAAGTGATTGAAATAATATAATATCTTTTTAATGTTATTTGTCTGGCAAAAACCAAATAAGGAGGAAAAAGTTGAAAAAGAAGGTGTTTTCTGGTCTTATAGTTCTGACGTTAGTAGCGGCGTTCATACTCAGCGCTTGTACAACGACAGGAGGCCCAACTGAGCCAACGGAAACCGAGACAAGCCCTCCAACCAAAGATAAAATCGTGATTGGTGCGGCAAGGCCTATGTCCGGTGCAAATGCTCAGATCGCACAGGCGGCGTTTGACCCGATCATGGAGATGTGGCAGGAAGAGGTCAATGCTGAAGGTGGGATATATGTGGAAGAGTATGGGAAGAAATTGCCCATAGAGTACAAAATATATGATGATAAAACTGATGTGGGCACGATGGTGAGGCTGACTGAGAAGCTGATCGTGGAAGATAAGGTTGATATCCTTTTCCCTTCGTGCGGCACTGCTTTTATTTCCGCTCAAGCCCCTATAGCTAACAAGTACGGTTATGTTTTGCTCACAGCTGAGGGTGGTGCTACGACTATGACAGAGGGACTTCCGGCCTTGCCCTACGTTTTTGTCTCCCTGCCTTATTCCGACAACTATCAGTTGCCGGTTCTGGCTGACATGCTGGCTGCACAAGGCGCGGAAACGGCTTATATAGTCTTTATCGGTGACCTCCACGGCATAGAGTACAACGGTGTAGCAAGTACCGAATTCGGCAGGGTAGGAATTGACATAGTTGCCAGTAAGAGCGTTCCCATCACTCAGGAGGACTTCTCCGTCATAATGAAGGATGCCAAGGCGGCTGATGCCGATGTCTTTTGTGCCTTTGGATATCCTCCTATAGTCTCAGGTTGTACCAAGGAGGCAATATCGATTGGCTTCAACCCGGATGCCTTTGTAGCTGGACCTGGAGGTAATTTCGGATATTATCCAGCTGCACTGGCTGGCGTTGAGGATCCCAGCGGAGTAAACGGGGTAACAGTTTTTGCCGCTGCGAACAGGAAAACGTCTCCTGAGTTTAAGGAATTGTATGATAAGCTTGAGGGTATGGAGAACGTCGGCGCTATGAATCTGGATTTCTGGGGGCATCCGTACTATGCTCCTATTGTGGAAATCTGGCAGCAGGCTATTGAGGAGACCGGGACCCTTGACCAGGATACGCTAAGGGATTATATAGCTACAAACCATTTCGATACCATTTTGGGAGATACTTATTTTGAGATCTTCGGTAATGGTGGTGGGCTTTTGGCCAAGGAAAGCCACCCAGGTGAAATTGGCCAGTGGCAAGACGGAGTTGTTGAGATTGTAGGCGGTGGTGACTGGCCTGCCACTACGCTTACCGGAGAGTTTATATATCCCAAGCCGGAGTGGCCAACGAAATAGCAGGTTTAGTTTAGGGGTATTTATGCAGGCTGTCTAAAGGGTGTAAAGACAATAATCTCAGGTCTTTGAAGAGGATTGGGGATTCTGCCTGCATCTTTAGACAGCCTGCAGCATCCTTGGGTGTAAAGATAAAAGGTTATTCTTATGCCTGAAGGTATTGTAGCTTTTCTGGATATCGTGATTGGTGGCCTACTAATGGGCGGCATCTATGCCCTGTTTGCTATGGGGCTTAGCCTGCAGTATGGGGTTGCCCGGGTGCTCAACATCGCTCACGGCGAATTCGTCATGCTCGGTGCTTTCGCTACCTTCACTCTTTACACTGCGTTTGGTATTAACCCCTTGCTTACCCTTGTCATTGTCGGTCCGATCATATTTGTAATCGGTGCGCTAATTCACAGGACTCTGTTCACTCGCCTCAGGCTCTCGGCGCCGAACCCGGATGCCTATGAGGCCAGTTCTCTGTTGGCGTCTTTCGGACTCCTCTACATTATCCAAGACCTGGCTTTACTGGGGTGGGGTGCCGACATAAGGGGGTACGCGTATTTGAGCTTTGGGGTTGATTTGGGAGGGGGTGTGATATTTACCGCCAATCGCCTGGTTACCCTCGGCTTTGCCATAGGCTTGGGGTTAATTTTCTATTTCTTTTTGGCGCGTTCACGCACAGGGAAGGCGATTCGGGCAGCTGCCCAGAGCCCCAAAATGGCTGGGCTTGTGGGAGTAAACATAAACTTTGTACTGGCTTTATGTTTTGGCCTTGGCGCTTTAATGGCTGCTTTATCCGGATCACTTATAAGCATTATGCATCCTATCAATCCAACTATGGGCATGCAATATACCATTATCGCCATCATTATCATCGTCTTGGGTGGGATGGGCAGTATCCCGGGTAGTTTTGTTGGGGGTATTATACTGGGTATCATTGGCACTTTAGTAACACATTATGAGCCCAGCTTGTCATTGGCTGCCTACTATCTTATCTTCATGGTCCTGCTTCTGGTGAGACCAAAAGGTATTTTTGGGAAGTAGAGATATGGATATTTTGGGATTTATATCTAATAGAAGATTATTGGCCCCAGGGTTAGCTCTTTTAGTTTTGATCGCATTAGCTACTTTGCCCTTGTATGGTACGTTTTATGCTGTCATCCTGATAACAGCCATCTTGATGTATACCATCATCACGGTTAGCTGGGTTCTTTTTTGTGGTCCTACTGGTTATATGTCGCTGGCGACAGCTGCCTTCTTTGGGATTGGCATATACACTTCGGCTATATTACTGCCGAGCACAGGGGCGGTACTCCCACTCCTGGTTGTGGTTGCTCTCGGCGGTCTCCTCAGCTTCATAATCGCTCTTCCGATCGGTGCTATTACTTTGAGGCTAAAGGGCATATATTTTGCTATCTTCACTTTCGGGATGGTTGAGTTCATCAAACAGCTTGTCATTTTTTGGGAAATGACTGTGACTAGCACGCGTGGCAGATATGTTATGATGGTGGATAACGACACTATTTTTTATGTCATACTTGGCATCTTTGTGCTTCTAATGCTTACCACCTACTTTATCAAACACTCTAAATTTGGGCTAGCCTTGCAGAGTATCGGTGAGAATGAGGAAGCGGCAGCTCACCGAGGCGTCAATGTGACTCTTTTGAAAGTCATCACCTTTGCTATTAGCGCCTTCTTTATGGGGGCCACTGGAGCAATCATAGCCACAAGGTGGACATATATTGAGCCGTATATCGCATTCGATGCGCTCTTTTCCTTCCTGCCGGTTCTGATGGCTGTCTTTGGAGGCATGGGGCAGATTTATGGGCCTGTAATAGGCTCTGTTATCTTCGCCTACCTGGAAGAAATACTGCTAACCAAATTCCCCTATTACTATATGCTCATTTTTGGCGTTGTGCTGGTGGTCGTTATCCTATACATGCCAGGTGGAATAGCAGGGTTGGTGCAAAGGTTGTGGAGGCGGAGGCTTAGGGGGCAGCATGCGAATACTTGAAGGTGAAAAGGTAAGCAAGTATTTTGGGGGACTGGCCGCGGTCTCAAACGTAGATTTCCATATTGATGAGGGGGAAATCTTTGGCCTGATTGGTCCCAACGGAGCAGGGAAGACGACGCTATTTAATCTGGTGTCAGGAGCTCTTGACCTTAAATCAGGGGTAATAAAATTCAGAAGCGAAGAGATCAGCGGCTTAAGTCCTTATCAGATTTGCAGGAGGGGAATAGCCAGAACATTCCAGTCGGTTAAGATTTTCCCTAACATGTCTGTTCGAGAGAATGTATTGCTGGGGGACCTATTTGGTAATCCTCAGTCTGGAACATGGGTAGCCGATAGATCAGTAGATGAGCTATTAGATTTTGTTGGTTTGTCGGGAATGGGTACGGTGCCAGCTGGAGATCTAACCCTGGTTAACCAGAAGCGTCTTGAGGTAGCTGCGGCTTTATCTGCTAAACCGGAGCTGGTGATGCTCGATGAGCTAATGGCCGGTCTAACTTCCACTGAGACAGCTGAGACTATGGAGTTGGTCGCCGATATTCGGCGTAGAGGTATTACTGTTTTGATAATCGAACATGTCATGAAAGCAGTTATGGGGGTATGCGACCGGGTTATGGTGCTTCATCACGGTGAGAAGCTGGCCGAAGGAACGCCACAGGAGATTTCTACCAGCAAAAGAGTCATTGAGGTGTATTTAGGGGAGTAGACTTATGCTGGAACTTAAAGATTTAGATGCTTTTTACGGCAAGGTTCAGGCCCTACGGCGAGTCTCATTGAAAGTTGATGAGGCAGAAATAGTTGCCTTGGTTGGTGCCAATGGGGCCGGTAAGAGTACAGTACTTAATACTGTTTCTGGTGTGATTCGTCCAGCCTCGGGTAGTGTTGAATTTTCGGGCAACAGGATAGATGCCTTGCCGCCTCACTCAATTGTGCGGTTGGGGCTTTCTCATATACCTGAAGGTAGAGAGATTTTTACTGAGATGACAGTGAATGAAAACCTGGAAATGGGGGCATATCCCCAAGATGCCTGGAAGGTTAGAAAAGAAACGGCTGAGCAGATTTATCAGCTTTTCCCCATATTAAAGGAAAGAGCGGGACAGTTAGCCAGGACATTGAGTGGTGGCGAACAGCAGATGTTAGCTATGGGCCGGGGTTTGATGTCGAGGCCAAAAATGTGTATGTTTGATGAGCCGTCCAGCGGCTTGGCACCGAGGGTGCTATTAGAACTTTTCCAAGTCGTAAAGTCGTTGCGTGATCAGGGGATTACCATTCTCCTAATAGAGCAAAATGTGAAGCATACCCTGGAGATAGCTGACCGGGCATATGTCCTGGAAAATGGGGAGATAGTTTTGGAAGGTACTGGTGATGAGCTTCTCCAGAGTGAGCATGTAAAGAAGGCTTATCTAGGACTGTGATTTTAGGCTTGCCCTGAGTTAGTAACAGACGCTATTCCCAACTGGGCAGAATGTGCAGTCGATAAATATTGATATAGGAGGTGTTTATAACATGGCTGAAGAACTCGTCACTGCATTGGCAGAGTTGAGGGAGGACGAAGCCCTCAAGAACGTCGAAAGCAGACTGAACTCAGGTGAAGACCCACTTAACATCCTGGACGAGGCCAGGAAGGGTGTGGGTATCGTAGGGGACCGCTTCGCCAGCGGTGAGTACTTTATCCCCGACCTGGTATACTCGGGCGAGATACTGAATGGGATAACCGACATGGTGAAACCCAAACTGACGCAGTCAACCGAGCAGAAGCGTCTGGGCAAGGTCGTTTTTGGCACCGTGGCCGGTGACATCCACGACATCGGCAAGGATATCGTGTCCTTCATGCTCGATGTTAATGGCTTTGAGGTATACGACCTTGGGATAGATGTCCCGGTACAGAGCTTCGTGGGCAAGATAAAGGAGACCGAGGCCCCCGTCGTTGGCTTGAGCGGTTTCTTAACGCTCGCATTTGACGCCATGAAGGAGACCGTCGATGCCATAGAGGCAGCCGGCCTGCGGGACAAAGTGAAGATCATGATCGGTGGCGGTCAGATCGATGATGAGATAAGGAAATATACCGGTGCCGATGCCTATGGCAAGGATGCTATGGCAGCGGTCTCGCTCTCCAAGCAGTGGATTGGCGCTGAGTAGAACCCTCCACAGAATATTCGCAGGAGGTTTAAAAATGGAAAAGCAATGGGAAGAGATGTCAGCGGACGAAAAGCAGGAGGCGATGTTTGAATCATGGCTCTCGCCTCAAGGTGTAGAGTTTACCAATGCTGAAGCCGAGAAAGCATACAAGGAACGGGTAACCAGGTTCAAGGATGCCATCCAATTGAAGAAGAAGCCTGACAGGGTTCCGATACTTCCAATGCTCAACTTTTTCCCTGCTTATCATTCCGGCATGACCGCCGAAGATCTTATGTATGATTACGATAAATTGTATACGGCGGTGAAAAAATATGTTATGGACTTTGACCCGGATGTGCATAGTGGCTTGGGGATCTGTGCTCCAGGGAGGGTCTTCGATATCCTCGACTACAAGTTATATGCGTGGCCCGGCCATGGTGTCGCACCAGAACATGGTTATCAATGCATTGAGCGCGAATACATGGGCGCTGATGAATATGATGACCTAATCCAGGACCCTTCGTATTACTTCACGAGCACCTATTTCCCCCGTATATTTGGGACCTTGGATGCCTTTAAGATGTTGCCCAACTTTGCCAATGTTCAGGAACTCCCCTTCGTCGCTCCCAATATTATACCCTTCGGAATACCGGAGGTTCAGAATGCCTATAAAGCCCTTTTTGAAGCGGGCAACGAGGTGATGAGGTGGGCAGGATATGTTGGCAAATTCAATCAGGAGATGGCTGCTGCCGGATATCCCGCCTTTGGCGGGGGGTTTACGAAAGCGCCGTTTGATGTGATCGGCGATACCCTCAGAGGCACCAGGGGGATAATGATGGACCTGTACCGGCGTCCTGACAAACTTCTCGAGGCCCTCGAGGCGATAACGCCTATGATGATTAAGATGGGAGTATCCGCGGCACGTGGATCTGGAAGTCCTATAGTAATGATACCTCTTCACAAAGGCGCAGATGGTTTCCTATCGGATGAGCAGTTCAAGAAGTTCTACTGGCCCACCTTCAGGAAGGTCCTTATAGGTCTTATTGAGGAAGGTTGTGTTCCGTTTATGTTTGTTGAAGGGGGTTATAACTCGCGGTTAGAGGTGATTAGGGATATACCTAAGGGGAAGGTTATCTGGGGCTTTGACCAGACGGATATGGCCAAGGCGAAAGAGATACTGGGGGATGTGGCCTGCATCGGCGGCAATGTTCCCACTGCTCTTCTGAGCGCTGGTACTGTCGAGGGTGTGAAGGACAGAATTAAGGAACTTATCGACACCGCTGGCAAAGGCGGTGGATATATCCTGATGAATGGGGCTGCGCTGGATCATGCGAAGGAGGAGAATTTCAGGGCCATGATCGAGACTACTAAGGAGTATGGCGTATATAAATAGATGTGACGGGTTTGACATTAGAGTAGGAAAAGCGATATTTTAGCTATAGACATATACCACGCTTTGCGTGGTTCTGAAGCAATAAACAACGAGTAAGGAGGAAACACATGGTACGAGGATATATGGGCAAGATGTTAATGGCGGATCTGACCAAGGGCGAGTTGAATGACGAGCCACTTGATGAGGGACTTTGCCGTCAGTTTATCGGAGGCTATGGCCTTGGTGCGAAGGTTATTTTTAGTCGGCAAAAGGCTGGAGTTGATCCTTTGGGTCCGGATAACCTTCTGGGCGTGGTTACTGGTCCTTTTACCGGCACAAACGCGTTATCAGGAACAAGGTTCACTGTGGTTGGGAAGTCTCCGTTGACAGGGGGATGGGGGGATTCCAATTCAGGCGGTTCCTTTGGCGCTTACATGAAGTTTGCTGGCTATGATGCGGTGTTCTTCTCCGGGGCTTCTGATAAGCCGGTCTATCTCTTGATCGATAACGGCAAGGCGGAGTTGAAAGATGCTGGTGATTTGTGGGGGAAGGATACGTTTGAAACTGAAGATATGCTCAAATCCGAGTTTGGCAAGGATGCGGAGGTAATCTGTATAGGCCCATCGGGCGAAAAACTCTCTCGCATTGCTGGCATCACACATGACAAAGGCAGTATGGCAGCCCGTTCGGGTTTGGGGGCGGTTATGGGTTCAAAGAAGATTAAGGCGGTGGTCGTGAGGGGCAAGATGAAAGTTCCCGTTGCCGATGAGAAAAAAGTCGATGAACTAAGGAAGAAGTACATGGGGCAGCTGGGCGGACACGTTGAATGGTTAAGCACGTCTGGCACACCTTTCCTTCTTACACCTGGGGTCCAGAGTGGCGACACCCCGATCAAAAACTGGGGAGGTGTTGGAGCTATTGATTTCCCGGATTATGAACCTATCACTGATCAGCCTTTGCTTGAGAGACAATCGAAAAAGGCCGTATGTTACAAATGCCCCATCGGGTGTGATGGGTATATGAAAGAGGGGGCCAGTGAGTACCAGTACCCGGCAGGTGGGCGGAGGCCTGAGTATGAGACGCTTGCTCTGTTCGGGGCCAATTGCTTGAATAACAACCTTGAGTCTTTGATCAAGGTTAATGACATTTGTAATCGTTACGGACTCGATACTATTGGCGCGGGGGCAACCATCGCGTTTGCTATCGAAGCGTACGAGAATGGGCTTATTACCAAGTCCGATACCGAGGGGATCGAGATGACCTGGGGAAATCATAAGTCCATTGTTGCCATGACTGAGAAGATGGCGAAGAGAGAGGGGTTTGGTAATGTACTGGCTGACGGAACAAAAGTGGCAGCAGAGAAAATCGGCAAAGGTGCCGACAAATTTGCTATAAATATCCAGGGTGCAGAGATTCCTGCACATGATCCGAAGGCGGATTTCCACTTTGCAACCAACTATAAAATGGACCCCACGCCGTCCCGGCATTTCCAGGGCTCGGAGGAATTCCATCCCCCTGGACTGGTGCCTGAGTTCGACAAGTCATCCTGTAGCGGCAGGGGAGAAGCACATAAGATAGGGAGCAATTTCCATCATTCGATGGTGTCCACCGGGATGTGTATGTTCGTATACATGGCATTCCCTCGTGCTGATGTCCTTGCTGAGTTCTTAAGCGCAGTCACGGGGTGGGATATAACTGTGGATGAGTTGCTTAAGACAGGAGAGCGAATTGCCAACATGCGACAGGCTTTCAATATCCGCGAAGGCCTGAATCCGATGCAATTCAAGGTGCCTGACAGAGTCCTTGGCAATCCCCCACAGAAAGAGGGCCCGGTGGCAGGCGTGACAGTTGATATGGATACCCTCGCCAAAGAGTATCTTGCCGCAATGGACTGGGATACTGAGACTGCAAAGCCCAGTAAAAGGAAGCTGGAGGAGCTGGGATTGGAAGATGTGGCGAAGGAACTAGTGGCATAGGAAACGGTAATCCCCGATAGATCGGGGCAGCGTTGAGCACCAGGGTACTATATTAATAAATCTGAAGGAGGTAGATATGGCACAAGGATTAAAGGACAAGGTAGTTATTATCACAGGAGCCAGCCGTGGACTGGGTAGAATGTTTGCATTGAGGTTTGCTGAGGAAGGAGCCAAACTCCTGTTGACGACGACGAATATGGGAAGGGCCAAGGGTACGATTGATGAGGTTAAGGCTAAGGGGGCAGAAGTGGCAATTGTTGAGGCCGATATCTCGCGTGAAGATGACGTTAAGAAGATAGCAGATAAGGCCAAGCAGGAGTATGGAAAGGTGGATATCCTTCTTAACAATGCCGCTGTATATTACGGCGTTGATCCACGCCCTTGGAATGTCTGGTCTCCAGAGGATTGGGACCCGATGTTTAATGTGAATGTTAGAGGAACATGGATGTGCTGTAAGGAAATAGCTCCTATTATGGAAGAGCAAGGTAAGGGTAAGATTATTAACATCGCGTCCGATATCTGGAAATCGGTGGATGCTCAATTCTTCTTGCCCTATGCGGTTAGCAAGGCTGCGCTCTTCATGATGAATCAAGCTTTGGCTCGTGCATTGGGTCCATCTGGTATAAACGTGAACGCGATTGGCCCTGGATTTACGGCTACTGAAGCAAGTTTGGGATTTACGGATAGTGATAAGATATTCGAAGGGGTTATCAATGCCCAGTGTATAAAACGGCGTCAGGAGCCGGAGGATGTGGTGGGAGCTGCGGTGTTTTTGGCATCGGAGGACTCCGATTTCATAACGGGGCAGTTCCTCATTGTGGATGGCGGACATACCATGGTGTCGTGAACTGCCTTGCTGTTGGCAGCGGAAACATTCATTTGGATAATTGTTGAAAATCGGGCCAGGTCTGGAAGACCTGGCCCGATTTTTCTATTTGATCTTTGTTCCCTGCGCAAATCGATTAATCCCACCTGTATACATTTACAGGCGCTTTCGGATCTCTTGTCCACTCCTGCGCTGCGCCATTATATATCTTCACGTTTGTATATCCAAGTACCTGGTTCAGCACAAACCACCATGCAGAGGCATATCCTCCCACGCCACAGTAGACAATTATCTCCTTGCTTGTATCCTCTCCAATCACACCGGCGGCCATCTGTCTCAGTTCCTGGACATCTTTGTAGGTTCCTTCTTCAGTCCAGATCCAGGGATTAGGCAAGCATCTGGCACTTGGGATATGGCCAGGTCTTTGAGTGAAGGGTTCCTGTGTGACACCAAAGTACACATCGGGAGTCCTTCCATCGATGATTGTGGACTTTCCGATTCTACTCTCGACATATTCCTTCTTGACGAACATCTCCTCATTAACTTCTGCGCTATGTGATACTGGTTTCGGCTCGTTCGGTGCGGCTGATACGGGTTTTCCCTCTTTTACCCATTTCTCATGTCCTCCATCCAAAATCGCCGCGTTTTCAACTCCTACATATATAAGCATGTCCGCGACCCTGGCGGCGTCGGAGAGAGGGAATGAAGAATCGGTTATATTTACCACAACTACTTTGGAATCAGTGGTTATGCCGGCGGAGCCGATGGTACTAAGCAAAGCCCCCGTCTCGGGCAATTCAAGAGCCAGCCCGTCCCTTTCCACGAACCAGTTTGGGAAGGGACTGTTTACCGCGTTGAGGATGTGTCCCTCTTTGTATTCTTCACTGCTCCTGATATCGAGTATAACGAGCTTTGGATCATCACTGTTTTTATTCACCCAGTCTGTTGAGACAATAGGTGGGATCGCTGATTCCTTTCTCATGCTACTCCTTTCCAGGTTTGTTTCTTAATTTCTATACCTGTGAAAAATCAAACTTAGCCTACCAGAAGCGACGGATATTTTCAAGGCGCTCTAATGTTGACATCTTCAAATGAGGAAGGTTATAATATCGCCAACTTAGCTGTAGAGACAGGAAGGTGAGCCAATGGGTAAATGGCTACATGCGGGGGATATATTAAGGAACAATGCTTACCTGCACCCGGACAAGATGGGAGCAAAGGACCTCAGCCGTTCTCTGCCCTTCAAGCAGTGGAACGAACGGTGTAACAGACTGGCCAATGCATTGCTGGGGATGGGGCTAAAGCCCGGGGAAAGATTTGCAGCCATTGCGTACAATTGTGTGGAGTGGATGGAGATGTACGGGGCAGCAGCCAAGGCGGGACTGACGATAATACCTGTCCTGTTCAGGTTATCGCCTTCGGAGTATCAATACATATGCGAGCATGGGGAGGCTAAGGTTTTCATAGTGGCCAGCGAATTTGTTGAGGGGGTAGACTCCATTCGCGATCAGTTATCCATTCCTCGTGATAATTACCTCTTCTTCGGGGATGAGAAAGCCCCTGCCGGGTATCAGCACTATGAGGATGTCATTCAGAAGGGGTCGCCGAAGGAGCCGGGGATAGAGGTAGACGAGGAATCCCCGTGGACTCTTACATATACTTCAGGGACCACCGGGAAACCCAAGGGTGTCATACGCTCGCACAGGAGTAATATTGCTCATAATTGGCTGCGCATTGCGAACTTCGGATTTGTTAGCGATGACATATCTCTCCTGGTAATGCCCACGAGTCACATAAACTCCATCCACTTCTCCTGGGCTTTTACGTTTACCGGCGCAGGGGTATGCATATACAACCGGGCGAGCTTTGATCCGGAGCACTACATAAAGACCATGCAGGATGAGGCGGTTACCTTTACCTCACTGGTGCCCACACACTATGTAATGATGCTCGACCTGCCCGACCAGGTGAAGACGAAGTACGACGTTTCAGGAATGAGGAAGCTCCTGTGCTCATCCGCTCCTGTCCGAAAGGAGACCAAACTGGCAGCTATGGAGTACTGGAGGAACGCTGGCCTGTACGAGGAGTACGGCACCACCGAGGCAGGGGCGGCAACCTTGCTTCGGCCCGAGGAGCAACTACAGAAGCTGGGAAGCATCGGGAAACAGGAATACGGGATCGACAGGATCAAATTACTGGATGAGGAGGGGAACGAGGTTCCCGAGGGCGATGTAGGAGAGATATGTGTCCGTTCCCCTTGTATGTTCACCGAGTACCTCAAGGACCCTGAGAAAACACAGGAGGCTTTCAAATTCGGAGGAGAATATTTCCGGACCGGGGACATGGCCTCTCGCGACGAAGACGGCTATTACGTCCTGGCGGACAGAAAGGCGGACATGATAATCACCGGCGGCGAGAACGTATTCCCCTCTGAGATAGAGCAGCTTGTAGCCACCCATCCCAAGGTAAAGGAGGTGGGGGTAGTTGGCGTGCCTGACAGGAAATGGGGAGAGGCGATCAAGGCAGTGGTTGTTCCGGCTGAGGGTGCGGAACCCTCGAAGGAGCTGGAACAGGAGATCGTAGAATTTTGCAAGGGGAAGATAGCTGGCTACAAGCGGCCCAAGTCGGTGGACTTTATCAAGGCTGAGGATATGCCGAGGACGGCCACCGGGAAGATCGTGCACAGAGGAATACGGGAGTGGTACCAGGAAAAGGAATAAGCAAGTTGTCAGCGAAAGGTCGGCTGACAATTTCTTGAAAGGGGTACCGTTTTGCTTGGTCTTGGAGGAATGGCAGGTGAGTTTGATGCCACCCTGGAGTTGCGGTGATGAAGAGTAATACCTCTTGATACTGCTAGCGTGAACAGGAGATTTTACCCTCGACAATCCTCTTTGACAATTTGGAATGGTCGGGGGTAAACTTTTGATTGATTACATTTTACGAGCAGGAGGAATTCGATGAAAGATCACGGTGAGATGAAGAGTAGCAAATCATTACAGGGCCTGGAAAACGGGGATATCAGGAACGTTTTTAAGGCCATGGGGTATTCAGATGATGACTTGACGAGTAACAGGCCTGCGATAGGCATCGCGAATGCGTGGAGTACGCTTGTACCGGGGCATTTTGACTTTGGGAAGATCAGTGAGCAGGTCAAAAAGGGGATTCACCGTGCCGGCGGTACTGCGTATGAATTCGGCGTCATTGGGATATGCGATGCCCTGGCAAAAAAGAATTTTAACTATGTGTTGCCTTCAAGAGAGATAATATGTAACTCGGTCGAGGCAATGGCAGGGGCCAACCCTCTGGATGGGATCGTCTTGATGGCTTCCTGTGACAAGATCGTGCCTGGTATGCTGATGGCCGCTGCGCGGCTCGATATACCGGCAATCTTGGTAAATGGTGGCCCTATGCTGGGGGGAGTGGAATTTGGCGGGCGCAAATCCGATTCAACATCGGTTTCAGAGGCATACGGAATGTATACGACTGGCAAGATCTCACTGGAGGAATACAAGGCCGTGGAAGACTTATCGTGTCCTACATGCGGTTCCTGTTCCTTTATGGGTACAGCCAATACCATGTGCTGCTTGGCTGAGGCTATGGGCATGACCCTCACTGATGGAGCCACGATACCTGCTGTATACGCGGAAAGGTTGAGAATTGCCGAACAGTCAGGGGAGGAAATATGTAATCTCGTCAGGCAGGGCATCACTGCCAGGGATATCATTAATAAGGATTCTCTGGAAAATGCAGTCAAAGTGTGCCTCACGATCGGAGGCTCAACCAACGCTGTTCTCCATTTATCTGCTTTGGCCTATGAAGCGGAAGCGGATATCGATATTCTGGGTGCCTTTGACAGGTTCAGCAAGGATACTCCAACTATTGCCAGGGTTTTCCCGGCGGGCAATCGGGACGTCGAGGATCTGTGGCGGGCCGGCGGTATTCCCCGGGTTATGGATCGACTCCAATCCAAACTCAATATGGATGTCATGACATGTACCGGGAAAACCATGAAGGAAAACATAGGTTCTTTCCATTATAGATTCCCCGAAGACAATGACGTTATTAAGACGATTGATGAGCCCTTTGCCTCCTCGGGAGGGTTAGCTGTTTTAAGAGGGAACCTGGCTCCTAAAACAGGCATTAGCAAGCCTGCTGCCATAGATCCAAGTGCCAGACAGTTCACGGGCACCGCGGTGGTCTTCGATTCCGAGGAAGAAGCAAACCAGACTATCCTGGATGGCAGGATTAAGGAAGGGGATGTCGTTATCATACGGTATGAGGGGCCCAAAGGCGGACCGGGGATGATCGAAATGTACAGGGCGTTGAAGTACTTGGCTGGCATGGGATTGAATAACTCAACTGCGGTAATTACCGATGGTCGCTTTTCCGGTACTAACAACGGGTGTTTCGTCGGGCATATTTCCCCGGAAGCTGCTGAAGGGGGTCCTATTGCGATCGTTGAGAATGGGGACAAGATCAGCATCGATGTTATAAACTGCACCATCCAACTTCATATATCTGATGACGAAATGGAGAGACGCCTGGCAGAATGGCAGAAACCTGAACCAAAGATAAATAGAGGGTATTTGAGCCTCTACTCAAAACTGGCGTCGTCTGCGGATGAAGGGGCGATTATCAGGCATCATTGATTGTGGAATAGAAAACTTAAGGAGGCAGAATGGGAAGGATGGAAGGTAAAGTAGCTATTGTGACTGGTGGCGCGTTGGGTATTGGTCGGGCCACCTCTCTACTTTTGGCAAAGGAAGGCGCAAAAGTCGCAGTGGCTGATATTTCCGATAGTGCAGGAAACGAGGTTGTTTCAGAGATCCAGGGTAACGGCGGTGTGGCTCAGTACTGGCATATCGATGTTACTGATGAAGAAGAGGTGCAGCAAGCCTTTTCCGACGTTCATAAGGAATTTGGGAGAATCGATGTCCTCGTCAACAATGCAGGGATTCACGGCGTGAACAGGCCAACCCATGAGGTGACTGAAGAGGAATGGGACGAGGTTATGGA
>JBKGZM010000033.1:0-20500 GCA_046545575.1 Dehalococcoidia bacterium
ATATAAGAGAAGTCGGAGTTAACATCTCCGGCATACCTGGTCCACCCTTTGGGCCTTCGTAACGAATCACTACTACATCACCCGGTTTGATGGCCCCACTCATGATTCCCTTGGTAGCCTCATCCTCTGAATCGAAAACGCGAGCAGGCCCCTGGTGTGTCAACATCTCCGACACTACCGCAGCGCTTTTCACCACCGCCCCATCTGGAGCCAAGTTACCGAAAAGCATAGTAAGTCCACCCGTCGGCGAATAGGGATTGTCTTTAGGGCAGATAACATCATAATTGCTTACCTTCGCCTCTGCAATATTCTCCTCCAACAAGCGGCCAGTGACTGTTTCCGTTTCAAGCCGGAGAAGATCACTAAGTTCCTTCATAACAGCCGGAATTCCACCAGCCAAACCAAGATCCTCAATATGATATTCTCCGGCCGGACTCAGTTTGGCTATGTGGGGAGTAGTCTCATTTATCTCGTTCACCTTTGACAGCGGAAAATCAATATTCGCCTCGGAAGCGATGGCCATAAGATGCAACACGGAATTAGTGCTGCCGCCAAGTGCCGTATCAACGACAAATGCGTTATACATCGAGTCCTCTGTAATAATATCCAGCGGCCTCGTATCCTCTCCCAACAGCTCCATCACCTTTCTCCCCGCCTGGCGAGCAAGCGCTATTCGCCGGGAATCCACAGCGGGAATGGTGCCATTACCTGGAAGCGCTATCCCCAATGCCTCGGCAAGACAGTTCATGGTGTTCGCGGTAAACATACCCGCACATGAACCAGGACCAGGGCATGCGACTTGCTCGATATCTAGTAGCTCATCCTCTCCCATTGTCCCGCTGCTTACCTTTCCCACGGCCTCAAACACGCTTATAAGGTCAACAGCATTACCTTGCGGAAGACGCCCTGCGAGCATCGGTCCGCCACTAACAAATATAGAGGGAATATTGAGCCGGACTGCTGCCATAAGCATGCCAGGAACGATTTTGTCGCAATCGGCGACAAAAACCAGCGCATCAAAGGCATGTCCCTGCACAACAGTCTCCACGGAATCAGCAATAAGTTCGCGGCTGGGGAGGCTATTCCTCATCCCCGGATGATTCATGGCAATGCCGTCGCAAATGCCAATAGTATTAAATTCAAACGGCGTACCGCCCGCACTGTAAACCCCCTGCTTTACAGCTTCCACAACATTCTTTAAATGCATATGCCCCGGGATGATTTCATTGAAGCTGTTCACAATGCCGACGAAGGGCTTCCTTATTTCCTCGTCGCCATAGCCCAGTGCGTGCATAAGAGAACGGTGGGGTGCTCTCTCTATGCCCCTTTTGGTCACATCGCTTCTCATATCTACCTCCTGACCGCCACGCAGAATCCGCCTCAAGGACGCAAAAAGGGAGTATCCACCTGCGGCGGAACCCATCGCAACTATGGATAAACCTTAGCATAGCTACAATTTGGTGTCAAGAAAGCTGTGCGTAGGATAGCCTTGAAATGCACTGCCAAAAGTGCTATATTCCTTAAGTGGAAAGTGGGTGGATGCCCACTTTTTTAAATTTTTATATATAGAGCCCTAGAGGTGCTCAAATGAAAAACGAGTTTCTCTTGGCCATAACACAATTAGCGGCAGAAAGAAACCTGCCTAAAGACCTGGTCTTTAAGGTAGTAGAGGATGCTTTGCTATCTACTTACCGCAAGGAGAAGGCTCTTGAACCATACGATCTGTCTGTTAAGGTACTACCCGGCACTGGTGAGATAAAGGTTTACGCACAGAAGACCGTTGTGGAATCACCAGAGGACGAATACCATGAGATATCGCTGGAAGAGGCCCGCAAAATAAAGAAAGACGCCAACATTGGCGATACCGTGGATGTGCTAGTCCGTGCTCCGGATGCGGGAAGAATCGGGGTAAACGTTGCTAAACAGGTCGTCATGCAACGCCTTCACGAGGCCGAAAATGAATTCATAATGGGGACATTCGCTCATAGAGAGGGAGACATAATAAGCGGCGTAATACAGAGAAGAGACGGGTATAACATAACCGTGGACCTGGGTAAGGCAGAAGGCATACTTCCTCCATCGGAACAAGTCAGAACCGAGAACTATCGCCCGGGACAGAGATTGCGATTGTATCTACTGGAGGTGAGTCAAACCAATAAGAGCCCCAGGATACTGTTGTCCAGGACAAACATCAACCTGGTAAGACGCTTGTTCGAGCTTGAGGTACCTGAGATCAGCAATGGCCTCGTGCAAATAGAGGCAATTGCACGGGAACCTGGAGCACGGACCAAACTGGCTGTAGCCGAGACACAACAAGGCATTGATGCTGTCGGTTCATGTATAGGACTTCGAGGGGTTAGAATCCAAAACGTTATCAACGAGTTCCAAGGGGAGAAGATAGACATCGTCCAATGGTCTCAAGATCCCAAAACGTTTATTGCCAATGCACTCAGTCCAGCTCATGTACTGGAAGTAATAGCCGATCCCGTCGAAGGCGCACTGGCAGTGGTCCCGGACAATCAGTTCTCACTGGCCATAGGCAGGGAAGGACAAAATGTCCGCCTTGCGGCCAACCTAACAGGTTGGAAAATAGACATCAAGAGTGCAAGCACAGTTGAGGAAGAGCGGGCTGCCCAAAGAGCCGAGGAAGTGACTGCAACCGAGGAGGAACCTGTAGAGACCGAGGAACAAGCAGTGGAGGAGGAAGTTGCTGAGGAAGAAGAGGAGGAAGAGCTAACACCCGTCGAATCTATTATTGGAGAGGGGACGCCACCAGCTGAGACCGGGGGCCTCCGCTTTGCTGAGGATATTCTCCCCGCTAAAGCAAATGCTCAATCTGAAGACAGTAAAGGCAAAAAGAAACAAGCAACAAAGGGCAAAACCAAGAAAAAGAAGCCCGAGCGTACTCAAGGAGAAGATGAAGACGAAATTCAATACTGAGGATAAGCCATGGGGTATATCAAAGGACACGTTCCTGAAAGAACGTGCATAGCATGCAGACAGAAAAGGCCAAAACGGGAGCTTGTTCGAGTGGTATGTAATCCCGAGGGCAAGGTGGAAGTAGATCCCAATGGCAAGAAAACAGGACGGGGCGCTTACCTGTGCAGGAACAAACCATGTTGGGAATTCGCGCTCAAAAGAGACAAGAAGGATCGTTTAGCACATGCGCTAAAAACCAGAATAACCCAGGAGAACTGGGTACGCCTGAGCGATTACATTAATAGCCTCCCCATAGAGAGTCAAGAAGGAGTGAATGAGTCCAAGAGCATCAAATAGAAGTACAACATCCAAGACCAAGACAGGGCGGAAAACAGTCAAACCAAACACGCAATTGGTTTTGACTCGTTCCATCGTTGTTAAGGACCTCGCGAGCCTGCTCGGTATAAGTTCGGTTGAACTCATCAAACGCCTGATGCGGAAAAGCGTTATGGCCAACATCAATCAAACGGTCGACTACGACACTGCGGCGTCAATAGCCACTGAGCTTGGCTACAAACCAGTAGCTGAGGAAGAAGAGCAAACGTCGCAGACAAAGCAGGAAATTTCTTCCGAGGAGACCAAAGCCCAAAAGCCACGCCCACCGGTCGTGACGATACTGGGCCATGTGGACCACGGCAAGACAACTCTGCTTGATACCATTCGTCACAGTAAGCTCACTGACAAAGAAGTAGGAGAAATAACCCAGCATATAGGAGCTTATCAGGTAGAGGTTAATGAACAGAAGATAACCTTCATTGATACACCTGGTCATGAAGCCTTTACCACCATGCGGGCTCAGGGGGCACGTGTAACCGACATCGCTATTCTTATTATCTCGGCTGAGGATGGAATAATGCCCCAAACTGTGGAGGCAATAGACCACGCAAGGGCAGCGGAGGTCCCCATTATCGCCGCCATAAATAAGATAGATAAACCTACCGCAGATGCCGACCGAGCAAAGAAACAGCTCGCCGAGCATAACGTGATAATTGAGGAATGGGGAGGAGACGTAATCGTTGTTCCAGTCTCCGCTAAAACAGGCGAGGGAGTAGATAATCTACTGGAGCATATTCTAATCATTGCGGAGATAGAAGAACTCAAGGCAAACCCCGATACGGAAGCCAAAGGGGTGGTCCTGGAAGCTAAACTCGACAATACCAGAGGCGTCCTGGCAACCTTGCTCGTCAAGGATGGCACCCTGAACGTCGGGGATTGTGTAGTCGTAGCTGACACATACTGGGGCAGGCTGCGAGCCATGTTCGACGAATGGGGGAAATCGGTCAAATCGGCTGGCCCATCAACCCCGGTTGAAGTGATGGGACTGAACGAGGTACCCCAGGCCGGGAGCCTGTTTACAGTGGTAGCAAATGAGCATGAGGCACGGGAAAGAATAGAAGAGGCAGAAGCTGAGAGACAACGAGCACGTAAAGGGCATGCGCCAAGTTTAGACTCCGTCTCCGCGCAAATACGGAACGGGGTAGCTAAAGGCCTCAACCTCATTATCAAAACCGACGTTCAAGGAAGCATAGAGCCTGTCCGAAAATCTTTAGAACAGTTGGAAAACGAAGAGGTAAAGGTCAGAATCGTCCATGCAGGAAGTGGCACCATCACGGAGAGCGACGTCATGCTGGCGATTGCTTCCAAATCCATTATCATTGGCTTCAATACCCGTCCGGAACCCAGAACCAAACGACTCGCAGATTCAGAGAGAATTGAGATACGAAGCTATCAGACAATCTATCGTCTTATTGAGGACTTGCAAAAAACTGTAACCGGAATGCTTGAGCCGACATATGTCGATGTCACAGAAGGGCATGCAGAGATTCGTGCTATCTTCCCAGCGAGATCTGGCAAGGTCGCAGGTTGTTACATAACGGACGGGAAGGGAACCCGAAAGAGTCTCGTCAGAGTGATGCGCAATGGACAAGTGGTCCATGAATCAAATGTAGAGAGCTTGAATCATTTTAAAGACGCTGTCTCTGAAATGGCCGCGGGAAATGAGTGTGGTGTTGGCGTTGAAGGATTCTCCGATTTCGCAGTCGGAGACATCCTGGAGTTCTACCACAAGGAGAAACAATGACAAGGCGACAAAGGCAGCTCAACGAAGCCATCCGGCGAGAGGTAAGCGCGCTCTTGCTGCGCAGGGTCAATGATCCCAGGATCAAGGGTATCGTTACCGTTACGGAGGCCGATATCTCCCCCGACTTTAAGGAAGCCAAGATATTCATCAGCACCATGGGGTCAGAGGAAGAAAACGCGGAGACGTTCCAGGGCCTTAATGCAGCCTCAAACTTCATACGGAGAGAACTGGGTGCCAGGCTTAAGCTCCGCCACACACCCAGGATCGAATTCAAGACTGACGACTCCATCAAACGGGGTAGTCATCTCATTCAAGTAATCGACCAGATAGCAACAAATCACGACGAATAGTCAAGAGCATTGAGACAGACTATTGACGGCGTCATAAACGTAAATAAACCGCAGGGCAAGACCTCTTTCCAGGTTGTGTCCCTGGTTCGGAAATTGAGCGGTGCTAAAAAAGCAGGACACTCAGGAACGCTTGATCCGGATGCCACAGGGGTCTTACTCATTCTTCTCGGACGTGCAACCAAATTAGCAAACTTCTTAATGGACTCACCCAAGACCTACCAGGTAAAAATAGCATTCGGTTGCGCTACAACTACCTATGATGCCAGCGGTTCAATTACCCACGAAGTCAATACCGACTCCCTTACCCTGGATCACATCAAGGAGAACCTCAAGAAATTCCAGGGGTTTATAGAACAAACGCCTCCGATGCACAGTGCGATAAAGCACCGGGGAAAACCGCTCTACCGGCTAGCACGTGCCGGGGTAGAGATACCGAGGAAACCAAGAAAGGTGCAAATCTTCAGGATAGAGGTGCTGGACTGGCAAAATCCCGCGCTAACGCTGGAAATCGAGTGTAGCAAGGGAACGTACATTCGATCGATTGCCCATGACCTTGGTGAGGCAACGGGGTATAAAGCCTACCAAAAAGAACTGACGCGAACCGAAAACGGACCTTTCCACATCGGTGATGCTGTATCCATTCCAACTCTTGAAGAGGCCTTTAGAAAGGGAGAATGGGGAAATATAGTTAACCCCCTCGACGCCGCCGTGTCCCATCTCCCCTCTATGGTCATCAGTTCATCAACTGAGGAAGAGCTAACCTACGGACACCCCTTCCCCTCAGCCGATGAGGGAACACCCTATCCCGATAACCAATATTGCCGCGTCTATTCTCAAGACAACAAGTTTCTGGGAGTGATCCGCCTCAACGCGGAAAAAGGGCTATGGTACCCGGAAAGGATTTTCGGGTAGCACACCACACACTATCCCTTAACCCGCTCTTATCTCCTGCCTCATAAAGTTCACGTACGAGATGCTGAAGCAGATAACAATAAGAGCTATAAGCGCCGTCAAATGAGGCCATACAAGCCTCAAGCTCTGGCCCAATGCCAGAGGCCCGGGAACCATACCGGCAACCTCGCCCCTCGTCACCAACGAACGCAAAGTCCTGGTACTGGGATTAAGTATGGTCCCAGTAGCTTCCTCAAATAGGGTAGTGGGAGAAATCCTCATGACATTATCACGAATCTCACGGTTCTCGAGCACCTGCTGTGTATCGGTCTGGTCGGTCACAGGAGCAACCCGGTCGGCTATAACTCCGGCGATCATGGAAATGAACAATGCAAATATTATCCATATCGCGATAGCGGCAAACGCTGAGGTTGTGGTCCGGCTGAACAACACCGAGAAGAGGATTCCCAGACCCAGCCAGAACCCTACATAAATCAGGCTCACCACGAAAAAAATCAAGAGACGCGCTATCTCCTCCCCACCGGGAGCAACCCCTATCATCCTCAATCCGAATCCCGAGATAATAAGCAGAATGCTCGCCAGCATGATACCAATGGCCGCCAGCCCAGCCAGGAACTTGCCATTGATTATCGCATCTCGAAAGAGCGGCTGGGAAACGATCCTGCTCAGTGTCCCCTGTGATCGCTCATTGTTTATGGCATCGAATCCGAAGATTATCCCTATCAGGGGGCCAAAAAAGCTCAGGAACCAGATGAAAGAGGGCAGCCCGCCACCACTGGTGGTGAACAGCCGCAAGAAGACAAACTCGGTAGGGGTTTCCTGAACATTACTTACTATGGTCTGAGCGGCAGTATATGTGGCATAAAATGCAGCAAGCAGGATTATGCCAAAAAGTATAACGAATCGCCAGCTACCAAAGTAGTCCGCTACTTCTTTCCAGAAAACTGCTCTCATTTATCCCCCCAAAAGCTTTTGATCCTTATTCCTCGCGGAAGTACCTCATATACAACTCTTCCAGGGTATAATCCTGGCTCCTTATCTGAGTGGGCACAACTCCGCTATCAAAAATAGCTCTGGAGATGGCTTCGCTCACATCCCTGTCGCTGCTTATACGGCTAACAGCGCCATCGGGTTTGACTTCCTTCACGCCTTCAACGGCCTTAATCCGTTCCAAAACCTGGTCATTCATTTCAGAGACCCGAACCTCGAGCAGGTTCTGCCCGCCACTCAAAATCTCCTGTCCCAGACGCTGGATAGAACCCTCAGCTACCATATGCCCTTTAGACATTATGCCGACGCGGTCACATATCCTCTGCACCTGGTGGAGGAAATGGGACGAAATCACAACGCTTATTCCCCTCTCTCGGGCCATCGTCACTATGAGGTTCAGAATATAGTTCGCCCCATCGGGATCAATGCCCAGAGTGGGTTCATCCAGAAACACAAGCGCGGGATCCTTGATCAAAACATCGGCAATGCCCAGACGCTGTTTCATCCCCCTGGAGAACGTGCCCACCTCCTGTTCCACTGCCTGTGAGAGGCCAACCGAGGCCAGGGCATCCTCGATCCTCTGTTCTGCCACCTTATCCGGTATCCTGTTTAACCGGGTAACATAACGCAGATTCTCCCTGGCGGTCATGTCGCCGTAGAAACCGACGTTCTCCGGGAGATATCCAGCTATCCTCTTGACCTTCAACGGCTCCCTGGTAGCATCATATCCCTGAACCCTCGCCACCCCCTCCGTAGGTTCCGTGAGGCCCAGGATCATGAGGATGGAGGTCGTTTTCCCGGCACCGTTGGGTCCCAGGAAACCGAATATCTCACCCTCCTCCACGCTGAGGTTCAGCTTATCCACCACCGTGGTGCCATCGTATGTCTTGGTCAGGTTTATGGTTTCCACAACCGGTGCCAAACTACCGCCTCCTTACGCGAGCAAATATGGCAAACAGCCCGGCAATCACGATAACCACAATGGCAACACCCACCCAGCCCCAGGCAGTAGGTGTCTCAACGGTCACCCTGTAGTCCACACTGTCACTGCTCTGTGAACTGGAAGTTTTAAGCTCAATCATGTAGTCGCCGGCTATCGTATTGCTACCCGGGTTTATATCAACCTTAATTGTCCTCGTTTCATCAGCTTCAAAGGTATCTATGCTATCGGGACTAAAGGTTACATCCCATCCCTCGGGCATATTCAATGCTGAGAAGGAAATATCCTCAAGGGCAGTTGATCCTCGATTCTCAAGTTGCAAAGACACCGTTGTAGCTTTACCAGCTGTCGCGCTTGTATTTAGACGCCCATCTTCAGGGGCAGTCAACGAAAGCTCATAGGTGCCCGTTATGACTGCCTTAACCTCAATGGTATCACTCACATCACCGGAGCTTGCTTTGAAGTTTACCGGATACTCCCCTGCCTGAACCCCTGACGGAGGGTCGAGATGAAGCTTTATGGTTTCAGTAGAACCTGCATCTATTTTGAGGTCCTGTATACGGGTACTCTCATATCCCTTGGTAAGATAGCCTGTCCATCCCTCCAATTGCGTTTCTGAGCCACTTGCCTCCAATCGAAATTCAAAGCGGCGGCTTTCTTCTCCCTCGTTCTTGACGCTGATGGAGAACTCGAAATCGTTCCCAGCAGTTTGCTCCAAAGTTGTGGAATCAGTGCTTAGCTCCACCCCTGCAGGTTCACTCGGGGCCGCCTCACCTGAAAAAGTAAGCGTAATCGGGACAGAGTCCGAAACCTCGCCATCCTCACTGGCTGCGTTAACAGTAAATTGATAATCCCTGGATTCAACCTCCGATGGAGGTGTAACCTTGAGGGTTAATTCCTGCTTGAAGTTCTCCTCATCCTCTTCCTTGGGAGGAAGGTATACTGCACGCACGATTTTCTTAGGATACCCGGACTCGAACTGGTATTTCCATCCTTCAGGGGCAGATGCCGAAAGGTTCACCTCCTCCGCTGCAGTTCCTTCGTTAGCTACGGTCACAGAGAACTGAACCACACTTTCGGCCTCTGCAAGAGGAACAACTACATGAGGGTAGGTAGTAGTGACCGATATATCCCTCTCAGGCTGCTGAGCTATTGCCGGGCCCACACCTGCAATTGACAAGATAAACACCACCACCACTAACGATAGTCCAACTCTTTTTAACCTGCGCATGCGTAAACCCCCTTCACTGCGTTAAGCGTTTATTCATTATTATAATAGCCTAGAGTGAGGATATGCAATAGCTCAGTAGCGCAATCCTCCCAATTCACAAACTCATGTGCCACAAAGTCCATCCCAGGTGAAGATCATTCGAAGCTGCTTGCCGTCACATTCGCCACAGATCAGGGCCAAAACACACCTTGACACCCCTACCACCTCATGATACACTTATGCAAGCTCATTATATTATATCTCTCATCCCATGATCTGTGAGGTTATAAAATTGCCAAGCGAAGAACATAAACTAACGAGGAGGCTAGAAGAAGCGCTATGATGAGATACGACGATTTTCTCGAAACTGTCAAGAAAAGAAGAAGCTTCCGTAGGTTTACCTCTGATCCAGTGCCGAAGGGAGTTTTGGAGAAGGTGCTTGAAGCAGCTCGGCATCCGCCTTCAGCAGGAAACTCACAGCCATGGGAGTTTATCGTCGTTCAAGATGATGCGACAAAGAGGAGTATAACGCAAGCCTGTGTATCGGAATATAAGGAAGCAGGAGAAGCCGATCCGACCATTTATTGGGCAGTAGCAGTTCAACCGCACCTGCACACAGCGCCGGTCCTCATCGTAGTCTGTGGGGACCGACGGCTGGAGGAAACATATCCAGCTCACCTTGACAGAGAAACACTGCTCCGTCAGAGCTTGGCTGTTACCATCTACACACTACAACTGGCCGCAGCAAGCTTTGGTCTGGCAACGGCCTGGGGAACAATGCAAACCGAGTCAAGGGAAACACAACTCAGGAAGTTGCTCGGTATTCCCGATGTATATACTATTGACCATATTGTACCGTTGGGGTACCCTGACGAAGAAAAGGAAAAAAGCGACAAGGCGCTTCGCCCGGTACGAGAGCGGGCTCCATTCCGAAGGGAACTCGATGAAATCGTTCACTATGAACACTACGACATGCAAAAATTCAGGTCAGACGAAGAGGTCAAGGAGTTTATCTGGAGCAAAACTGTTACCAGAATTCCCCAAGATTAAGACCAAAATCTAACAAAGCTAGTGCTTAGTTATACGCATTATCATTACAGGTTTTAAAGCCAGAATCCGTTACGGCTATTAATCTAAGCAACCACTAGCTACATGTCCCTTGAATTACCCGAGGCAATTCGGACTAATCCTTGACAATCATGAAAACTGTTGTATAATAAGTTCAAATAACAGGTACTTTAGTCCGTAAACCGTTAAATCTTGCGCAAAATGGCAAAGGAATTTGTAAACTCATGCCTACTTTGAAATCTTTGGTTCCGGCTTGTCCGGGTTAGGTGAATAGTTAACCTTGGGCATATAGTTAGCCTTGGAGGTGTGTGTATGAGTGCCGAAAAATATCTGAGAAGAGAACCCTTAGAAACGTGAAATGTTTATGTAAGAGGAGGTGTGTATGTAGAATAGAGTCTCGTCCATATTCGATGTAGATTTAAACGAGTAAAATGAAAGGAGAACAGTAAACATGAAAAAGCTATTACTAGTTTTATTAGTAGCTGTTCTGGCGGTATCGTCTTTATTGACTGCTTGTGTGGAAAAAACAGAATTTGGTGTAGTTAAGGATGCTATTACGGAGTACCTGCCTAACAAGGCTGGGGAGCTTAAAGCCACAGACCTCTACGAGGAGATTACTTCAGGAGAGGCTCCGTATATCGCCGACCTTCGCAGTCAGGAACATTATGCTACAGGGCACATTCCTGGTGCAATCAACGTTGACTTCAGTGAACTGGCAACGCTCCCCAAAGACGAGAGTATTGTGGTCCATTGCTACGCCGGTCAGAAGGCTGAATTTGGGGCATCAGTGCTTGGCATCCTTGGTTACAATGTCCGGAACCTTACGTCTGGAATGTCTTCCTGGTCAACCAACCCAGATGTATACTACCACCGGTTTGAGCCCGATAGAGACCAGGGCAACTATGAAGTTGAGACCACAGCCAACGAGGCCACCGAGACCTATAGCTCCCCGGAGCTGGACAACACCTCCTCAGATAACCCGGATGATATAATTGCAGCGGCAGCTGCCACCGTTTCGCCCCAGTATATCACCGCGGCTGAGCTGAGTACAGCGATTGCTGAGGGTTCGGATATGACCATCATCGACCTTCGCAAGCCGGATCACTATGCTACAGGGCACATTCCCGGCGCGATTCCTGTCGACTTCTTCACCCTAACTGATAATCTCGACATACTTAACCCTGATGCGCCGGTATACGTGTACTGTTACACAGGATCTCGGTCAGGTCAGACAACGGCTCTCCTGCAAATGTTGGGATACGATGCTTATAGCCTCCTGTTTGGTGCGTGCGCCTGGAGTCCAGATGAATCATTTAACGCCGGCAAATGTTTCGATGCTGCCAGTGTCCCGGATTATGAAGTTGAGCAATAAAGTCCCATAAATGCATTACTTATACGGATAATGGTTCCCGTACAAGGAGGGAAGATTATCCAACTGGTTCAGGAGGAACGGTATAAAGAATCACCTGACTTAGTTGGGGCATACGGCTCGTAGAGAGGGCTGGATGACCAGCAGGCAATGAGGGACGAAGCTTGGGCCAGAGTACAGGTTTGGCATGGACAGGGCTGCCCTTGCCAATTTGGCTGGAGTAGAAGGTGCATCCGTTAATGAGCAAATGGCTCTTTGGGGCAATGCTCTAACGCATTTTGCGAAGACGCAATTGTATGCACAGATGGTAACTACTCAACTGGAGGAACTTGCGGATTGAAGTGTCTTAGTCGCTAAGATCGGCATTCAAGCCAGTTTAAAGGTCAAGTTGAATATGTCAATTCGGTGAAGCTACTTCCCCAGGTGGGATCCAACCCACCTGGGGGAAAGTAGGGTTTGATTTGTACATGTAAGCCAATGTGCGAGCTACGTTATCCGGTATGCTATCGCTGGGGCGTGTGGAGACACAGGAGAAGCCGTCCACTGAACTATGATCAGATAGAGGGATATCCCTCAGGAAAGCAATCATAAAATATAGAGTATGAATGGAACAAGCGAGAAGCCTTGACAACTATTTCACCCTTTGATAGACTTAGATAAAATTGCAATATAACGTATCCGACACATTCGTAAGGAAGAAGGGAGGTGAAAAACCAAAATCCGAAGCCAGTTTTTAAATGGATAGTACATTTCATAGACTCAAGTCCGTAATATCACAATAGAAGGAGGAATGTATGAGAGTCAAATTAGCAATACTGGTGAGTGTTTGTTTGCTGGTGCTAGCAGCACTCCCACTTGTGACCGCCTGTACTCCAACAGAGGAGACAGGAGAAGAAACAGCAGCGCCGACCGAGACAGAAGCGGCACCCGAGGTTATAGAGCTCGGTTTCAGTGGACTATTCCCCGATGCCCACCCACATGGGGTAACTAACCAGAAGTTCTGTGATGTCATTAATGAGCGTACCGATGGGCGGGTAGAGATCACCTTTTACGGCTCCTCTCTGGTCTCAGGTCCCAAGATGTATCAGGGAACAGTCCAGGGAATAACTGATATGGCTATGACATGCCCCCTTTATGTTTCCGGACGTTTCCCCGCCAGTGAGCTCTTTGAGCTACCCAGAGAAGTGCCGAATGCGTGGGTAAACGGCCAGGTATACGATGACTTCTACAGGCATTTCGAGCCGGAGGAGTTCGACGACACACATGTGCTCTATATGCATGGGCCAGGCCACGCCGTTTTCCAGAGCAATGTTAAAGTAAGTAAACCAGAAGATCTGAAGGGAATGGTTATACGGTCCAGCGGAACCTCCGCTGAGGTTGTTAAGGCTTGGGGTGGCACTCCACGAGCTATGGAAATGGGGGAGGCCTATGAGGCCTTATCCAAGGGCGTAGTAGACGCAAACTTCGCTTACCTGGACACGCTCCATGGCTGGAAGCACGCTGAAGTGGTCGACTACGTTACCAAGTTGCCCGTTTCTGCCTCAAGTTGCCAGTGTGTGGTAATGAACAAGGATAAGTGGAATTCCCTGCCAGCCGATATTCAGGAGATATTCACCGAAACAAGTGAGGAATTCCGTGACTTACAGGCTATGACATGGGTCTACCTGGATCATCTTGGACTGGAATATTTCCAGGGACTTGAGGGAAGGGAATATATCGAGATTCCTGAAGAAGAAAGGCCTTTATGGGAGGAACCGCTTCAGCCTGTATTGGAGAACTACATAGAGGAAAAAACAGCCATGGGACTCCCAGCAGAGGAGTACATGGAGTATGTTGAAGAGCGCACCGAGTATCATATCGCGAATCAACCAACAGAAGAGGAGTGTATAGAAACAGTTGAATCGGAGATACTAAATAAGTAGAGAGGCGAAAGGCTGAACACTGTTTGAATTATTAAGGGAGTACTCTGAATTCGGGGTACTCCCTTAACAGGGAAAGACAAAGATTATGGATAGTGCGTTAAATGGTTTCGAAAGGTTCACAAGCCAGTTGAGCGAGTGGTTTAACTGGGTAGCTCTCATAGCACTCGTGGCAATGCTCGCCTTCGTCACAGTCGATATAGTTGGTGCCAAGCTGTTTAAGTCCCCTGTCCCTGGAGCAGTCGAGATAGTGAGCTTCTTGGGGGTTTTCATTGCTGCCTTCGCCATAGCAAAGACCTACCTTGTGGGACGTCATATCCGGGTTGATTTTATCCTTATGCGGGTACCAGCAAGAGTCCAGAGGATTCTATCCTGTATCACTTCACTACTCAGTATGGTGCTTTTCGTCCTGATCATCTGGCGGACTATATTATATGCTCACGCGCTCGAAGCTGCTGGCGAGCTGTCACTCACACTAAACCTTCCGTTTGTCCCCTTTGTTTATGGAGTAGCTGTGGCCTGTGTACCAGTTTTTTTGCTCTTACTAGGGCAATTTCTAAGGTCGCTAATTGAGGTAAAGAGAACATGAGTCTTATCACTATTGGCATTATAGGGGTTGTAGTTCTTCTCTTGCTTTTTGCTCTGGGGATGCCAGTGGCCTTTGCCATGGCTCTGGTCGGCTTTGCTGGCTTTGCTTACCTGGTTTCACCGGGTGCCGGGTTCGAACTGCTGGCAGTAGAGATATTCGAGAACTTTTCATCTTACTCCCTTACGGTCATCCCTATGTTTGTGTTTATGGGGACCATAGCATTCGAAGCGGGGATCAGCAGGAGACTCTATGATGCGACTTATTCAATATTCGGGCAAATGCGCGGCGGATTGGCGATAGCCACTGTAGGGGCATGTGCGGGATTCTCCGCTATCTGTGGATCAACCAATGCTACTGCCGCTTCCATGGCTAGAGTAGCCCTGCCGGAAATGCAAAGACACGGCTATGGGGATACGCTCGCTACTGGATGTGTTACCTCAGCAGGAAGCCTTGGTATACTTATACCCCCAAGTGCCTTACTTATTGTCTATGGTGTATTGACCCAGCAAGCTATAGGTGAGCTTTTTATAGCTGGTGTTCTTCCTGGTATACTCCTCGCCTCGCTCTTTATCATAACAGTTATCATCCTCTGTTGGCGTAACCCTGCCCTTGGTCCAGCAGGACCTGCAACAACCCTCAAACAAAAAGTAACAGGACTTAGCGGGGTTACTGAAATGCTTGTGTTGTTTATCATGGTAATGGCAGGGTTATTCCTCGGATGGTTCAGCCCCACCCAGGCCGGAGGCGCGGGTGCCGCTGGGGCCCTTATAATCGCATTGGTGAGGAGAGAAATGGGCTGGCGGGGATTTGTTAATGCCGCCAAAGACGCACTACTAATCACCTGTATGGTCATGTTAATTGTGGCCGGCGCTATGATTTTCGGCAAGTTCGTAGCCGTAACTAAAATCCCGTTTGTCCTGTCCGACTGGGCGGGCAATCTCCCCATTCCCGCAATAGCCATTATGGCTATAATAGTTTTTATCCACCTGATAGGGGGCTGCTTTATGGATGCCTTCGCGCTGATCGTGCTTACAGTCCCTATCGTTTATCCGGTGGTTTTGGCTCTGAACTACGACCCTGTATGGTTTGGCATCATTATTGTGCTGGTCGCAGAGATGGGCACAATTACCCCTCCTGTGGGTATCAATGCGTACGTCGTTAGCGGAGTAGCTGAGGACGTCCCTCTTACCACGATATTCAAAGGTATATTCCCATTCTTGGGCGCGCTGATAGTGGCTACAATACTACTGCTGGCCTTCCCTGAAATCGCTACTTTCCTGCCCAGTTTCATGACTTACTGAATAAGGAAAACCCGGAAGCAAAACTCGACCCAATATGCTCAGTCGCCCATCCCCACAAGCCGTAGAAACTCCTCCTCGCTCAGGACTCGAGTTCCTAAAGACTGAGCCTTATCCAGTTTGGAGCCCGGATCTGCACCCGCCACAAGGTAGGTGGTCTTCTTGGTAACGGAGCTACCAGCCTTGCCTCCTAGATCCTTTACCTTTTCCTCGGCCTGCTCACGGGTAAACGTTTCCAGTCTCCCCGTGATCACGATTTCCTGCCCTGCCAGCGGCTGCTCCCGGGGTTTCTCGACCTCAGATTCCAACCTGAGTCCAGCCTTTCTCAGCTTCTCGACGATCTGGCAATTACGCTCCTGACTGAAAAACGTTACAACACTCTTCGCAGCTTTTGGCCCAATACCGGAAACAGCGAGCAAATCATTTTCCGTTGCCCTCATCAAATTGTCCATGCTACCAAATGCGCTTTCCAGAATATCCGCCATTTCCGAGCCTATATACCGGATACCAAGCGCGAAAATGACTCTCGATAGAGGCCTTTCTTTGCTCTTCTCAATTGAGTCCAGCACGTTGGATGCGCTCTTATCACCCATTCTCTCCAGCTTGAGCAGGTCCTCATGTTTTAGGGAATAAAGGTCAGCTACATCATTGACCAGCCCGGCATCGAGTAAGGCAGCAGCCAGCTTCTCCCCTATCTGGTCTATATCCATAGCCCCACGGGATACAAAATGCTTTAGCAATTCATAAACCTGGGCAGGGCAGGCCGCATTCGGGCACCGGAGCATAACCTCTTCCTCCGGTCTGAATAAATCTGAGCCACACACCGGACAGTGAGAGGGTATGGAAAATACCTTCTCTTCCCCTGTTCGAGTACTGGTAACAGGTGAGACCACTTCGGGGATCACATCGCCAGCCCGCTGAACCACTACCGTGTCGCCGATGCGGATATCTTTGCGATGGATATCCTCCTCATTGTGGAGAGCAGCTCTCCTCACCACTGCACCACCTACAGTCACCGGCTCCAGAATGGCATAGGGATTAATCGAGCCCGTGCGCCCCACATTAATGCCAATATCCAAAAGTTTGGTTGTAGCTTGAACTGCAGGGAACTTGTAGGCAATAGCCCACCGGGGTTCGCGTCCCACAAACCCCAATTCCTGCTGTAACGCGAACTGGTTGATCTTCACTACCACACCGTCAGCCTCGTATGGTAGTTGTTCCCGCTCCTCAAGCCAACGATGATAGTAATTCTCCACTTCCGTAAGATTACTAAAGAGAGCATTGTTGGGATTTGTCTTGAACCCCAATGACTTAAGATACTCCATCGTTTCCCAATGAGTATCCGGCACAGACCCTTCGGCATAACCCAATCCATAGATATAGATATCCAGAGGGCGCCTAGCGGTCACTCTGGAATCAAGCTGCCTCACCGAACCAGCAGCAGCATTGCGCGGGTTGGCAAAGAGCTGCTCTCCCCGTTCCTCTCTCTCCTTATTCACCTCCTCAAACCCTTTCCTGGACAGGTAAACTTCCCCCCTGACCTCGAATCTGCGAGGGGCATCTGAACCCACTCTAAGAGGTATACTACGAATTGTTTTCAGGTTTTGCGTTATATTCTCACCGTTGTAGCCATCACCTCTCGTGGCCCCGGTCGTAAGGACGCCGTCAACATAGGTCAGGGCCACCGCCAGGCCATCCATCTTTAGTTCACAAACCAGATCAAAGTCCTCATGTCCCAGCATCCTGACAACCCTGTTGTACCAAGCCCTCAGCTCATCGGAGTTGAATGCATTCCCCAGACTCAAAAGAGGTACGGGGTGTTCCACTACTCCAAACTCCTCAACCGGCGGAGCACCTACACGCCGGGTAGGAGAATCAGGGGTAACCAGCTCGGGATGTCCAGCCTCAAGATTCTGGAGTTCACGCATTAATCCATCATACTCGGCATCGCTTATCTCCGGGCTATCAAGCGCGTAGTAACGGTAATTATGGTGGTTGATCTGCTCCCGCAGATGCTCAATCCTTTTCTCGACTTCTTCGTAACCGGTCATGGTACTCACCCCCTGAGCCCATAGTTGAGTTGTTTTAACAGTATAACACAGTCGAAGGGTTGGTATTAACAGTTGCAGACTTTGACGTCTCTGTACCAGCGGTTCTACAATAAGAGCGTGCAGAAGGGAAGCTATGTCCTTGTTATGGAGCTTCACCAGGAGAGTACCATCATGGTAGGAAGACTGGGGCCGTTCCTGTTTCCAGCAGGGTACTATCTGTACATGGGCAGCGCACTTGGCGGGCTTTCCCAACGAATCAACCGATACCTGCAAGAGAAAAGGAACCTACACTGGCACATCGACTATCTACTGGAACAGGCAAAAATTATGGAGATATGGTATACCATTACCTCACAGCGGATGGAATGCCAGTTCGCTCAAGCTGCCTGTGCCCTGCCGCGAGCCAGTGTCCCTGTTAAAGGTTTCGGGGCATCCGACTGCAAATGTGACTCTCACCTAATTCACCTACATGAGAGACCAACAATAGCCCCCTTGAAAGAATCACTGGAAACGCTGACCGGTTGCGGGGTTGCCCTTGAGCCCTTTATAATGGAACGGTGAGCGCATTTGACAAGATGCCTCGAAAACATTTTTGATAGGAGTGCGAATTTATGAAGTTGACCGACAATCTGTTCTACTACCCCGAACACCAGATGCTGGATTCCAACACGTATGTTATTAAAGACAACACCACAGTGCTTTTCGATCCGGGGCTCGAGCAGGCTCTGCCTGCACTTGTGGAGGACATGAAAAGGGACGGTATCAACCCCGAGGATATCGATATCGTAGCCAATACCCACCTCCACGGCGATCATTGCTGGGCGGACGAGGCACTCAAGAATATGTCCGGTGCCAGGATACTACTTCATCAACTGCAGCGCCAGCACTTCGATACCACAGTAACCAAGGTATCGAACTTCTTTGGAATGCCGTCATTTGAGCTAAAGGAAGACGGCTACCTAGATGAAAAACTAAACACTGGCAATTTGGAGTTTGAACTACTCCAGAAACCCGGGCATTCACTGGATAGCATCTGCTTCTATTGCAGAAAAGAAGGTATCCTGATCTGCGGTGATGTAATTTTCAACGGGAGCGTAGGCAGGACAGACCTCCCCGGAGGAAGCGGGAATCAACTCAAGCAAAGCATCGAGGGACTATCACAGCAGCATGTTGAGTACCTGCTTCCAGGACATATGGATATCGTAAAGGGAGCTGACAGAGTCAAGCGCAACTTCGAGCTTATAAAAACACAGCTGTTCCCGTGGATCTAGTTTCCTAGGGATATACCGGCAGTGCTTCCAGGCCCATCCCTTCAGGGAAGCCGAGCATCAGATTCATGTTCTGCACTGCCTGCCCCGCCCCACCCTTCACCAGGTTGTCGATGCAGCTTATTACGACCAGCCTGCCCGTCCTCTCATCAACGGTGGGATGGATTAGGCAGAGATTACTCCCCCAGGTGTATTTGGTACCGGGCGGGTTGTCAACAACGCGGACAAACTGCTCGTCACGGTAGAAATCACGATAAACATTCCTGATCGTCTCCGCATCAGCGCTTTTCTTCAAAATTGCGTAGCATGTACTCAATATACCACGGGTCATCGGCACAAGGTGAGGCACAAAGGACGCGGAAATCCTGACCTCAGTTTGGCCTTGGAGCTCCTGCACGATCTCAGGCAAATGCCGGTGACCTTGAAGCGCATAGGCAGCGGTATTCTCATTGGCCTCCGCATAATGAGTTTTCAGGGCAAGCGCCCTGCCAGCTCCAGAGACTCCGCTCTTGCTGTCGATGATCACATCAGGATTCACCAGACTCTCTGCCACCGCAGGAGCAAGGGCAAGGATGGCCCCGGTCGGATAACACCCCGGATTGGCCACCAGCCGGGCTTCTGCAACCTCGGCACGATGGAGTTCCGGTAAACCATAAACCGCCTCATTCAACAACTCCGGCGCAGGATGAGTAACATTGTACCAGCTCTCATATTCATCCGCGTCCTTGAGCCGGAAGTCAGCACTTACGTCGATTACCTTCACATCCTGCTCCAGAAGGTCCACCACCGACTGAGCGCTTGCGCCATGAGGCAGAGCTGAAAACGCAAAATCCACATCGCCGAGCTCTTCTTCGATCATCAGGTCAGCATCGGCCATGTGAGGGAAAACCTCTTCCAGTCTCTGCCCCGCAGCACTCCTGCCGGTCACAGACACCAGGTTAACACCCGGATGATGGTGCAACAGCCTCGCCAGATCGATTCCGATGTAACCGGTGACGTTCAGTATTCCTGCATTGATTTTCTCCATTTGAACCCCCGCTATCAATATCGACCCATATCCCTCAGCCTCGCATCGCTTATACCGAAGTAATGGGCTATCTCATGCTGCACTGTGCGCTGGATTTGCCGTACTATCGCCCGATCCTCAGAGCGGCAGTGCATCTCGATGGGCTTCTGGAAGATGGTAATCTGGTCAGGTAAGACCATGGTATAGCCGTGCCCACGGTTAGTAAGCGGCACACCTTCGTACAGCCCCAGGAGGTCCTGCCGGCGTTTTATCCCTACTTTACCCATTTGCTCTCGCGTCGGCCAATCCGCTACCATCACGGCGACATTCTGCAGCCTCTCACTCAGCTCCGGCGGCAGTCCCGCCAGAGCCTCATCAACGAGTTCATGAAACCGATCTCTTTCCATAACTGCTAATCCCGACTTCCTGCATTTTCAGGGAATTTAGGCACGAATTCCCGAAATCAGGGCA
>JBKGZM010000034.1:0-19961 GCA_046545575.1 Dehalococcoidia bacterium
TTTATATGACCCAACCAATATCTCTTCGGTTACATTTTAGATGACTTGACGCGTAGCTTTGACTTTAGTGAGGACAAGATTTATCATAGTGGGGGCGCTGTACAAGGATTACTATTGTGGTTCGGGTACAGTGCGTTATTGAGTGCCCTTCTTATGAGCACTGCAAGAGAAACGATGAACGAGCCGAACAAGTGGTACCTGGCGGCGCTTGTCGCCGCAAGCGCTGCCTGTATTGTGGCTATCCCCATGATGGCCATGCCACCCCTGTTTGATGAGATATCGCGAGACCTTGGTTTGAGCAAGCTTGAGATCGGTACAATCTGGGGGATGGTTCAGCTACCGGGGGTACTGATTGCTATGCTGGCTGGCAGCCTTGCGGACCGGAAAGGCGTCGGTAAGCTTCTCCCTCCTTTTTGTGTACTGGCTGGGGTCGTTGGGGCCCTCCGAGGGTTATCGGTTGATTTCGCAACTCTCACACTTACTGTATTCCTGTTTGGTTTTATGAGCGCGACCATTCCCATGAACTTGCAGAAGACCATAGCCGTGTACTTCTCGGGCAAAAGTCTGGGCACTGCTAACGGTATCATGGCTACAGGTATGGCATTTGGGTTTATCCTTGCGTCGATGTTGAGTGCGACGGTGCTTTCCCCTGTGCTCGGCGGATGGGAACGAGTGCTCTTTCTATATGGGGCTTTGTCAGTTCCGATAGCGGGACTGTGGTATCTTGCCGAAAAGAAGTATGGTCTGACTTCATCAACCCGCTCTACCGGGCAGTGGTCTATGCGCAGCACGTTGGTAGAGATAATCAAGACCAAGAACGTGTGGATGATGGCTCTAGTTCTGGTGTTCTATACAGGTTGTATTAACTCGGTGCTCGGCTACATCCCCATGTATTTGCGAGACAGTGGATGGCCCGGCGTTGCAGCCGATGGTGCACTGGCAACCTTTCATGCTGTCAGCATGATGATGGCAATCCCGCTTTCCTCGCTATCCGGGCGATTTGGCTCGAGGAAAGTTTTGCTTGTGCCGGTGCTCATTGCCACCGTGGTGGGGGTGGGGGTGCTTTCAGTGACGACCAGTTGGGTAGTGTGGTTGCTGGTTATCATTGTCGGAGTAGGAAGGGATGCTTTTATGGCCACGAGCCAGAGCGTGACTATGGAACTCGATGAAGTGGGGGCAGCATATACAGGCACAGCTATGGGGTTTATCATGACCTGGCAGCGGTTTGGTCGTGCAGGAGGGTCTCCTGCGGGAACCAGCCTTAGTCCAATAGGTCTTGGTGCACCTTTTATGTTATGGGCGGCATTTGCTGCTGCAGCGTTTGTCGCGTTGTTGTTTGTCAGGGAGGGAGGGAGAAGTCGGGCTCCATCAGTGCGACGCCCTGTTTGAGCTAGTTTTTTTATCTCTTGGCCACGAGTTTCTTGACAGCCTCGCTGATTCCTTCGACAGTCAGAGGATACATCGGGAATAGCTTGGCGACCATCTGAACCGTGGGGTGCCCCCAGAAGACAAATTCCTCCGGATTCAGCCATACGCAGTGAGTAAAGTGCTCTGCAATCTGTTTAAGCCACCATATCCCCGGCTGCTCATTTCTTTCGTAGTAATAAATTGCCCCGTATCGATGCGTTAGCTCAGTGGGTGCCATTCGTGCGTCACCTACCAGTACCACCTTATAGTCTTTGCCTAGGTTGTGCAGCAACGAGCTTGTGCTGACCGCTTCACTCTGCTCCATGTCCTGGTAGACGTTGTCGTAGATGCAGTTGTGGAAGTAGTAGTACTGGAAGTCTTTGAAGTGAGAGATCGAATAGGCGGCGCTGAACAGTCGGCTGCACACATCGGCAAATGGAGTCATTGAACCGCCTGTGTCCATCAGTAGCAGGAGCTTTGTCGTGTTTACACGGCTTGCTCTCCACTTTAACTCGATCTCACCCGCGTTCTGAGCAGTGGCATCGATCGACTTTTCTATGTCCAGATCGTCTTCCGGTCCGAGCCTGCCCAGTTCCCGCAGGCCCCTCAACGCAACCTTTATCTGGCGGATATCGAGCACCATATCCGAACGGTAGTTCTTGAATTTCCGCTGCTGGGCGATCTGGATAGCGCTTCGTCCGTGGGACTCGCCACCGATTCTGATACCCGCAGGGTGTCGTCCCGAGTGGCCAAAGGGGCTGTGGCCTCCTCTCCCGATCCAGTAGCCGCCGCCATCGTGCTGCTCCGTTTGCTCTTCCATCCTTTTCTCGAGTTCCTCGAGGAGCTCGTCGAGGTCCATCTGGTCTACATCAGCGTTATCTGCCTGGGAGAGAAGTGCGCTCACGTTACCGGGCGTGTCCAGCCATTCCAGGATCTCATCGCGGATTTCCTCGATGTTTTCAACGCCCTGGAAGTACTGCTGGAATGCGACGTCGTATTGATCGAAGAAAGTCTCGCTCTTTACCAGGATCGCCCGGGCCAGGTAATAGAATTCCTCGAGGTTGGAGATGTATCCCTTTGAGAGGGCCTCCATGAGGGTCATCCACTCCGTCGGTGTGACGGGCACTCCTTCCCTTTTGAGTATGAAGAAGAAGTCTACAAACATAGGTTAGTATCTCCAGGGTGCTCTAATGCCGGACCCCGAGCGGGCCATGTAGCGACTGAGGAAGTAGTCGTAGTCGACCTCTTTCTTGAGCAGCGCGCCGGCGTAGGGAACTTCCTTTGATATCTCGTCCGTAGATTTCCCTCCGGCGATCAGGGCCCTGATCCAGTCCAGAAGCTCGCTTGTCGACGGTTTCTTGCGGAATTCATCGACCTCTCTGAGGCTGTAGAAGGTCTTTATGGCCTCTTTTAGGAGGTCCTTCTGGATGTTGGGGTAGTGGACCCTGACGATCTCCTCCATCGTCTCCTTATCGGGGAATTCGATGTAATGGAATATACAACGGCGCAGGAAGGCATCCGGCAATTCCTTCTCCGCATTGCTGGTAATGATAACGATGGGCCGATGCTTTGCGGCGATGGTTTCGCCCGTCTCGGGGATGTAGAAGGACATCACATCCAGCTCGTTGAGAAGGTCATTGGGAAATTCCAGATCGGCCTTGTCTATTTCGTCGATGAGGAGCACTACCTGTTCGTCATCGACGAAGGCCTCGCCCAGTTTCCCCAGCTTTATGTACTGGCTTATGTCGGAGACGTCCCTATCGCCGAAGCGGCTGTCGTTGAGGCGCTGGACGGTATCGTAGACGTAGAGGCCGTCCTGGGCCTTGGTTGTCGATTTGACGTACCAGGTTATGAGTTTCTTATTAAGGCCCTTTGCGATGCTGTGAGCGAGCAGGGTTTTGCCTGTGCCCGCCTCGCCGCGGATAAGCAGCGGCCTTTGCAGGGCTATGGAAACATTAACGGCGTTTTTCAAGGGCTCCGAAGCCACGTAGTCGGCAGAACCCTGGAACTGGTCGAACCCATTGTTATTTGGCATATCGTTTAACCTCCTGTACTACTTGCCTCGATGTATGTGCTCCACACATTTTTAGCGTGCTGTATGTCCTTAGCACGCCACGTTTATTCTAGCATAGACAGGTGGGGAGGTGAAAATTGGGGGAATTTCCTATGTATCCCAGTGTGGAAATATCTTGTCCCAAGCTAGATGTGTCAGTTGACATTGGATATTACAAGACATAGAATGGAGAGTAACACCAAAACTGATGCTGTTAAACTTGAAAAATCAGGTGGAAACAAAAATGGATTGGAACGAGTACAGACAGGTTTACTTGAGTTTTGAGCTGTCCATGGCCCAGACTGCAATCATTGCACACCAATCTGCTTATATTCTGGAGGACTACCCTAATAATCTTCCGCCGGATGTCTCTGACAAAATCACAGAAACTATGAAGAAATTTGTTGAGGCCGCATCTCAGACTGTGGAAGAAACCCAAGAATTGGATTTTGAAAAGTTGCTGAAGGATAGAGAACCTGAAACTTATACAGCTATGCAATCATTTCTCCCAACTTTGATGATGGGAATTTGCAACTGGCATTCAGGGCGAGACCCATGGGATGTTGACTTTGCTAAGTTGGTTTATTCTCAGCAGCTTGCGATGGCATTTGCGCATTTCGACGCGTTCCTGGGGGATACGCTCAGAACGATGCTGAATGTCCAGCCGAATATTTTGCGCAAAAACAGGCAAGTGACATGGGATACTATCATCAAGTTGGGCAGCTGGGAGCGCCTTATTGAACACATGATGGAAGATTTTGTTTATAAAGTCGGGCGCCGAAGCGCAAAGGAGAAAATGGACTTCTTTCTTGATGAGTTTAATTTTGATTTGCAGCTTTCGGACCAGGAGATTGATGCAATAACCGAGGGCGAGCGTCTGAGGCATCTCATAGTCCATAATGGTGGACGAGTCAATGCTGACTATCTTAATCGCACTAAGATGAAGAATATGAACATTGGTGATCAGATCTCTATAGATTACCTCCAAGTTTTTGATGTATGTATAGCTTTACACAAAGCTGCCTACAATCTGTATGTCCAAGTTTCCAGATCCTTTTTCAAGACGGAGGAGACAGGGATAAATCCTGTTCCGGTGTATTATGCATACAGACGGTTGTTTGATACCTGACGGCTAGAGCTTGCATTATGCCAGGTCACGGAAATGGTGGGTCTGGTAGCTCGCTTCACGACATAACGTTTAGGCTAGAGGGTTTCCTCACAGCTTGCTGCTTTCTTCATTTGATGAGACAATCGGCAATCGCTTATATGTTGAGCCCTGTAATATATCAAAAGATAAATATATACTGTTGTCCTTGACAAAAGATATCATTTGATATATCATAGCGAAGGAAAAGGGTTAAAGAGGATGCCCTCAAGTGACAGAGAAACTGTGGCAGAGTTCCTGTTCAAGGTCAAGGAGGCTATGACAGTTGGCTTGGGTGGGGAGGAATCATGGCACTGGGTACCACGCAGGGGAAATAATGAGTGTATAGCCGAACTTGGCTTTACTCTCAGGGATGTTAAGGATGTCATCCTGGACTTGTCGGTAGCTGACTATTGTGATGGACCGTGTCAGGACCGGGATGAAAAAGGGGATGTCTGGATATTCGGCACTGTAATTGAAGGGAGTGAGGTATACATAAAACTGAAGCTTACTGAGATTAAAGGGTTCAGGTGGGTAAGGGTAATGTCATTTCATTTTTCGAGCAGTCCCCTGACTTACCCGTTTGGAGAGAAATAATTCAGCTATTAAATAAAAAAAGGAGGCAGGAAGATGATGGGCGGCACTATTCGGGGTATTTGCACGAGCTGTGAGGACGAAACTGAATTTGAACGTGTCAAAAGGGAAGAGGATTTGAAGGTACGCGGGGAAAACGTTACCGTTGAAGTTGAGTATTCCCGGTGCAAACGTTGTGGCGAAGAGGTTATCGATCCTAATGTTTCCCCGGATCCTTTTTATGCGGCTTATAGGAAGTACCGGGAGAAGCACGGGATGCTTCAGCCTGAGGACATCAGACGCTGGAGGAAGGAGCACGGTTTAAGTCAGGCTGAACTTTCCAAACTGTTGGGCATAGGCATCGCCACCATTAACCGTTATGAAAATGGGGCTCTACAGACGGATTCTCATGAAAAGCTTCTAAAAATGGCTATGGAACCCTCAACCCTGTTGAAGCTAGTAGAGAGCTCGAAAGATGTATTCAATGAAAGAAAAAAGAAACATCTTATGGATGGTCTCAAGCAAATAGGAGAAGAGGCTTTTTCCCTGGACAACACTATCGAGATTAAAGCAGGTGATAGTGAACCCGGTGAATTTAATGGATATAAAAGAATCGATCTGCAGAAACTTTATAATGCTATGCTCTTTTTTTCAAGGGAAGGAATTCTAAAAAGCAAGCTGCTAAAATTGCTCTTCTATGCTGATTTCAAGCACTTCAAAGAAAGCACAATATCGGTCACCGGCGCGCGGTATGCACATGCATCTTATGGGCCAGTACCTCATAACTTCCTGATGTATTTTGCTTCTTTGGCTGATCATGGAATGGCTGACTTTGAGGAGGAGTTCTACCCGAACGGATATGCAGGAGAAATCGTCAAGGCCAGGAAGGAGCCGGACCTGAATGTGTTTTCTCCTGGCGAACTCCGTATTTTGGCAACGGTAGCAGAGGATTTCAAGTCTTACACTGCTACCCAATTAAGAGACTTCTCGCACGAAGAGCGAGGATATAAGGAGACCAGCGATGGAGAGCTTATTTCGTACAAGTATGCAGAATCGTTGTGTTATTAAGCACGCGGGTATTTTTGAGGACATTTACCCCGTTAGCGAAGCACAAATGCTTTCTACTTGAGCCTTCTCTCCACCGCCTTCGCGTGGGCAGTGAGGCCCTCTGCGTTGGCGATGGCGGCGGCCTGGGGGCCGAGTTCTTTGAGGGCTTTCTCGTCCAGTTCCACAAGGCTTGTGATCTTGAGGAAGTCGGTGACGTTGAGGGGTGAACTGAACCGGGCTGTACCTCCTGTTGGCATAACATGGCTCGGCCCGGCTATGTAGTCGCCCAGGACCTCGGGTGAATTCTCGCCGATGAATATACCTCCTGCATGCCGGATCCTGCGGGCGACGGATTCCGAGTCGCGGACTGTTAAACACAGGTGCTCGGGGGCGTAGTTGTTGACGAGTGTAATGGCCTCGTCCATGCTGCTGGCCACCACTATTCCGCCGTTTTTCTCCAGCGACTTTCGGACGATGTCGGCGCGCTCCAGTTCGGCGAGCTGGCGTTCAACTTCTGCATTTACTTCCTCCGCCAGTTGAGACGAGGTGGTTATCATGATGGCCGAGGCCATCTCATCGTGCTCGGCCTGGGCCAGGATATCCGCGGCACAGGGTATGGGGTTGGCGGAGTCGTCGGCGAGGATTACCGTTTCCGTCGGGCCCTGGAGTCCGTCGATGTCCACCGTGCCAAAGACCTCCTTCTTAGCGAGCGTGACGAAGATATTCCCCGGACCGCACACCTTGTCGACCTTGTGGATGGTCTGGGTGCCGAAGGCGAGTGCGGCAATGGCTGGTGCGCCGCCCACGGCGAACACCCTGTCGACGCCCGCGATGTCGGCGGCGGCGAGGGTGAGGGTGGGGATGTGGCCGTCGGGGCGGGGAGGGGTGGCGAGGACAACCTGACTGACGCCGGCAGCCTTGGCGGGAATAGCAGTCATGAGCACCGTCGAAGGGTAGGATGCGGTTCCCCCAGGCGCATAAACCCCGACACGCTCCAGCGGCGCAACGATTTGCCCGAGTCCTTTGCTCAGCTCAGTTCGACCAATCGGGAGAGCACTACACTGCCTTTCGTGGAAGTCCCTTATCCGCCTGCCCGCTTCCTCAAGGGCAGAGAGCAGCTTCCCGTCTGCCTCTTTCCTGGCTTTGGTGATTTCGTGCTCGGGAACCTCTAATTCGCTCAGCTTTGCGCCGTCGAGCTTCGCAACGTAATCGAGGACGGCGGAATCACCCTTATCCCGAACGTCCCGCAGTATTTGCCTCACGGTCTCCTCGGCTGTCAGATTCTTACCAAAGACTTCTCTGATGCGCTGCTTTATGCTGTCCGGAAGCTCCATTGATTCGCTTGGGATTCTTTTTGGTATGGTCGATCTGGCAGCGTCTATATCGTTAATTATCCTCATTGGTTTCATCCAGTACCATCTAACATTCAAAATGTCATTCCGTGCTTGATCCGCCTTCGGCGGGAATCCAGTTCCCATGCCTTCTGGATTCCGGCTTTCGCCGGAATGACGGCTCACATCAGGTCATTTAGTCTGAATTCAGACCTCTTTTGATCTGCTCAATCAGCGTATTTATTCGGTCCTTTTTGGCAGGGTCGGTCAGGCTGGCGGAATTGGCGATCAGGCAGCCTGTTGACTCGAACAGCGTTTCGATTATTTTGAGGTTGTTCTTGGCCAGCGTCCTGCCAGTCTCCGTGTTCTCGATGAGCACGTCGGCGTCTTCGGGAAGGAATGCCTCGCTTGCTCCCCACGTCGGGATCACTTTGTAGGGCGAGAGGTGGTTGTCCCTGGCGTACTTATCGGCAATGTTAGTGTACTCTGCGGCGATGCGCAGTCCTGGGATTTTCCCGGTTTTGAGAAGCTTTCTGAGATCGGCAGTGGATTCCACAGGTATATCATTGTGAACTGCCACAACGATGCGGACCCAACCGAAGCCGAGATCGATTATTTCCTCAACAGGACTGGAGGGAAACTGATGAAGCTGGTTTCTGAGCCAGTCCCGGCCCGTAATGGCCAGGTCGAAGTTGCCGTTGGCCACCTGCATGGGCATATCCTGCGGCCTGATTATCTTGGCGCTCACGCCGTCCATTTCGACTACAGGACGCCTTGTAGGCGGAGGATCGCGATAACCTTTGGTCTTTATGCCGGCGTTCTTGAGGAATTTGCTGGTATGACTCTGCTGGTGCCCATCCGCCAGTGCCAGGGCCACTGTTCCGTCCGAGAACAGGGACGATTCAAATTCCTCCTCCGTATCGATGCTGGAAACGGACATCTCCTCTTCAGTGCCCTGCTCCGGTTCCGTCCCACAAAAAGGCGCGAGGAGAGAGCTTATGTCCTTCTGTTCCATGCTGTTTCTGTTGGCGATGAGCCAGGCGTTGCCGGAGAGGATCCTCGCTAACGGGATAAGGTCTTTCGATTTGAGTTCCTCTGCTGAACTGGCAGCCACAAGGGAGAGTTCGGCATGCTCCGGCGGGTATGCATCCGTTGCTCCCCAGACTGGCATAATCCTGAAATTCCTCAGGCGCATTTTCAGGGCGAAGGCTTCGGCCAGATTGGGGTACTCAGTGACGATGCGGACGACTCCTGCTCTGGCCTTAACATCCTCCACTGAGTGCAAATCGGAGAACCGGCTGGTCACGAGGTAGAGGTCGCGTTGACCGTAGCCGAGGTCGCGGACCTTCACGATCGCGTCGCTGTGGTATTTTGTGAGAAGCTCCTTGATCCAGTCCAGACCGCAGATGGCTACGTCGTAGTTTCCCATGGCAACCTGGATGGCTATGTCCTTTTCATGGAAGACCTTGGTAAACAAGTTCGGGAAGGCCCCGGATTTGGGGCGGTAGGAACGGCTGGACTCGTGATAGTGTTCGTATGCAAAGCCCGCCTTCTCCAGGAATGCAGCTGTCTGGCTTTGAAGGTCTCCTTTTGGTAATGCTAGTTTCAGTGACATGGTCTCCTTGAAAGCAGGTCTAAAGCGAAGACAGGTGACTCAAGAGTTCGTCGGGGGTAATGTCCTTTCTTTCCGCTCCTGTTTTTTTGTCCAGTAAGTGCAGGAGGGGCGTTTCCCCTGTTTCCTTCAGCGTTACCAGCCAGCGGTCCGCCTGAGGCCGACTGCTTGTGCCTGTTCCCATATCCATTTCGACTATATGGCCTTGCTTTCTCAGTTGGGCCGCGACCTGAAGGATGTCCTGTGATCCCCTAGTCTCTGGCGATTCCGCTGAAATCAAAACCCTATTCGCATCTCCTGGCACCTGGACCAAAGGTGTAATATTATCCATAAAGAGGGCGAAGCCCGAGGCGGGAATATCCTTTCCTCCTACGAGCGGAATCAATTCGTCGTATCTGCCGCCGTGTCCGAGCAATTTGCCAGCGCAATAAAACCGGAATACCATGCCCGTATAGTATTCGAAACTTTCGGTGGGCGTGAAATCTATCCAGTATTCCTGCCCGATACTGTCCAGGAGCCCAGTGATTTGGGTCATGCTGTCGAGGTAGGGTCTGGTGGCGGATAAATCCTCGGGGAGCATCCCCTTTAGGTTGCCCAAAAACCCCGCTTTCTTCCCCTTTAAGTCCGATAGCAGCTTGAGGAATCTCTTTACCTCCGCTGGTTTGTCCAGCGTGCTGAGTGCAGCGTCATCCGTCAGTATTTGTTTGAGATTTTGAAAGCCTTCCTCGCCCTCAAAGCCGAGGTCGTGTGAGAGGGCTTTGAGGAAGCCCATATGTGAGAGCTCGAGATTGACCGGGCCGATGCCGAGTTTGCCCATGATTTCCAGTGCCAGCATGATTAGCTCGGAGTCGCCGTCGGGTTCGGCTCCGCCGATTAACTCCACTCCGCACTGCCAGCGCTCGCGAGATTGTTCCCCTGTTCCCTCGAACGAGAACATATTCTCCACGTAGAAGAGCCGTGACAGTGGCTTATCAGGCATGTTCTCGACATAAAGTCGGGCGGCAGGGATAGTTCCATCGGGTCTTAGTACCACGCGCTCGCCGCTCCAGCCATCCCAGTCGAGGAAGGAATATACCCGGCCCAGCATCTCGGGACTGAGGGTGCCGGCTGAGGTAAAGAGGTGCAGGTACTCCAGAGTGGGCGTTCGGATTTCGCCGTATCCCCATGACGAGCAGCAGGAGTGGAACACGCTTTCAGCGTGGCGGAACCGATTCATTTCCTGTGTTGTCAGGTCTTTCGCGCCTTTACATCTTGGAATTTTCATAGTCAATCTCCATCAGTATAACAAGTTTAATTCTATATGAATCGATGATAGTGTTTCAACAGTAATCACCCTATGGGGAAAAGAACGGTGACATAAAGATAAACAACCCTGTGTGGGAGATCATCCACAGTATTATCAGTCCTCGAACGGTCCAGCGCCACTTCTTCCTCTGTATCTTCCCTGAGGCTGCCGCTATGCGGTATATGCCGAGAGCGAGCGGCAGGCATACAGCCCCGATTGACGGATAGAAGTAGAATTTGAACATTATCCTGTCCGTGATAAGCTCGATGGGGATCCAGACGATGTAGGTGCTGGCAAACCATGCCAGCGCGAATATGCACATGGAGTTGCGCTTTATAGCCTCGTAAATCGCATAGCCCATTGACGGGATTATCAATCCCCAGAGGGTCCAGGTTGTGCAACCCAGATACCATGGATTGTAGCAATATGCCATGGGCACGGGCGAGATTATCCAGTCCCAGGGGTGACTGACATTACCCGCTGTGGTGGAGGCGAATGTGAGGCCGGCGTGAGTGGTAACCATGTAATGGACCCTGTCCCAGGGGTAGAGAAGCTGCCCGGTGGCTATGTAGTCGACAAGTAGCATCAGCGCCAGAAACGCCAGCGGGGCGGAAATCAGAAATTTGACCGCGTCCCTTTTGGGTCTCCTTCTTGTAAAGAGCCAGTGGAGAAGAATAGCTCCCCCGCCGAAGGCTCCGGGAACCTTGGCCACGGCGCTAAATGCCAGGGCGATCCCTGAGGACATATACCTTGTGCGGAGGTACAGCAGGAATGAGGCCAGCATGAGCGTCACGCTGAAGACATCCAGCATGGCTATGCCACCCTGGACGAAATTGAAATTATCGAACGCGAAAATAAATGTGGCAAAGAGAGGGAGGTAGCGCCTTGTGGTCAGTGACTTGCAGATGAGATAGAAGAGCATGATGGCTGCCACCCCGAACAGGACTGAGAAGATACGCCATCCGAAGGCGTTGTCCCCGAATATCGTGATTCCCAGGGCGATGAAGAGTTTGCTCAGCGAGGGATGCTCCGGATGTTCCAGCCCCTCTCCTGCGAGGATGGAGCGGGCCTCCGTGACGTAGTGGTTTTCATCGAACATCAACTCGTCGGGAGAGTTTATCACCGCGAGGTGGAGTCCCAGCAGGAGAAGGGTGATAATGAGAGCCAGTATATTTTGTTTGTCTTTAAACCAGGCCAGTGACATCCTATTTCACTTCTTTTATACTTAGAGTATCATAAGTAATGAGCTTTCGGCTATCTGTGGTCAGGATTCGCAAGGAGGGACTTGATGGGAAAATCTGAAAGGATGGCGAGTGTAAGGCGCGAGACGGCGGAGACCAAAATCGCGCTGGAACTGGATATCGACGGCACTGGCGTTTCCGATATTGCCACTGGAATCGGGATGTTTGATCACATGCTGGACCAGCTGGCCAGGCATGGTCGTTTCGATTTGAAAATCGATGCCACGGGCGACCTGAATGTCGATGAGCATCATACGGTGGAGGATGTGGGGATTGTGCTGGGACAGGCTTTCACGGAGGCTCTGGGGGAGCGGAGGGGGATCGTTCGAATGGGGCATGCTGTCGTGCCTATGGGAGAGGCGCTTGCTTTGGTGGCGGTGGATGTGGCGGGGAGGGGGCATGCCGAGGTTGAGGCCACGTTCGAGAAAGAGTACATCAATGAGTTGCCCACGGATCTGGTTGTACACTTTTTCGAATCGTTTGCGATTGAGGGCAGGATGAACCTGCATGCCAAGTTATTGGCAGGGGAAATCGACCATCATAAGGCGGAGGCTATATTCAAAGCCCTGGCGCGGGCACTTGATGAGGCGACTAAAATCGACGGAAGAATAGCTGATAACGTTCCCAGCACCAAAGGGGTTATTGACTAGGCCGTCGTTTCTCTAATTCCTCCAGTTCAAACGTGAAATCCTCGATGATAGGATTCGCCAGGAGCTTCTCGCACATCTCCCTTACCTCCTGCTCGGCGTTGGCGCGGTCGGTTCCGTCCAGCTTGATTTCCATGTACTTCCCGGCGCGCACGCTCTCCACTGATGTGAATCCCAGATTGTGAAGTCCGCCCTGGATGGTCAGACCCTGCGGGTCGTTGACGCTTGGCTTTAGTGTTATCCTGACTCTGGCCAGATACATTCCTCTCCTTTTCTACAGGCTTCTCTCAAATGTTTGTCATCTCCTGTCCCGTAAGCCGGCGATATGCCTCACGGTATCTCTCTGCTGCCTGCTCGACAATCTCCGGGGGCAGTTCAGGGGCTGGGGGTTCTTTGTTCCACCCGGCGGAGTCCACAAGCCAGTCGCGGAGGGGTTGCTTATCGAAGCTCGGCTGAGGGCCGCCGGGAGTGTATTCGTCCATATCCCAGAACCGGCTGGAGTCAGGGGTCAGGAGCTCATCAATCAGGTGCAGTTCCCCGTCGATCATTCCGAATTCCATTTTTGTATCGGCGATGATAATGCCCTTGTCCCTGGCATACTCTTCGGCAAACTGATATACCTTCAAACTTGTGTCCATAAGCTGTTTGGCGAGGCCGCTTCCGATCATGTCAGCCATTTCCTGGAAGGTAATAGGCCTGTCGTGTTCTTCCTCCTTCGTGGTAGGGGTGAAGAGAGGCTGGGGGAGTTTTTCACTCTCTCTGAGTCCTGTGGGGGCGGGTTCCCCGGAGATAGTTCCATACTGGCTATATTCCGCCCATGCCGATCCCGATATATACCCCCTCACGACACATTCGATGTCAATGCGTTCCGCCTTGCGCACGATCATGGACCTGTCTTTAAGGTAAGCTGGAAAGTCGGCAGTGCCCTGATCTTCTTTGTAGGAGTTCAGCATCTGGGCGTCTTTCACAACCTGAACCATGTGATTTGGAACCAGGTGCTTTGTCTTTTCAAACCAGAAAGCGGAAAGGAGGTTGAGTACGAGTCCCTTGTCAGGGATACCGGTGGGCAGGACTGAATCAAAGGCCGAGACACGGTCGGTGGCTATGAGGAGGAACTTGTCGGGACTCAAATCGTAGGTGTCCCGTACCTTGCCGCGATATACCATATTTGGAAAGTTTGTTCCCAACAGTATAGACATATCATTACTCCTTTTGTAAGTTCACTTGATTGATCGAGCTTACTGTAACGTTGGGGCATAAGGTGACTTCTTAGCCTTTACTGCCGCACGAAACAGGTATAAATCCTGCTATATATTATACCTTAATTTCTGGAGGCCTGTTCATTGTTTTCTATCCAAATTTTTTACCATTTCTATCTACGCAAGTCAATGATGCCACACAGCCTGTCGCCGGAAAAGAGATTAAGGTGTTGGATTTGTTGAATTGATGTTGGAAGTTCTTGTGGACATTTATATGCCCTGAATCATGTTGATGCGGAGGGTTCCTTGCAGTGCAAATATTGCCTGAGAAGTACTTGACATATTCTGTACAGCGTGCTAACTTCAGAACTCAGGACAAAGGCACTTACTCAGGCACGAAATACTGAGAATAATTTAGTGTGCGTCGCCCCCAGCGGGGTCCAAAGATGCAATCTTGGTGCAGAAACTTTGTGAAGCTCATTGTGCCCATGTAGATGCACACCATACTTTTCAACAACAAGTCCGCAATGTCCTGAGTTCTGAACTTAGACGCAAGAAGGATAATGTTTTCAACGGAGTGAGGCTTGGGCGGCATTGCTCGGAGTAGGTGATATCGGTTGGAAGCGGGTGTGTGGGTATGATTCTTCGTGCAATTGTGTTAAAATAAACTATTAAGAATATTACGTGAAGAGGGGGGAAGTAAATGAGACTAGGTGGAATAGGAATTGGCCAAGCGGGAGGGAGGATCCTTGATCTTCTGGCTTACCATGATACGTATGGGTATCATCAGAAGATCCTCCCGTTCGCACTTGCGGTGAACTCCGCACAATCTGATCTGATGGGATTAAAGGTCATCCCAAAAAGCAATAGGATTTTGGTCGGGCAAACCGAGGTGAGGGGCCATGGTGTGGGCTTGCGCAGGGAAATAGGAGCCAAGGTAGTAGACCAGCAATTACATTTAATAATGCGATCAGTAGCGGAGAAAGGGCTTTATCGTGTTGATGCGTTTTTGGTTGTAGCAGGCTTAGGTGGTGGAACGGGATCCGGGGGGGCTCCACTGATCGTGGAACAGCTGAAATCGGTTTATGATCAGCCGGTATTTGCCTTAGGGGTACTCCCGAGTTCGGATGAAGGTAAATTGATGGCAGACAATGCCAAGGCTGCTATTGAGGAGCTTCATAAGGTAGCTGATGGTGTCCTTATTTTTGACAATGATATATGGAAGAAGGAAGGTGTACCGCTGCAGGAATGTTACAAGGTTATGAACCACGAATTGATAAAACCGATACCATTCCTGATGGGTGCAGGTGAGGTGGAGGGGAATAAGGTAGGTGTTAAGGTAGTCGATGCCTCCGATATTATGGCTACCTGGCATGACTTGGCCTATATTGGGTACTCCGAGCTTAAGGCCAGGACATGGAAGAACAAATTCCTGTTCTTCAAACGGAGAACCTCTATTGATGAACTTGATCCAGTGCTGGCATGTCTCACAGTGGTGAAGAACGCAGCGGGCATGAGACTCAGTGGTCAGGCGGTAGCGAAGACTGCCTCCAAAGCGCTGGTGCTTGTTGCAGGTCCATCGGAACAGCTTAACATGGAGGGATTCTCTCAAGCCAAGGCTTGGCTACAGAACTACATCGGGGAGTCGGCGGAGATCAGAGGCGGCGATTATCCACTTGAGAATATGGATGAGCTTGCGGGAATTGTGCTCATTGCAGGATTTACGGAGATTCCAAGACTTGGTGTAAAGCTGAATAGTAAACAGGAGGTTGAGTGAGAAAGGTAAAACCTATCTGGTACGTTCCTACAATCTTGCTTTTCTTGCTTGGTATTGCTGCCCTGGTGCCGGTCAGTTATTTCCCATCTCCTTTCTTTGATGGGTACCATACTTTGCTGCCGTTAGCTCCTGTCCTTACAATGATTTTGTGGATACTGGGTTGTGTTGTCTATCTTATAGGGCGGCGAACGACGCAAGGCCCGATCAAAAGGCCAAAGTAGTAGGGGCAGGACAACTCGATATAGATATCAGGTAAGAGAGTTTAAGCCTCTCTACGTGGGGCATATTTGCAGGAGCACTTCAAAAGCATTTCCATGATATCTGCTTAGAGGCAGATATTTGTAGATTGGGTTACTAGGAGGATGAAGATGGGGTGGGTTGGCGCTACCTCACCCCCCTCTTGGCAGCTCGTTAGAGCTTGTCTCCATTCTTTCTGATTCATCCATACATCCTTCCCACACGCTGAGGACAGCGCCTCTTGTTCCGATGCCCCTTTGTACGCGATTTGTCAGGAATCCCAGCCATTCCATTTTGCTCTCCTCCATACTCTCTCTCCATCCCTCATTAACCTCGACCTCCATCCATACTTTCATGTCGGCCTCCTGGTCGTGTCATTTAAGATTGTGGTGCTTGCCAACGATGTACCTTCCCTCTCCCCATTATAGGGGCATCAAATTCATCCTCCATCTCCATGAGAAGAGCGTAACAATCGTCAACTCATCTAGAGAGCGGGAAATTGGTCACGTAAGCTGTGCAATTTGTTGTTTTGGGTAGTAGCTTGTTTTCTTTGAGACGAAATCGAGCGCCGGAGAAATGATGGAATGTCGAGATCGTTCTCATCTTGCCCGTAGGTTTGTTCCTCATCGCTTAGCATATTGGTTTTATCAGTGAAACCGGTCGCGACAAGGGTCATTTGGACATCCTTATCCATGTCCGGGTCAAAGACCACCCCGAAGATTATGTTAGCGTCAGGATCAGCCTTTTGACTGATGACCGAGGCAGCTTCTTTCACCTCATGCAGTGTCAAATTATCGCCGCCTACCAGATTGAAGAGAATACCTTTTGCTCCGTCAATGGAAACCTCAAGTAATGGACTGGCGAGTGCCCTCTCAGCAGCTTCAGATGCTCTATTCTGGCCACTTCCCCACCCGATGGACATCCATGCGGGGCCGGCTTCTTTCATGATGCTTTTTACATCGGCGAAGTCGACATTGATCATACCTGGAGTGGTGATTAATCCGGCGATTCCCTGCACGCCATACTGCAGAACAGCATCAGCCGTTTTGAAGGCATCCTGCGCTAGGGTCTTTTCCCCGCTGATGGAGAAGAGCCGGTCATTGGGGATAACAACCAGTGTATCCACCTTGCTCATAAGTCGGGCAATACCCGTGTTGGCTTCCTCCATGCGTTTGGCTCCCTCGAAGCCAAACGGCTTTGTCACAACGGCTATTGTGAGAGCTCCAGCCTCCTTTGCCAGTTCAGCAACTATCGGAGCTGCTCCTGTGCCAGTGCCGCCGCCCATGCCACCAGTGATGAAGACCATGTCGGTTCCTTCAACAAAAGTGCCTAGTTTCTCTCTGGTTTCCTCAGCTGCTTGTCGTCCGATATCGGGATCACCGCCTACTCCGAGGCCCTTGGTAAGTTCCTCTCCTAAACGGACTTTAACAGGGGCTTCCAGCAGGTCCAAAGACTGAGCATCTGTGTTTGCAGCTACGAAGTCCACCCCCGGAATACCGTCAGCAATCATGCGAGCAACTGCATTACAGCCACCTCCTCCCAAACCTATGACTGTGATCTTTGCTGGGTTGGGAGCATAGTTGGTTCTCATTTTTTCCTCCTTTAGCGAAATAGCTTTTTGAATCTGAACCAGAAACCTTTTAGAGCCTTCCCGAAGCCGGAAAAGACTCCTTTCTTTGGCATGCCTTCACCTTCTTTGTGGTGTTCTGCCCAAAGCAGAAGACCTAATGCGGTAGCATAGGCAGGGTTGGTGAGCATGTCATCGCCGATCCCAAAACATTTTCTGGGTTGACCTACCCGTGCTGAAAGCTTGAATATATCCCTGCCCAGAGCATCTATGCCCAGCAGATTGGATGAGCCACCGGTAAGCACGAATCCCGCGGGAACTATCGACTTGTAGTTGAACCTGGGGAGTTCGAGTAGGACCAGTCGCAGGGTCTCTTCCACCCTTGCTCTGATGATTTCAACCAAGTCTTTGAAGAGGATGTTTTGCCCTGGGGCGACGTTTATTTCCTCTTCAGCCCTTTCCATGTCGGAGTCATCCATTATTACACGACCATATTTCTTCTTCACCTCCTCTGCCACTTCGAACGGGATGCCCAGTCCGATGGCGATGTCCCGTGTAATTTGATATCCGGCGACTGGGATAGCTGCACTATGTATTATGCTTCCCTCTCGAAATACCGTGATGTCTGTGGTACCAGCGCCAATATCGGCCAGGACTACTCCAGCCTCCCTCTCATCGGGGGTCAATACGGCTTCACTACTGGCGAAAGGCTCAAGGATGATGTCAGCAACTTTGGTACCAGCGCCTTCAACACACTTCAGCAGGTTCTGCACCGAGGCTACCGCTGCGGTAACGATATGGGTATCAACGTCAACCTTCATGCCATGCATGCCTGTTGGGGTTTTAATCTTGGTTTGCCCGTCCAACGCATACCGCTGCGGGATTGTGTGAAGGATCTGGCTATCCGGTGGAACCTCAATGCTGCCAGCTGATTCCATAGCCCGTTCGAGGTCACTGGGAGTGACCAGCCGGTCACTCCGTGTTGTGGATACGGTGCCTTTTGTATTGAATGAATGTACATGTCTGCCAGTGATCCCTACCACAACTGAACGTACTGGCAGCCCACTGCTGTGTTCTGCTGCTTTAACTGATTGCCGTATTGCCTCTTTAGCCTCATCAATATTTACTACTAACCCCTTATGCATCCCGTTACTGGGGTTCTGCCCGAAGCCGCGGATCTGGACCGTTCCATCGTCCATGTTTCCCATCACACAGCATACTTTTGAGGTACCTACATCTATAGCGACAACAGGGTCTTTGCTCATATGACACCTCCATTTATTAGTTCGATGCGTGCCCAGATTTGTTTACACTGATTTTCACCCCCTCTTGGTTTTTATTTGTTTGACTGATTCGCTCTGCAACTCTCATTCTGGCACTCCGGCTCCTTGGATTCATCCGAATCTCCTCATCAGCAGGTTTAAAAACACCTTTCCCTATCAATCTCAGACTGGCAGTATGACCACAGGTGCATACCGGGGCCCCGGGCGGGCAGATGCAATCCTTTGATTCTCGTTTCATGAACTCTTTTACCGGTCGATCTTCGAGAGAGTGAAAGCTGATTACTACCAGTCTCCCGCCGTTGCCAAGCATCTCAATCGCCTGACCTAGTGCAACCATCAGATTCTCTATCTCTCTGTTTACTGCTATGCGCAATGCTTGAAAGGTCTTGGTTGCGGGGTGTATCCTTCGTTTCTCCCTTTTCACTTTTACGGCTCTGGAGATCACCCCGGCAAGCTCTGACGTTGTTCTGATGGGCCTGTTCTGTACAACTTGCTTTGCTATTCTGCGACTCATGTGGTCCTCTCCATAATCCCAAATGAGCCTTGCTAACTCCTCTTCCGAGAATTTATTAATGATTTCATCAGCCGTGAGTTCCTGGGTAGGACTGAAGCGCATGTCTAGGGGGGCATCCGATTGAAAACTGAATCCGCGGCTATCATCGGCGATCTGCAAGGATGACATCCCCAGATCAAACAGGATACCGTGGACCGGATAGAAGTTGTGACTGTGGCAGACCTCCTTCAGATTTTTGAAGTTTTCATTTACCAAAAGGAACGATCCGTCGTACCATTTCAGGGTCGACTGAGCAGCTTTGATTGCCTGTGGGTCGATATCGATTCCAAGGAGTTGTCCTCCGGGGCAGCTCCTTTTGAGAATACCACTCGCATGTCCTCCTTGACCGACCGTGCAATCCACGTATCGGCCTCCAGGCTGAACTCTCAATGCCTCGAGGACCTCTTTCAGCATAACGGGCTTGTGAGTTTGCTCAATCAACGCAGATCCGTCCTTTCTGCGAGTTCCCAGGCAATTTCCCCCATTAGTGCCTGTTCCTTTTCCCAGAGGTCTTTGCCCCATATTTCCAGGTACTTATTGTTACCGGTTATAATGGAGGTGTCTTTTATCTGAGCGTATTGTCGGAGAGGAGGTGGTAATAGTATACGGCCCTGTGCATCCAGCTCATCCCTGAAGGCGCTGGAAAAGATGAATCGAATCAGTCTCCTGTTCTTTTCTTGAGTGATGGAAGGGATTTCAGCGAAATCCTTGCATACGTTGTTCCATTCGTGTACAGGGTAGGCTACTATACACGTATCGAAGCCACGCGTAAGGACTATCCCGTCCAGAAACTCCTGACGGAGCTTAGCCGGGATAGCCAATCGGCCTTTCTGATCTAGCCGGCATTCGTACTCACCAAGTAGCATAGAACTCCCTACTACTTTTACCCACTATAGCACACAACTTACCACAAATCCCCACACTTGTCAAGAGGGTATGTTATTTAAAACTGAAAAGTGAACCGTTTAAACTCCAAAAGTGAACTGGTAATAACAGTAATGTTGT
>JBKGZM010000035.1:0-19356 GCA_046545575.1 Dehalococcoidia bacterium
CTTTCTTCAAGAAAGGGACTGAAACCGTGTTCTAGCAAGGAAATCCATCAAATCCGATTGGTCTGGGTGTTTTGCCTGCGGGTGTGAAATATAGTAGGCCGCCGTTGCATTGGCTAGAGTAAGTCTCAACTCGTCGGACAAGCCCATAAGCTCTCCCAGTATGTCTCCGGCATCCCACGTATCGCCGGCCCCGGTAAGCCTTTTGGGAGCTACGTCGAATGCTGGCACGGCTTTCGTTTCTCCGTTATGATACCGACTCTTGGCATGGTGTTCCGTGTGCAAATCCACCCTTGTTGTCCTTGCTGGTGTGAAGCCTCGTGTAACTCTCAGCCTTTTGGCTTCATCCTCGTTGACACTGATTATATCAGCTAGACCCATTGTTAGTACATCATTGATTAAGCTTTCGGTTTCCTCTGAGGTCTTAGGAGAGAGGTCCCCGGGGTCAAGAAATGCTTTACACTTCTCGTTCTGTTTGGCTACCCCGAAGACATGCTTGGCGAGTTCTGTCCCCTTTTTGTTCAGTCCCCAGTCAGATACATAGACGAGGTCTGCCTTACCAATCAGCTCCTCGCTCCCCGGAGTAAGGTGCTCGGGTCCGAATGCAGCCAGTGAGCCAGGGTCAGCTATCATTATATTCCCCTCTTCGAGTTCAATGGAGGTGGTGAGAGCAAGCTCTCCGTCGGTGCTGACGTGCGATAAATCTATATCAGCTTCACTGGCCATGCTTTCAAGCAATCGATATCCGATCTCATTGGTTCTGGCGACCAGGTGCGATCTTATCCCCAGACGGGAGAGAGCCGAAGCACAATTTGTCGCCTTGCCACCCCTTTGCAAGCTTTGTCTGGCGAGCATGTTCCCCCCGCCGGAGTGGGCTACATTCTCCATTTCCCCAAAGAATGAATGCAGGTCTTTCTTATATTGGAGGATGTTATCTATACAGAAATGGGGCATGAGAACGACATCGAATCTCTTTTGGGGGTCCTTTTTCAGTTCCTCTACTAATTCTGACTTAAGTTTTTCACTATCAGATATTCCCACGACCCGTTCCTGAACTTAGATAAAGCGGAATTGCTTAAGTCCTTCAATGATCCCAGCGCTGTATGAGTAAGTAGCGTGAAAGGCGTTTGAGCCCTTATAGTCCTTCAGTTCCTGGTGGGCATTGGCAACGATTATACCTTTAAATCCATCCTCAAACAACTCCAAGTCATTGCCTGAATCGCCGCAGACTATTACATCATCTTTTGCTATGCCGAGCTTCGCCATTATATATTTCAGTGCTCCACTCTTGCTGGATTCCCTGGGCAGGAGATCCAGGAACTGATCGCAACTGAAGATTACCTTAACATCCAGTGGTTCCTCTTGTAGTCGGCGATGAATCTCTGCCAGTACTTCCTGCTGATTATACCTCAAAAAATAACTTATCTTGAATTTGGTTTGCCATCGTGATTCTTGCCATTCCAAATCCTTCAAATCGCTCATCATCTCCACTATTCTTTGTCTGTTCCATCCCCTGGATATTATATCGCTCCATGACCTATCAAGTACGAACTCGCCGTCCTGGACAAAATATACCTCTGTTCCCACCATACAAATAGAGGCATCCGGCTTCCTGATGCCTTTTTTATCTATGAGGTTCACTACTGACTTAAGGTCTCTCCCCGTGTCGAAAACAAGCAGGAGTCCATGTCTATTGATCATGCCGAGCAACTCATACATTGACTCATCGTGCCCGATCAAAGTGCCATCTATGTTGGTGCAAAGTAGCTTCTTTGTATCCGAGTTTGAATACTGACTATGCACTCCTTTGGCCATGTCTCCCCTTGGAATGGTAGTTTTCTAGAACATTATAGCATGCAAATCCCAGGGATGCCCACATAAGTAAATTGACGTTTAGATGTTGAATATCAATTTTGCGTAGGCTCAATGCTTGACAAAGCACAGGCTCCGTATCTACAATAGACACGTTTACAGCGAACGGGGAAGGAGCAGTGATGAGGGTTAATGTCGCTGAGCAACTCAAGGGTGAGACCGGGGATGTCCGGCGCTATTCGTTTGATGAAATCAGTGAGGGGGGATATGCTGTACAGGGAGAGCTTGTGTTCACCCGGACACATCGTAGCATCTTGGTGACGGGAAAGTTGAGGGCCGTTGTAACAAATACCTGCAGCCGTTGTTTGCAGGAGTTTGAACAGGTCCTGGATTTTGAGCTACAGGAGGAATTCTTCCCCCCAAAGGATATTTTCACCGGGGTACCCGTTCCATCAGATGAAGGTAGCGAGGATGTGGATGGTTTTAGTATCGGCGAGGATAATATCCTTGACTTAGGTGAGGCTGTGCGGCAAAATATGATTATCAGTCTTCCGCAAAAGCCGCTGTGCAGCCAAGGCTGCGCTGGGTTATGTTCGAGATGTGGACATAATCTTAATTATGGCATGTGTGATTGTACTGAGGAGCTCGATCAACGATGGGCTCCCTTAGGGACATTATTTGCAGGCGAACTGTCGAGAATGAAAAAAGAGGTTTAATGATCATGGCTGTACCTAAGAGAAAAACGTCCAAGCAGCGTTCGAGGACAAGAAGAAGTCACAGGGCATACTCAATTGCTACTCTCTCGGTGTGTCCGCAGTGTCACAATCCCAAACCTCCTCACCAGGTATGCACTGTTTGTGGAAGCTACCGAGGTAGAGAGGTATACGAAACCAAGAGCGCCAAAAGATAAAAACAAATGAACACCAGTTTGTGCGATCTTCTCGGTATCGAGTATCCTATAATCCAGGGGGGCATGGCGTGGTTGGGTACCTGGGAACTTGCCTCTGCGGTCTCGGAAGCTGGCGGGCTAGGGGTTATTGGTGCGGGAAATGCGCCACCGGAATGGGTGCGTGAGCAAATCCAGCGTCTGAGGCAACACACAGATAAACCATTTGCCGTTAACCTTATGCTTATGTCCCCGTATTTGGAAGAGGAAATCGGTGTAACCCTGGAGGAGAAGGTGCCGATTGTGGCTACCGGGGGTGGGAATCCCGGGGTATACATAAAACGGTTTAAGGAAGCCGGCGTAAAGGTTATGCCTGTGATTTCCAGTGTTGCCTTGGCCAAGAGGGCAGAGCGTGCAGGTGCGGATGTGGTGGTGGCTGAAGGGCTGGAGTCCGGAGGACATGTTGGCGATACAGCTACTATGGCCTTGATCCCGCAGATCGTCGACTCGGTGAGCATCCCCGTTGTCGCTGCGGGAGGGGTTGGTGATGGGAGGGGCATGGCTGCTGTATTGGCTCTTGGAGCACAGGGAGTTCAAATGGGCACGCGCTTTGTATGCAGCACTGAATGCACTGCCCACGCTAGTTTTAAGGAGAAAATCCTGAAGGCCCAGGACCGGGCCACTGTTGTTACCGGAGAGCCCACGGGGCATCCGGTGAGGATACTTAAGAATAGGTTATCGAGACAGTTCCTGGAGATGGAGAGAGATGGAGCATCTAAGGAGGATTTAGAGCGTTTTGGCGAAGGTAAATTATATTTGGGAGTGGTGCAAGGAGATACCGACAACGGCTCGCTGATGAGCGGACAGGTTGCCGGGTTGATAGATGAAATAAAGTCCGTTCGTAGTATACTAGAGGAAACGGTGAGTCAAGCAGAATCCATTCTCTCTCGGTTGGCAAATTCCGGTACAGGAGGGATCAATGCCTAAAGTTGCCTTTGTTTTCCCGGGGCAAGGGTCTCAAGTAGTGGGAATGGGCGCAGATCTTTTCAAAACCTACCCTGCGGCGAAAGAGATTTTCCAAGAGGCAGATGACACTCTTGGGTTTTCCATATCGAATCTTTGCTTTAACGGCCCGAAGGAAAAGCTGAATCAAACAGTCAACACACAGCCAGCGATCATGACGGCCAGCTTTGCTTGCCTGCGGGTGGTTTTTGAGAATGGGTTAGGTATTACACCTGCATTCGTTGCTGGTCATAGCGTTGGTGAATATACGGCGTTGGCAGCTGTGGATTCCCTCATGTTTTCCGACGGGTTGCGTCTGGTTCAAGAGCGAGCTCGTTTGATGCATGAAGCAGGTATCAAATCTCCTGGGGGAATGGCAGCGGTTATCGGACTTGACATGGTATCCTTGGAGGAGATTTGCCAGGAGACTGGTACGCAGATCGCGAATATCAACTCACCTGGCCAGATAGTTGTTAGTGGTACGAACAATGGCCTGGCGTGGATGATGGACCTGGCGAAAGCTCGGGGAGCTAAGAGGGTCATTCGCCTCGATGTCAGCGGTGGGTTCCATTCCTTCCTCATGGAACCGGTTACAGGTAAATTGGCTGATGCTGTAAACCAGCTAGACTTCTCGCACCCAAGAGTCCCGGTGGTCGCCAATGTGACTGCTCGACCTGTGCACACCGCACAGGAGATAAGAACTGGGATCATAAAACAAATATGTGGATGTGTTCAGTGGCAACCCTCCATTGTGTACATGATCAATGAGGGGGTTGACACATTTGTGGAAATCGGCCCGGGACAGGTGCTTACCGGTTTGATAAAGAGGATCAACCGGGATGTAACTATCTTGAACGTCAGGGATGTTAATGACTTGAGTTCAGTTGCTGAGAAGATCCAATCTCAGGGTAGTACGAGCGGGGCTAAGGATTATGTGGTGGCCAAGGGGTGAGGCCTACGCTGGGCCTGCACCATATGGTAATTCTCTTGTTTCGGAAAAGGAACTTACACTATTGAAAATGTCCGTTGATTTAGATGACTTACTCTCGGTTGTAACTGATAAAAAGAAACAGCTGATGGGGCGGAAATGCTCTCATGGCTAGCAGTCGGCGAAGAGCAAGGACTGTTGCGCTACAAGCTCTCTATGAGTTTGACTGTGTTGGACACGAGCCATATGCCTGTGTGTCGCGGATTGCTCAGCAGGCATCATTTCCTAAAGCCGTGACCGCTTTTGCTGAGGAATTGGTCAAGGGGGTCGTGGATAACAGGGAGGACCTTGATGCGATCATACACAGATTTGCTCCGAGTTTTCCAGTTGACCAGCTCTCCGCGGTGGACAGAAACGTGTTGCGGCTGGCTATCTTCGAGATAAAAATAGAAGGTAAGGTCCCTGTTAAGGCTGTGATAAACGAGGCGGTAGAGCTTGCCAAGACATTTGGCAGCGATAGCTCTTCCAGGTTCATTAATGGAGTTTTAGGATCTGTAAGTGGAATAGTGCTACATGGTTAGGTTTTTGGTATAATGATTTCAAGTGCTCAGTTCTCAGTGAGCGATATGACAGCTTTCAGGGGGAGCAAGGACTGAGTGAGCTGGTAAATTTATTGGGAGAGGAGAAAACATGGCCACAGTGTTTGATCGAGTAAAGAAGATTGTGGCAGAACAGTTAGGCGTTGAAGATGATGAAGTGAAGCCCGAAGCTTCCTTTACTGATGATTTGAATGCGGATTCCCTTGACTTGGCTGAGTTGGTGATGGCGTTTGAAGAGGAGTTCGGTGACGATAACAATCCGCTGGAGATACCGGATGAGGACGCTGAGAACCTGGCGAGTGTGCAGGACGCGGTTGACTACCTGAAGGAGCGGGGCTTCGAAGACGAATAACGATAGGGGGCATATTGACACCACTGGAGGAGCTTAACCGCCAGATAGCCCAGTGCCAGGAATGCGATCTGGCCAAGACTCGTAACAATGTAGTTCCTGGGGAAGGGGCGGAGGATGCTCCGATAATGCTCATTGGGGAAGCACCAGGGTTTTATGAAGACCAGCAGGGCCGGCCATTCGTGGGAGCGGCTGGGCGTTTTCTGGATGAATTATTGAAGTCTATTGGCTTCGACCGCAGCATGGTCTACATCTGCAATGTAATCAAGTGCCGTCCCCCGGAAAACCGTGATCCTATGCCCAAGGAAATAGAAACCTGCCGAAAGTGGCTTGATCGCCAGATCGAGATCATCGCTCCTGAGATTATAGTGACCCTGGGCCGTCATTCTTTAGCCAAGTTTCTCAAGGGCGCTAGCATCAGCAAAGTGCACGGCACGCCATATAATATTGATGGCAGAGTCTGTTTTCCCTTGTACCATCCAGCAGCAGCCCTTCATCAACAAAACCTTCGCAAAACCATTGAGGCTGATTTCCTCAAACTCCCCGAAGTCTTGGCTCAAGCTAAATCCGCCTCTGGCGGACAGGCGGAGCCAGAGCCCAAGCAATTAAGCATGTTTTAGAGTTCTTGGAGTTCATTGAGTTTGTAGCGTGAGGAACGGCGCTCAATGAATTCAATAGATTTGAAGCACTCAAAAAACTCAACGAACTCATTAGACTCTACCGAACTCATCTGTTTAGTAATAGTGCAATGGCGAACATAAGTGCAAAGCGAAGGAAGAACGACTCAAAGAAGCAGCAAGGTAGCGGCAAAAAGTGGTTTCTCTTGCGCTTCTTGTTCTCTGTGCGTTTCCTGGGAGCTCTGTTAATAGCTCTTGTCTTGAGCTTGATCTTCTTCTTGCGCATGACCATTGCCGAAACTATACTGCGTTCCTTGGGCTTTGGTGTAATCCCCATAGCGTTGTGGATTTTTGTCATTGCTTTCATGCTTTGGTGGCGACCTGGCAACCTGGTGCGCAGGTGGAATCGCTGGCTCGGGGCGTTGTTTCTTACCGCGGCCTTGTTGGGCATAATGGCACTGTTCCACCCTGCACTTACCATCGCCGGCGTTTCCTTGTCCGATCCTGAAGTAACGCTGGCCGGTTCCCTCGGAGCATCTATTGCTGGTGACTCATATACCTGGGCTCGCTTGCTCGGCTTAGTCCTGTTTGGCGTGGTATTCGCTTCGCCGAGGGTCTCTTTGAACTTTGCCAGAGGGTTTGCCAGCTTCATGCGAGGATTGCTTCTCAATGTGGTTATCTGGATTGCATCATTGATTCACTTTTTAGTGATGAAATTCGTGCGCTGGGTGGCTTCCGTTTTCAAACGTCTTGGGGATACTCTGGTAAGGGCACCTGCCCCAAAGAAGGTTGGGGAAAGGTCATCTGTAAAAGGGGAAAAGACAGCCACGGTGCAATCTGAAGAGACTGCTTCACCATCCAGTGAGACGGATGCTGAAGCGGCAGGAGCGCAAAAGCAACTCAGATTGCCTGACATCGATCAGGGTCTCCCTCCAATTGAAATCCTCGACGAAGCTCCAAAGGCAGGATTTACCCAAGCTGATGATGATGAGCGAGCCCGGCTGATCGAAGATGCTTTGGCAAGCTATGGAATCGAGGCTGAGGTTAAGCAGATCAACCCTGGCCCGTCGGTAACCCAGTTTGGTGTGGAGCCCGGTTGGGCCCGTAAGTATAAAAAGATTGTAGAGAGGGATCAGGATGGGAAGCCCAAGATGGATAAGGATGGCAATGTTAGAACGCGGATGGAAGAGATATCGAAGACGAGGGTAAAGGTGGAACGGATAACCTCGTTGGCGAATGACTTGGCATTGGTGCTGGCGGTTCCTGACATACGCATTGAGGCTCCTGTGCCCGGGAAACCACTGGTAGGGATTGAAGTTCCCAATGTCAGTTCAGAGATAGTCTCTTTGCGGAGCGTTGTTGAAAGCTCGAAATTCCAGAAGGCTGTTGCAAAGTCAAAACTGACTCTGGCTTTGGGACAGGGTGCTGGCGGAGAGCCGATGTACGGCGATCTGGCGAAGATGCCTCACCTTCTTATCGCTGGGGCCACCGGCAGCGGGAAAACCGTGTGCTTGAATTCCACCATCAATTGCCTCCTGATGCAGGCTTCCCCTGCTGATGTGCGCTTTGTTCTTGTTGACCCCAAGCGGGTGGAAATGGTGACATTTAGCGATATGCCACATCTCATAACGCCAGTAATAACGGATGTCGACAAGGCGGTTGATGCACTGAGGCGAGTTAGTATTGAGATGGACAATCGCTATCGCAAGTTTTCCTCTGTCCGGGCCCGTAACATAGAGTCATATAACCAGAATCCCGAAGTCACTGAAAAGATGCCCTACATAGTGGTGGTGATTGACGAGCTTGCGGATCTTATGATGACCTCAGGGGATGTAGTGGAACCCTTGATCTGTCGGCTGGCCCAGCTTGCGAGGGCGACAGGGATCCATCTCGTGGTCGCCACACAACGTCCTTCGGTAGATGTCATTACTGGACTTATAAAAGCCAACTTTCCTACGCGGATTAGCTTTGCCGTCGTTTCGTCGGTTGATTCACGAACTATTCTCGACACTGTCGGGGCCGAGAAGTTGTTGGGCAAAGGGGACATGCTATATATCCCACCGGAGGCGAGCAAGCCAAAACGGATCAGAGGATGCTATGTCTCAGATGAGGAAATAGAGAGGCTGGTAGGGTTTTGGAAAGAGTGGGCCGCAAAGCACTGGCCTCGTGAGTATGATACTGTAGCCCGTGATTTTGCCTCGCTCTCCGTTGAGCAGATGGACACCGACCCGTTCCTGGAGAAAGCAAGAGAACTATGCCATGAGTCCAGTAATATTTCCATCTCGTTTTTGCAACGGAAGCTCCACATTGGGTATCAGCGGGCTGCGAGACTAATGGAACAGCTGGAAGAGGAAGGCACGATTGAACCTGGAGGAGGATATTCAGAGGAGGAATAAGCTTACGGGGGAAATATGCGAGAACTGATCTCTTACGCAGCTTACCTGGTGGAACGTGAAAGGCTGAGGTCGCGCCGGCTGCCAAAGTCGCATTTACGCCCTCCTGAGAGATTACCTGAAGAGGAATCCCGGTGTTTTTCGTGTGGAGCTGATCTTTCATCCTCTGAACTCTTTCAGCGGTACAGGGTATGTGAGCGTTGTGGTTTTCACCACAATATATCCGCATGGGAGCGTATGCACCTCCTTGTGGACCCCGGGAGCTTCCAGGAAGCCAAGTATACCACTAGTGTAGGGGATATGGCTCAGCTTTTGGGTAATCCCCCTTACCAGGATCGCATACGGGAGGCGCAGAAGCGAACACACTTGAGTGAAGCTGCTGTCTGTGGGACCTGCACTATCGGGGGTAATCCGGCGGTGATAGCGGTGCTTGATTGCCGGTTCCTTGGTGGTAATATGGGAGTAGTCGTTGGAGATAGGATTGCACGCGCTTTTGAAATGGCGGTAAAGAAAAAGCTTCCTATAGTCACGGTTGTATCGTCAGGGGGAGCGAGAATTGAGGAAGGGGTCCTCTCTCTGGTACAGATGGCAAAAACAGTGGCAGCGGCCAGGAAATTGCAGGAACACAGGTTGCCTCATATATCAGTTCTGACTCATCCCACCACTGGCGAGGTCTATGCCAGCTTTGCCAGCCTCAGTGATATCATCATCGCTGAGCCAGGGGCGATGATCGGCTTTGCCCCCATTCGAGTCGTTGAGCAAGCGGAGGGAGAAGAGCTTTCGGAGACGGAGCATACCGCCGAGTCACACCTGGCACATGGTATGATTGACCAGATAGTTGATAGGACCAGACTTCGGCACTTGGTCTCCACTACACTCGACTTGCTGAGCTTCCGATACCGTCTCGGCCCCAGAAGGAAGGTGCGGCCATACTTTGCCCCCACTCATCCGCAGGAGCAGGCCTGGCAGGCTGTTGAGCTGGCCAGGCATGAGGAGCGGCCGACGGCTGCTGATTACATTTCAAGAATTACATCTACTTTTATTGAACTTCACGGTGACCGTTCCTATAGCGACGACCCAAGTATCCTGTGTGGACTAGCTGAGCTTGGTGGGGAGGCGGTCGTGGTTATCGGTCAGCAAAGAGACCGTGGTGGGGGGCACACGGCCCCTGAGGGGTTTCGCAAGGCAGAACGAGCAATGAGGTTGGCGGCAAAATTCGGTCTCCCGTTGATCAACCTTATCGATACTCCAGGTGCCTCTCCTGGATCGGAATCTGAGGAGAGGGGGATCGGACATGCTATTGCCTCCGCTATGGCGGTTATCTCCGATATCCGCACGCCGGTTATTTCCGTGGTTATTGGGCAGGGAGGAAGTGAAGGGGCTCTGGCGCTGGCCATCTCTGACCGGTTACTCATGATGGAAAACGCTTATCTGTCTGTCATCTCACCGGAAAGGGCGGCGTCGATTTTCTACAGGGATGTGAGCAAGGCAAGGGAATTTGCCTCGGCGCTGAGGCTGACGGCGGAGGACTGCAAGAGAATTGGGCTCGTGGATGTAGTAGTGCCAGAGCCTGAGCCTGGAGCGCATACCCACCCGGCAGAGGCTGCCAGGGTTTTGAAGAACCTCATTCTTCGTGAATTACTGCAGGTCCAGTCGCGCAAGCCTGACAAGCTGGTGAAGTCGAGATATAAACGCTTTCGTTATATAGGGACTCGTGGTCCGGCTCTTAGGAGGATTCTCTCCAAACAAACCACGCAGATCCAAAACCTTATTGAGAGCGGGGTGGGCGAACTTAAGCAGCGCCTGACGAGCACAGGCGAAAAGGATTCGGAAACCACAAAGGACGAACAATCGTAGGAGCGGCTTTCTTGCCGCGATTTTGCACCTCGGCCAAGAAGGCTTGTCCACTTCATCGCGGTTGGAAAACCGCTCCTACGGGAAAATTGCCCAAGCTGCATTAAAAAGGAGTGTGATATATGGCAGAGTCAAAATATGGGAAATATATCGTTACTGAACTCCAAATGCCCGAGTCCAAACAGAGAATCGATGCTACATATTCCCAATACGCGAGGCGTATATTATGGTTGGATAACAATGTGATAGAAGGGGCCTTTCACATGAATACGGCGTGGTACTTGAAGCCATCAACCACGACCGAAAGCAAGGCTCATACTCATGATACCGACGAGATTATCGGCTTTTTCGGCAGTAATCCTGATGCCCCTTATGATCTGGGAGGGGAAATAGAGATCTGGCTGGAAGATGAAAAACACATTCTCACCAAAAGCTGCCTTATCTTCGTCCCTGCGGGGATGCAGCATTGCCCGCTGGTACTGAGAAGGGTTGATAGGCCGATCTTCCATTTCACGGTGGTGACTGGTGGCCAGTATACTAAAGAGGAAACCTAAGGTCGTATTGGGCTAATAACTGGCGGGAATTGTGACCGATTGTTCTCGATCCTTTACCGTTTCTCCATCTCCTTGAGGGCTTATGTAACGTAGGTGCAATATTCGGTCGTGCTATGGTCGCCCATCGCTATTGCTACAGAGACGGCTTCATTACCTCTTTGTAAGATCTAAATATCCTGCTTTCGAGTAACGGGAAGGAAGCCCAAAGTGCAAGGGAGTTTTTGAACTGAGAGGGGAAAATGGAAATCCTGGACGAGATTATATCAGGTCTGGATATGACAGCGGAGGTTTGTGATGTTCGCCAAGGTCTTTTCCACACGGCAGTACTCACCCGCAACTGCGGTCTGGCAGCAACGCTCCCGCGCGATGCGCTCCGTCAGGAGAAGCCCTCGGTAAAGGAGCCAGGGTTCCTTCTGGAAAAGAGTGTACAGGAGCTTGTTCAAATGTGTTACTCAGATACTATCACCGAGGCAGCTATTGGCATGGCCACGATTAATTCACTGCTTGAAGTGGATGAGGGGAGATGCCAGGACTTAAATGCCGGGGACCTAATTCTTGAGAAAGGCAAGGATAGAAAGGTAGCTATCGTGGGGCATTTCCCTTTTATTCCCAGGCTACGTGAGTTGGCGAAACAACTGCGGGTGATTGAGAAAAACCCAAGGGAAGGGGACTCTACTGAAGCTGAGGCGGAGGACTTCATACCTCAGGCGGATGTTGTTGGTATTACCGGTACCGCGTTTACAAACCATACCATTGAGCACCTGTTGAACTTATGTGCTCCAGGTGCTTATGTGGTAGTACTTGGAGACACAGATCCCCTATCTCCGATTCTGTTTGATTACGGAATCGACGCTGTATCGGGGACAAAGGTCATTGCCCCGGACCTTGCTATGCGTTGCGTGAGTGAGGGAGGTACCTATCGGCAGATTGAGGGAATTCGGAAGCTGACTATGTTGGCGAAGTAAGAGTAAGTCATTCTGAACCATCTTGCTGACAAAGTTTTAGCGATGATTTGGTTTGCCTCATACACTATCTCTCTTCACCCCGGAATCATTTTCTTATCTCTATCCAATAACCTGAATCCTCTAGCAATCTATAGTGTTCAATGCCGGTGCTGCGTCTCCGAGGGTTACGCTGCGGTGAACACATCCCCGCACATTGGAAAGGTTGATCCAAGATTAATAAATGGGCTCACTCCAGCAGCTTGAAAGCCAGGACATCCACCAGCCCTAAATCGGTAAGCCTGAGTTCGGGAATGACTGGCAAAGCTAGGAAGGAAAGTAGTGCAAAGGGTGCGGCTGGCAAGTCCCCGAGACTCTTAGCGGCCGTGTAAATTTCCTCGAACTCCTGAGACACTGTTTCCAGAGGCTCCTCTGAGATCAGGCCAGCGAGAGGTAAGGCAAGGGAATCCAAAACCTTTCCGTCTGCCACGACAGCGATTCCGCCCTGTATTCGTTCCAATTCCTTGATGGCGGCGAATATATCTTCGTCGCTTGTCCCCACCGCGACGATGTTGTGAGAGTCATGTGCTATCGAAGAGGCCAGTGCCCCGCGTTTCAGGCCAAACCCCTTCACCAGTCCGAGGCCGATGTTTCCCGTTGCTTTATGCCTTTCGACAACGGCTGCCTTTAATATATCCCGGTCGATATCCGGCTGGACGAAGCCGTTTCCCACCTTGACCTCTTCTTCCACTTTTTTGGTAAGTATTTGCCCGGGGACGATTTCCATGACCAGCGCTTTCTTTCCCTTCGCTGGCATCCTGAGTTCCTCGATACTGAAGGGTTTTATATTGACCGTACCTGTTACTTCCCCGCTGTCCACCTTCTGGGGCGATCCTGTCATTTTACTGTCACGTGCCACCAGTTGCCCGTTATAGAAAACCATGTCCGTTTTCACTTTCGTCAGGTCGCTCAGGACAGCCAGGTTTGCCCGATATCCGGGCGCTACTGCTCCCAGGTCCGCTAGTTGAAAATACTCCGCTGTATTTATGGTGGCCATTTGAATGGCCCGCACAGGATCGAGTCCCTTTTCTATCGCCTTCCGTACGACGTCATCGACATCGCCGTACCATAGAAGGTCGGTGCAACTGCGGTCATCGACCACGAAGAAGCATCGTCCAAAGGTCTGGTCGGTAACAAGTGGCAGTAGTGCGTCGAGATTCTTCTCACTCGAGCCCTCACGGATCATGATATACATGCCCCGTCTGAGCTTCTCCTGAGCCTCTTCGAAGGTCGTACATTCGTGATCTGAGAAAATCCCGCCGGTCAGGTAGGCATTCAGGTTCTTCCCTGCGAGGCCAGGGGAATGTCCATCAATACGCTTGCCCCTGAAAAGCTCCAACTTATTCCAGACTTCTGCATCACCGAACATGACTCCGGGGAAGTTCATCATCTCACCGAGGCCGATTATGTTTTCCATCTCCATTACTTGCGTAAGCTCCTGCGCTCCGAGCCGTGCACCAGATGTTTCAAGGTCCGTGGCAGGCACGCATGAGGGGGCCATTCCAAAGACATCGAGAGGAAGGTTACGCGCACAGTTGAGCATGTACTTTATCCCTGCTATGCCGCACACATTGGCGATCTCGTGGAAGTCCGTGACAACGGCCAGGACCCCTCTGGGGACGACTGCCCTTGCATACTCAGCAGGGGTCAGATGTGAACTTTCCAGATGAATATGCCCGTCGATTAGCCCGGGAATAAGGTATTTACCCTGCAAGTCTATAATCTCCCTGCCCTGGTGGTAGTCGCCAACGCCAACAACGCGGCCTCCAGATATTGCAACGTTTTCCTCTTCAACTTCTCCGGTAAAGGTATTCACTACTTTGCCGTTTTTCAATAACACTTCAGCCTCTGAGTCACCTCGAGCTGCTGAAAGTATTTTCTGTATATCCATTTAATCATCCTCCAGATAACAAACATCAGGCAGATTGCGAAATCTCTCGTTGAAGTCCAGTCCATAGCCAACAACGAACTTATCGGGAATTGTGAATCCTAAATAGTCAATTTCAACAGGGGTTTTTCTTCTGGACGGTTTATCGAGCAGTGTACACAATCTCAGCGATGAGGGGTTCCGCCCTTGTAAATTATCGAGCAAAAAACGCAAGCTCAGGCCGGTATCCACGATATCCTCGACTACCAGAACGTCTCTGCCCTCCACAGTCAAGTTGACATCATGAATGACCTCGACCTCTCCTGAGCTTTCCTTTGCCGATCCGTAGCTTGACAATCTGACGAATTCCACCTCCAGTGGCATATCCAGAGCTCTCACGAGGTCGGCCATAAACATAAAACTCCCCTTGAGCACACCGATAAGAAGGGGATTCCTGTCAGCATAGTCCTTTTGTACTTGTGCAGCGAGTTCAGCTACTTTTCCCCTTATCCGGTCGCGAGAGATCAGTATTTTGATATTCTCCAATTATCTACTCCGTATGCCAGGCACGTCAGGTATTTTTCTCGGTGTAAAAGATAACGCCTACCAGTCCAGGGCCCACGTGCGTTCCCAGAACGGGGGTGAATTCAGCGACAGATAGCTCGAGGCAGTCAAAGACTTCCGATACCTTGTCTTTAAGATGCTGTGCTTCGGAGGAGGCATTGGCGTGTGCTACGGCAACGTGGACGGGGTTTTTGCCTACTTCTTCCCTCATTATTTCTAGAACACGCTCTATGGCCTTGGACTTCGTTCTTGGCCTCTCCACACCGGATACCTCTCCTGTATCATTTGAGATGGTGAGAACCGGTTTAATCCTCAACAGGTTACCTGACCACGCAGCAGCCCTGCCGATGCGACCACCTTTAGCAAGGTACTTGAGCGTATCCAATGCAGCAAAGAAGCGTACTCGTTCCATCATATCATGAGCGACTGCCATGGCTTCATCCATTGACCCGCCAGCGGCAGCACGTGCAGTCTCCCTGACAATGAACCCCAGGGCGTTGGATGTGGTGTGCGAGTCGATAACCTCTATCGCTGTATTCGGAAGCCCCTCTTTTGCCAGGTCCTTTGCCTGGATTGCTGCCTCATAGGATGCACTCAGTTTGGAAGAGATGAGTATACATATGATACCATCCGCGTTCTGGGCCAAACGACGATAGACATTTATGAAGTGTCCGGTTGACGGTGCCGACGTGGTAGGTATTGTTTCACTTTTTTGGAGCAGTGTATAGAACTGTGTTGGGGTTATGTCTATTCCATCCCTGTATGTCTTATCGCCGAATATGAGGTTGAGTGGCATAACCGTAATGCCATATTCTTCAATTACCTCGGTCGGCAGACACGCAGAGCTGTCTGTGACAATAGCTATAGTCATGATTTATCACTCCCATGGAAAGCAAGGCCCAGTAGTCCCGGTCCGGTGTGTGCGCCCATGACCGGGCTGAACTCGGTAACATAGACCTCAATACAGTCAAACCGGGATAGGACCTGCTCCTTTAGGTTTTGTGCTTCCTCGGGAATACCAGCATGCATTACATTAACGTGCACCTGCTTTCCCGCTACTCTTTTATCCATCAATTGGATCATTCTCTCAATTGCCTTGGGCTTGCTTCTGACCCTTTCCACCGGGAACGCTTCCCCGTTTGCAAGCTCTATGATGGGCTTGATCGATAACAGCGAGCCGGCCCAGGAGGATGCCTTGGGGACCCGTCCCCCTTTGGAAAGGAAATAGAGCGTATCTACAATAACAAAAAGACTCAACTTGGGGGCTAGGCTCTCAACAGCTTGAACAGCCTGTTGCAGCGTCCCTCCTGAGTCAGCGACCTTCGCAGCAGCGAGGACCAAGAAACACTGTGCACCGGCGGCTGTGTTAGTATCGACGACCCTTATTTCCAGTTCTGGATTTTTCTCTTTGGCGAATTCGCTTGCCTCTATCGCCGACTCGAAGGCCATGCTAAGCTTTGATGAGATGCTGAGATGGAGTATCGAATTCGTATCCTCACTTACTTTGTCATATACCCTGGCCAGCTCTCCTGGTGAGGGGGCAGAGGTGGAAGGAAGAACCTTGCTTTTGCGCTGGAGATCATAGACGTCAGATGCCATCATATCTATGCCATCTCGAAAAACCCTGTCTTGAATGACAAGATTTAACGGCGCTACCACTATGCCGTATCTTTCTATTTCCTCTCCAGGCACGCATGCAGCGCTGTCTGTTACGATGGTTACTCTCTTCATTCACCCATTAGCACAGGCAGAGCCCTAAATAGATATCAAGGTTAGGATAGAGTAAGAAGAAGGCAGTGTCAAGAACCTGGGAATAATCGGTGTGCAATCAGCCCAGTTGACCGGAGAGCCGGCGATCGCCGAGTAGGTGTTCCCTCACTACTTTTTAATTTGGATTTTACACTCCAGCCCGATTCAAGTCAATGCTGGCGCTTGCGATGGTAACTGTATTTGGAAATGAGTATGAACATACGGTAGAATTGTACTCGCTAGCTTCTTATACCATCACTTCGCCATGATATACTATAACTAATCTGCCAAGGAAGGGGGCCCGTATGGGCACGAGACGAACAGACGGGATTATGGTCATGAACCCTGCAGCAGTCAATCACAAGGTAGAGAGGATACCTCTGACTGCACGGCTTGACACGCTTGAGGGTAAGTCCATCTACCTGATAGATATCAACTGGGGTTCAGGTGACATGGGCGGTGCCTGGATATTTCTCAACCTTGTGGCAGAGTGGCTCCATAATGATTGCAATTGCAGCACCAAAGTGGTGAAGAAGGCGGGTTCCTATTTCGTGGACGACCCCGAGGTGCTCAGGAAGGCTTCTGAGAGCGCCGATGCCGTGGTCTTCGGTGTCTCTGGGTGAGACACCTGCGTATCGGCCGTGGGCCGACATTGCAAGGACCTTGAACTCAACTATGGCCTCCCGACTGCACCCGTTGGCCAAGCTACCGTAGTACCTTATGCCAGAAATTGGGATTTCGAATACAGCAATGGCATGCCGCTTCGCTTCACTGCTATCCCTACTCCCGTAGCCGGTATGAATGAGGAGATAATTAAGGGTTACCTAGATGGGAATGACCCGACTACTGGCAAACCGGTCAAGGAGTCCATCGTCGATGCTCTCACGGCTCCTCTGACTGAGGAAGAGAAATTCTCCGGTATGCCGGAACAGCCCGCAGAGCCACCGAGATACCTCACCTTCGACAGTGAGGCAGAGGCTCAGGAGTACTTCAAGTCTCAGGATTGGACAGACTACCTGCCGGTCACGCTTCCAACGGAAGCTAGAGTACAGGCAATGCTATCTGGCACCAGCCATTCACCTGATGAGATCGTAAAGACGGTTAATTGGCCAGCCGGTGCCCGAGACATGACCGTAGAGAAGGTGGCTATTTGTGCGGTTATGGCTGGCGCTAAACCAGCCCATTTCCCGGCCATCCTGGCGGTAGCTAGTCAGGCACCCATGGGCAACTCCACAACCTCCATGGCCAATACCATCATTTTCAACGGGCCTATAGTGGAAGAGCTTGGAATCAACTGTGGCAGCAATGCTATGGGGCCATATGCTGAGGCCAACGCCGTCATTGGTCGTGCTTTCACCATCGTTTCCAAGACCGTGGGCGGCCTGCATGGACCAAATGCCCCCGGCGAGCTGACCACCTTTAGCAGCTTGGGTAGCGGTCTTCAGTACAACAACCTCTGCATCGGTGAGAATGAGGAAGAACTACCGGATGGATGGGACCCTCTCCATGTGCAACTCGGTTTCGACGAAGAGGAGAGCGTCGTTACCGTAGGCACTGGCTGGAGCTACATTTCTTCCTTCGGCGAGACTCAGACAGAGTTCCCACCGCAAGAGTGGATTGCCGACTACATGAGAGGGTTGAGCGGCTTTGGCGGTGCTACTATCTACATGGACCCGACAGTAGCTGACATCCTCTCAAGGGTATACGGCTTCAACTCCAAGGAAATGCTCAGCGAGTACTTCACTCAGAACGTAGAGAAGACCATCAGGGAGTTCTGGGAGAACGGTGGTACTTGTACATTCATGGCTCCGACAGCTAAGGAGGGCATAGAGCCGTACCACACCTGGTATACGGAATGGCAGGAAGGGAATGGCGACAAGTTCATCAACCCTTACAATAACGCTCAAAATATCAAGATAATCGTGACAGGTGGTATGAAAAATACCACCTGGTTTGCCACTGACTTCAGACCGAGCCAGGGTGTGAACATAGATAGCTGGAAGTAAGAAGAGATTAGCTAGTGGTAGTTAGGTGGGCACGTCGACGATATAGACTATCTATGTCAAGCTTTGGTATCGAAATGAGCACTATGTTGCCACTTACGTCCGGTTGATCGGGGTCAGGGGCACCTTGGGGTCAGGGAACCCCTGTCCCATGTACCCGAACATTAGTGAGAGCACCGTGTCATCGATACGCTGGAAATCGGTATTTTCCACCGTCTCCGGTTTTGGGTATGGCCAGTCCATCTCCCGGAACGCGTGTCCTATCATGATTCCCGATCCATGCAGCTCGGCAGCCCGGGTGATGCAGTAGGCCAGGGCAGCCCCGCCGTGCTCTGGCGGAATATTCCCTTCATAACCAGGCATGGGAGGCATTTTGAATGGTTGGCCTGGAGGACGTTGCGGTGCGCTCCTGGGAATGCCGACGCCTGCCGGGAGGAACGTGAAGACGGACACGCCGGTGTCTTCCACAGGGCCCAGTTCCTCTACCAGTGACATCATGATGGACGTGGCCGCCGATTTTGCCGCACAGTAGTTACTTGGCCCTATCGGGTAGCGAAACGCCGTCGTCATGTACGTAACTACGCCGTGATGCCTTTCACACATGCCGGGCACGAAAAGCTGGATGCCGATAAGCGTGCCGCGCGCCGCTATCTCGTACTGGCGGTCAAGCTGGTAGACCGTGGAATCCAGTATCGACGCCCCAAGAGACATGATCATGGCGTTGTTTACCAGAATATCCACTTTGCCGAAGGTGCCGAAAGCCTCCTCAGCCATAGCCTTCATGGAGCCTTCGTCGGAAACGTCGGTCTGTACGAACAAAGCGGTACCGGGTTCATTCTCGCTGTTGATGAGTTCTTCGGCTGCCTTTCCGAACTCCTCGGTCACGTCGGCGATCACCACCTTGGCTGCCAGCCATGCTAAGCTTCTGGCGGTGCCCAGCCCCACGTTTCCGGCCCCACCGGTGACCACAGCCACCTCTCCGGCCAGTGCATCTCTCTTCAGGCCGGTCTTGTCCATTGCGAGTGGACCAACATCGGGTATCTTGTCCATATTAATACCTCCGCTGTGTAGAATGGCAGTGCTTCTTTGCATAAGTGGGCAGTGTAGCAACCCAGCTTCTAATGCCCTACTTCAGAACTCAGGACATAGCGCCTGTGGAGCTGAAGGGTATAGTGTGCACC
>JBKGZM010000036.1:0-19232 GCA_046545575.1 Dehalococcoidia bacterium
GTCAGTTTACCAGATGCAGCCGCTCAAGGCAAACTAAACTTTTCGCTAAATTGTTATCTATATCAACGACAAGATCTAGCAGGATTGTGTTGACAGAATCCTGCCAGGATGCACCACAGATTGCTATGAGGCATTCTCGTTTGCTTGCCCTCCTGGTGTTGAGAACTGTATGCGCAAAGCATGGCTCTTTGCGTTAGATGAAGACCGTGGCGGATAAGGTAGTTTTCCCATCCGTGAATGCAAAAGGGGAACAATGGGCAGGAAAATCGCCTCCATCACAATGATTGTGGAAAGGGTAACGACCATTAAGCATTGCTAACGGTTGTCTTCTCCGACGCGAACCCGTCCCCAGATGGCAACGGCACGGGCAAGCGAATCGACTGTCACAGACTCCGAATCCGAAGCCTCGGATCTCCAGAAACAGAGTTGCATATAGTTGTTGAGTAACAGAGCCCCAACCCCTTCAATGGCGGACCGAACCGCGGCGAGCTGGGTTACTATGCTCTCACAATCGCGGCCCTCGTCGATCATTTTCTCAACACCGCGTACCTGACCCTCAACTCTCTTCAATCTGTTGACCAACATCTCCTTCGAAACCTTTTCGTGAACTGGAGCATCACTCATGTCTAACCCCCAGCTTACTCAGGTATATGAGGTGGGTATGCCACACCTCCACAGCGTCTATTACGACGAAAGGACCCATATTAGGTATGCCTGCTATAAACCCAACCAAGTAACGCACCTTCTGTTGGAATGTTGCAACTTTGACCAGCGAAGGAAAAGGGATCGCATTGAACATGCCATGGAAGTGGCGGACTTGGGCTAGACCATCGAGAATTCCTCTGGTGTGAAGCTGATAGCGGGAAGTCCCTCATCAACGTCTCTCCCTGGCACATAGCCGAACGCTTCCTGAACCGCCCCCGCTGTCTTCGCTGAGGCTGCCCAAACAGGGATATTGACCGGGCACACATCGGCACATAATCCACATCCCACACAGGACGCGCTCACGTGGAAGAGCCTTACCAACTGGTAAAATGCCGGATCAGGGGCAATACGCGTATACCCCTTTAGATCTATCTCGGATAAATAATGAGACTGGGGAGTCTCGCCTGTCTTGGAATCGAAAAAGCATACGTGACAGTAGCAAATGGGGCAAACCTTGCTACATGTTTGACATCCTATACATCTGCCAAAAAACTGCTCCACATTTGAACCTTCGGGCCAAATCTCTTCCAGGACCTTACTTTTCTGCTCTTCTCTCATATTCCGCACACGCTCCATCGCTGCTGCATCGGGTTCCTGATCCACCAATTCTCCCGGCATATCCACTGCCAACTGCTCTCCCCTCTCAGTATTCAGCACTATGTCACATTGTTTGTCAGCCTCAGAGTTGCCGAGTACATCAACAGTCATATCGGCATTATAGGGGACAAAATGCTGGCAAGCCATGCACGCAGGTCTAATTCCGGAAGCAAGCTCCCCCTTTCGAACCGCATCCCAGTAGTCTGGGAGTTTCTCTCCTACATCTCCATTAACGCCCATTTCAAGCGGATACACGCCACCACAGTTTGAACTTATCAAGACCAGATTCTCAAGGCTCCCCTGGGACAACTTCATAAGTTCGGTGAGCGCTCTCAACTCACAAGGTCTTACCACAGCAGCGACGGGCTCATTAGCGGCTTCCATCAGAGTAAGTCGGGACAGCACCTTGGCTGCGTTCGTTGGCATCAAAGGGTGAAGGGGGTACGCTTCTTCCAGTGCCTCTGCATTTGTCATGAGCATATAGGCTAATGCACAATTTTCTCCTGTAGATGCAAGAGTGAACACTCCTTTCACCTTCCCGCTTTCCAGCAGGAACTTGAGAAGGTCTCGCACACCCTCTTCTGCCCCTTTGTTCAGCCTTAATGACTTGGACATCAAAACATCTCCTCTCTAGCTAATCCCCCTCGCTCAGGGCTGCTCCACTTCCTGCAATTCCTCCTCCTGATAAACCCTTAACGGAAGAGGTTCATCTGAACTCATGCCCGGGACGTATTTGAATACTTCCTGGTTTGCTTCCCCTACCATACTGAAGACCTGTGATACTGGAATGGACACCGGACATGCATCCTCACAAGCCCCACACGACACACATGAGAGGGACATGTGAAGCATGCGCCCTATATGGAACAACATGGTCTCAGGTGGAAGCCTCAAACCACCCGCAACTTCCGCCCTCATAAGGTAATCTTCAAAGGGGAATTTCATCTTATCCGAATCAAAGAGGCACTGCTGACAATAGCATATAGGACAGACCCTCATACAATTATGGCAGTTTATGCAGTCGCTAAAGGTATCCAGCAGGTTGTCGAGTCCCGCAACCTTGGATTTCAGATCCTCTTGAGCTTGCTCTTTCTTTTTCAGCCTCTCCTGAGTCAATTTCTCCGTCTGCTCTTCCCACCCTGAGACGTCCTCTTCTGCCGAAAGGCCCATCTTTTCCAATACACTTCTGCCTTTTGGGCTTTTAGGGACAAGAAGAATACTGTTATTCGCGGTCCCCAGTGTTCCAATATGCAAATCCTCCATGGCGGTAGCGGAGAATTTGTCACATATCTGGCACAGCGGCCGTATATTCTCATCTCCGCTCCTTGGGATTTCTGAGAACACCTGGATAGCCTTTTCCCGATCATTGGCCCAATCAGTCAATGGCAATGCCCCGGGACAATCAAAGCTGATAAGGATAACACTGTTTAGGTCTAACTGTCCAAGTTTCGATAACTCAACCGCCGCTCTGATCTCACAGGGCCGGAGCATCACTGCTATCCTCTTATTATTGCCCATTCCATACTTGGTAACAGCGGAGAGAGCTTTAGCCCCCTGAACTGTCATAATTGGGGATATAGGACACGCATCCTCAAGAAGTGAGCTATCTTGAATTAGAAAATGGGCAAATGACTCTCCTCCAGCCACCCTGGCAGGGATGAGAACACCATCGAAACAGCCCTGATTGAGCGCCTGTTTTATGAAGCTCAGGAGCCCGTCCTGTAATCCTTCGCTAACCGGGAAAACCGCTCCTTGCTCTTTATTTGCCATATTAACTCCTGGTCATTCGTTCTCCGCTACAGCGTTTGCTGTCACGCGCTTTAGCCACAGGGTCCTGAGGGGGCTTCTTCCTCGGCCGGTGGTGCCTCCGGGGTTGTCGGTGACTCCGGGCTTTCTGGAATCTCGACCTCACCGGTTTGAACCGGGTAATCGGCACTGGTATCTAGATTAAACCTGTATGGTGCAACCTCCGGGTCGGCAGTCCAACCGCTGATTCCCCACTTCAAGTTCCAGGCATCGTAGCCAAGTGCGTTCAGTATGGCCGTGGCCTGGCTGGCAGTGCGGCCAGTATAGCAGTAGACCACGATCTTCTTATCCGGATTCAACTTCTGCAGGTTCTCTCCCCTGGCTATTTCCTTCAAGGGTATATTGATAGCGCCAGGAATGTGTCCTTTGGCATAATCTTCGGGTGAGCGGACGCTCACGATTACCGGGTCGTTATTGGCATCATCATCACTGATCAGCTCATGCACATCCCCGGCTGAGATGTTCTTGAACCCATCACTTACATAGTTGTAGGAGGCAAGTCGGATGGCCTCCGCTTCATTGGTGGCGTCCGTCTCCACCTGGGGCAGCTCGTAGGTGGCTGAAGGTTCGTTGACCTTGGTTTCAACTGGTAAATCGGTAGCCGGGTCGGTGAAGAACGACGCCACCACCACATCAGGGTCCTTGGTCCATCCCATCATCCCCCATTTGACATTGACTGCCTTGTAGCCATTGAGATTGAGCAGGGCTGCCGTTTGACTTCCCGTGTGACCGGTATAGCAGTAGACATAGATTGTCTTGTTCTTGGGCAGCTTGTCCATGTTCTCAGGCTGGAACAGGCTGGCAGCAGCCATGTTTACCGCCCCGGGAATATGGCCATTGAGGAAGTGCTCATGCCTGCGGATACTGAGGATGTACGGATCGCCCAGGAGTGAGCTTTCCAACAGGCCTTGGGATGAGATGTTGAACTTCGTATCCGGAGCATTTAGATAGTCGTCAGCGGCGGTGATTGGATCCTTGACCTGAGAAACTGCTGTCCTGGCTAAAGGATAATCGGCACTGCTATCCAGATTAAACCTGTATGGTGCGACCTCCGGGTCGGTAGTCCAACCACTGATCCCCCACTTCAGGTTCCACGCATCATAGCCGAGCGCGTTCAGGATGGCCGTAGCCTGGCTGGCAGTGCGGCCAGTATAGCAGTAAACCACGATCTTCTTGTCCGGATTCAGCTTCTGCAGGTTCTCTCCCCTGGCTATGTCCTTCAAGGGTATATTGATAGCGCCAGGAATGTGTCCTTTGGCATAATCTTCGGGTGAGCGGACGCTCACGATTACCGGGTCGTTATTGGCATCATCATCACTGATCAGCTCATGCACATCCCCGGCTGAGATGTTCTTGAACCCATCACTTACATAGTTGTAGGAGGCAAGTCGGATGGCCTCCGCTTCATTGGCGGCGTCCGTCTCCACCTGGGGCAGCTCGTAGGTGGCTGAAGGTTCGTTGATCCTGGCCTCAACGGGCAAGTCGGTAGCTGGGTCGGTAAAGAATGACGCCACTACCACATCCGGGTCCTTGGTCCAGCCCATCATCCCCCACTTGACATTGACCGCCTTGTAACCATTGAGATTGAGCAGAGCTGCCGTCTGGCTCCCCGTGTGGCCGGTATAGCAGTAGACATAGATTGTCCTGTTCTTGGGCAGCTTGTCCATGTTCTCAGGCTGGAACAGGCTGGCGGCAGCCATGTTTACCGCCCCGGGAATATGGCCGTTGAGGAAGTGTTCATGCTTGCGGATACTAAGAACATACGGGTCGCCCAGGAGTGAGCTTTCCAACAGGCCTTGGGAAGAGATGTTGAACTTCGTATCCGGAGCATTTAGATAGTCGTCGGCGGCATCTGCGATGTTCCCAAACTCGGTCGTGGTAGTAGTTGCAGAGGCTATTGGTATGAGGGCAAGTACTATGACCCCACACAAAAGCAAAAAGATAGCGCGTTTCGTGATTTTCATCCTCTTTACCCCCTTGTTAGCGTCTTATATATTCCTCATTGGTCGAATGAACATCCACCAGGCAGCGGCCCAGCAACCAAAGATGATAAAGACACCATTCAATATGGAACTCAGAGCAAGTTGTGGGACCCCACTCAGAATATGAGTTATGTTACACCCACCACCACACACAGCCCCAAACCCCATCAAGCATCCACCGAAGAAACACTGAATCAAAACTTTGGGAGCTGGTGCCCGAAGTCTGAACTCACCGGAGATGAGAGCAGCCAAGAAGGCTCCAACGATGGTGGACAGGAGCATTATGGGCAGCCAGGTCATAAGATTCTGTCCCAGAATCAGGGTCTTAAGCGTTGAAAGGTATCCGCCAGTAATAGCAAGAGGATACATTCGTCCCGTGCTTGCCGACGCAGCAAAGGCAGCTATCCCGATGAGTCCCAGTACCACACCGGTGAACGTCCATCCCCAACCACGCTTAAGAAATCTCTCACTCAGTGATACTTGTTCCGTAGAAGATCCTCCTCCTTTGGAAAAGATGGCCCAAATAATGAGAGCCACACCTGCGATAGCTAGAGCTAATATATAGTGTGGAATACCAAACACATTGGCCAGGGTGAGGTTTGCCCCATCGGCTAATGTGACTGTTGTGGCACTTCGGAGAGAGGAGATAAAAGGATTGAAGACACCTATAGAAGTCATCAACCCAACAAACGCCAAACCAACCACTGCTGTCATCGCACCTACCATGCCCTCCCCGAAGCGGTAGGTAATTCCACTGGCACATCCGCCCGCCACCACCATTCCGATACCAAAGATAAAACCTCCAAGAATATTGGCACCCCACCAGAAGGGAACGGGGCTTATACTTATTACCTCAGTCACATCCATAAGGGCAAAGCCTATCATTGAGACAACAATGGCAAGCCCCACTGTCTTCAGAAGGCTATACTCCTTCATGACGAATATGTCCCTGAACGCTGAATTCATGCAGAATCGCCCTCTGGAAAGGGCAAAGCCAAACGCAAGGCCCACAGGTATACCAGTAAATATCAAAGGATCCAATTCTACCTCCTCGCCTCTTGTGTTGTTTACGTTCGCTGTGAAAGACTATTTATTAGCCTTGGCCTCTATTAATATGCGGTGTTCAGGGCCACTGATGTTTTCTACCTTCAATACCTTGTGTTTCCGGTTCTCTGCATTCTGGGGAATACGCTCTACTGACATGGGATAATCGACGAGAACCTCCAGAACCTGTCCTTTTTCCATTTTTTCCAGCGTCTTCATTGTTTTCACATCTGGATTAGGGCAGATTTCTCCTTTTACGTCCAGCGTCTCATCTGGCTTTATTTCTTCTGTCATTTGTACCTCTCCTTCTTTAGTGTATTTATTTGTTTATATTAAGCACGGTGAAAAGAAATATGCTCAGCAGCATATTCACTTCACTGCTTCCTTAAGCTCCTGGTAGATTTCCCCAAACGTGAAATGCTTCAAGCTTGCTGCCCCCGAAGGACAAGCTGCAGCACAGCTCCCGCATCCATGACACAAGACCTCGTTCACGACCGAGATTCCCTTCCCCTCGTCCAACGTAATAGCACCATACGGGCAAACATCAATACACGTCTCGCACCCGGTGCAGAAGGTCTCCGATATCTCGGAAACCCTTGCCTCCAACTCCAGTTTCCTGCCCGGGACAAGGGAGGCAAATACCTTCCCGGCCGCGGCCTCCGCCTGAACTATTGATTCCAGGATACTTTGAGGTCCGCGAGCGCAACCAATACTAAATATGCCCTCCGCTGTGGACGCTACCGGAGAAAGCAACTGATGTTCCTCGGCAAAGAAGCCCCTCTCGTCCAGGGAGAGGTTAAGCATTCCAGCTAGCCTCTCAGCGTCAGTGCTGCTCTCCATCGCCGGGACAAGGATAACCATATCTGCAGTTACCTCATCCTTTGAACCCGCTTCCGTCTCATACTTAATAGTTGCCGCTTTTCCGTTACCCGCAACTTCAGTCTTGGCACACCGGATGAATTCGCTTCCAAGCCCCCTGGTGTCCTCATAGAATTTCTGATAGGATTTGCCTGGTATACACAAATCTGAGTAGAAATGAGTTATCTTGGCTTCAGGAATCTGTGATTTTAGCATCCTGTCGAATTTCATTGAATACATGCAGCACACTTTGGAACAATACCCCTTTTCCTCCCGTCCTACGCAATGGACAATGGCAATCGACCCAGGCTGGCTCCCGCTCTTGAGGAGGATTTTCCCGTCGGTAGGGCCATCAGGCAGGTTCATCTCTTCGAATTCCATGCCTGTGTAAACATTGTCCAGTTTTCCATACCCGTACTGAGGAAGCCCTGTGGGATCAAAGAGTTGAAAGCCCGTAGCCAGTATTACTGCCCCAACATTTAATTCCAGTTCTTTATTCTCCGCTTTCTTCACCACCTTGACCTGGAAATTGCCGAGGAAGCCCAGAACTTGTTCCACTTCAGTCTCAGTAAACACTTCAACATTCGCATTCCCCAGTAGGGACTCTATATCTCTCTCTACCAGGGCCTGGCCGGATTCCATACTCGTGAACAGCTTGCTGAAACTCTTTGTTCTACCGCCTAGGGAGGAGGTTTTCTCTACCAGATAGACCTTCCTGTCGGGGGCAGCCAACGACTGGCTGGCTCTAATCCCTGCAATGCCGCCGCCGATTACCAGCACATCAGGGGAGCACTCAGCCGCCTTCTTATCAAGCGGGACATGGTAACGAACCCTGCTGGTGGCTGCTCTTATTTGTTTTATCGCCTTATCTGTGGCCTCCTCTTTATCGGGTGTGACCCAGGCACACTGCTCCCGTATGTTGGCAAGTTGGAATAGTTGAGGATTCAGGCCCGCACCCTCACATACATTCATGAAAGTAACTTCGTGCTGCTTTGGTGAGCAGGCAGCAACCACTACATGCGTCAAAGCATGCTCATGGATGCTTTGCCTCAGGAAATCCTTTCCATCCTCCGAACAGAGTAGCTTATACCTATCTACCACCTCCACATCCCTGAGAGGGGAAACCGCAGCTATTACCCTATCGATATCTATTCTTTCGGCTATATTAGGACCGCATTCACATACATATACACCTATCTTCTTTGTCATTTGAGATCCTTCACCTCAACAACGACAGTATTCTCCCGGCAGTAGCCTCCGCTTCCGCCACCGTCTCTGCAACATCCTTCGGACTTTGGGCGCATCCGGCAAGGAATATGCCATCCCGTTCCGTATCCACAGAACTAAAGTCTGGCTCCTTTTCAATGAAAAACCCACCAGCACCCTGAGGGACGTTCAGAACCTCTGCCAGTTTGTCCGATTCCTGTGCCGGTTCAAGGGCTGGATTAAGGACAACCATGTCCACAGTTAGAGCCCCTTCCTCCCCATCCTCAGCCTTATACCTGACTTGCAGTCCTTCTCCCGGGTTTGAAACCTCGATTACTGTGCCACGAATGAACTCCACCCCACTGTCCTTGACCTCATGGTAGAACTTCTGATAGGCTTTACCCCCAATACAAAGGTCGGAATAGAAATGGGTTATCTTCAGCTCAGGCAACTGTTTCTCGAAGAAATGGGAAAGTTTGAGGGCGGCCATACAGCATATCGAGGAACAGTACCCCTTCTGCTCCCGTCCTACACAATGGATGAGAGCTACTGACCTCGGTGGTTTACCGCTTTGAGTAACAATTTGCCCCTGAGTAGGACCATTGGAGGCGCATATCCTCTCCATCTCCATGGCGGAGTAGACGTCATCGAATTTCTTGTAGCCGTATTGAGTGGTTGTGCCGAGGTCAAGGGAGGTAAAGCCAGTGGCCACAACGATCGCTCCGACCTTGAGCTCTACTTCCTCGTCCTGCTGAGAAAAGTCTATAGCCTCGAACATACAGGCCTCCTGGCAGGCCTGGCACTCCTGTCCATTAAAGCGCAGACAATTCTCCGTATCAATAGCCGGGACATTGGGGAGTGCTCCGGCACAAGGAATGTATATCGCCTTTCTTTTCGAAAGACATTCTTCGAATTCATTGTCTACTTCAACCGGGCATGGCTCAGAACAGGCTTCGTAGCAACCAAGACAGGCCTCCATGTCGACATATCTTGCCTTTTTTCTCACCTTTACGGAAAAGTCCCCAAAGGAGCCACTCACGGCTTCAACTTCACTGAGCGTCAGGACCTCAATATTTTCGTTGGCCAGAACTTCCTGCTGCTTCGGTGCAACCATACAGGTTGCACATTCCATGTTCGGGAATACCTCTTCCAGCTTTATTACATTACCGCCAATGTAGGAGGTCTTCTCAACAAGGTAGACCTTTCGCCCCGAGCTTGCCAGGAGCAAGCTCGCCTCGATTCCAGCGATGCCCGCACCGATAACAAGGACAGGCATGCTTTGTCCCTTATTGGTCATCTCATCGCTCATACTGACACCCTCTCCTTTATGGGATTGGGCCCTAACCTCTTAATTTCCTCCACAAATTCGTTGGCCACCTCCCCGAATCTGCGCCCCTCAGAGGCAGATACCCATGCCAGCGCAACCCTATCCGGATCCAATTTGAACGTTTCAAGGGTCTTCTTTAAAACAGCGAACCTCCTACGGGCATAATAATTCCCTTCCCTGTAGTGGCAATCGCCCGGATGGCATCCAGCAATAAGAACTCCATCTGCCCCATGCAGAAGTGCTGTGGCAACAAGGACCGGATCAACCCTGCCAGAGCACATAACTCTGATTACCGTGAGCGATGAGGGAACCTCCATCTTCGTCGCCCCGGCAAGGTCGGCTGCGGCATAGGAACACCAGTTACACAAGAACCCAACTACCTTGGGCTCAAATTCTCCCCCCATGAAATCCTCCAATTAGTTAGAACTGGATCTGCGCCTTGAACTTCCCGCCGCCTTCATCCGTACAGAAAAGCAACGTTCTCTTGGTCTTGGAACACCATGCCTCGATATCCTTGGGAAATGAAGGGCAATCAGCCAATACCTCCAGGGTATCCCCGGGCGACAAATCCTTAGCCGTTGTCTGCACCTTTAGTACCGGCTGAGGGCACTTGAGCCCCAGAGCATCTAACGTCTGTACAGCCATCTGATCCTCCTTTTTATTTATGTTCTAGAAGGAAAGAGTTATTGAAGCACCGGCAATCGAGGACAAAAACGTAGTAGCTCCTACAACCTCTACCCCTTCTCTGAAATCCTCGGCCTTGATATCCTTAGCCTCCAATGCCAGTTCGCAGACCATGATCCTGCCGCCTAGGGCCAGTATGCCCTCGTATAGCTCCACGATATCAGGCATGCCTTTACCCTTTATCTTCTCCAGCTCCCCCTTCACCATGACAGGAGACCCGCCAGGGGTGAAGAATACGGTTACATCATCTCCAGTAGCTGCAGCTGCAGAGCCCAGGATCATGGCAGGGAAAATGTTGACGGGCTCGGAGCCATTAACTGTAATCGCTGTTATGGCCATGTTTTACCTCCTAATCTTTAGTTTTAGAGATTGTCATATCCACTACTCGTTTCACTTATCTCTTTCAACAGTTCAAGAACCTCAAGTGCTTCCTGCTCGGTGTATACCTCTGTGGCATAACCGCTGCGTAATAGGACATAGTCGCCAACTTCCACTTCAGGGATGAGGAAGATATTGATCCGGCGCTGGCTACCACTTACCTCAGCCACCGCCTCACTACCATTTATTGATGTCACCAAAGCCGGAATAGCTATGCACGCCAATTTACAAGCCCTCTGCTTTAAGTGTCAAATCTCCTTCTATTGAATGGGCCTGGACCGAGCTGCTTTATCTTGTTTGTAAAACTCTGCACTGTGTCGGCTACCTTTGGGCCCTCAGATGCCGATATCCATTCCAGCCTGAGCCGCTCCCTATCGATACCCACAGCATCGAGGAAAGGCTCCAACGCTGTAATCTTCCTTTTGGCGTTTAGATTTCCCGCCAGGTAATGACAATCTCCTGGATGGCAACCACAGACTAACACACCGTCTGAGCCTGCAAGAAATGCCTTGAATACCAGTTTCTCGCTAACCCTCCCGGAGCACATCACCCTTATAATTCGTATATTAGGGGGATATTTGGTTCGCGATATGCCAGCAAGGTCAGCACCGGCATAGGAACACCAGTTGCAAAGAAAACCAACTATTTTTGGCTCGAATTCACCCATTGGTACCTTCTACAAGATAGCACCCTCACCGAGAGCTGCAAATAATCCAAAGTATAGCCATACTTTAGGTCAGGAAATGCAGAGATTAAACCTAGATGGCGAACACTATTTATCAGTAAACTGCTGGATTGAGGATATTGAATGCTAACGCAGACGTTTGAGTTGCAATGTAGGGCAGTAACTGGTAAGATATGGACAAATGCTTAATTCTGACTTTCTACCCCATTAGCTGATAATGATCACCAATGACTGTAGGAAACATTGGCCAGCTGACCAAACGGGAAGTTGAGGTGTTGAGCCTGATAGCCGGGGGAATGAGCAACAAGGAAATAGCCCTCGAGCTTGGGGTAACCCTTCAGACAGTGAAATGGCACCTCCTAAACACCTTCTCTAAGATGGGCGTTAACTCCAGGACTGAGGCCGTTTTGCAGGGCCTCAGGCAGGGATGGATCGCACGTGAAGACACTGAGTTACAGGTATGTAAAGAAGGTGTATGCAGACGTTTCTTAGAAGAGATTTGTGCTGCGAAGAGATTTCTAGAGGAAATAAGAGGTGGCTACTTTAAGGTGCAGAATGGAAGATTCGTTTCTGTCGGCGGCGAATTGATAGGTGACTGCGGATATACAGTAGAGGAGCTTATAGGACGGCCATTCATACACTTTATAGCGCCAGAGGAACGTGAGCAGATACAACGGTTTTGCCAAACGAATCTAACTCAGCAGTGGGTCTCAGAGCGCCACGAAACAGTTGTCCTGACCAACAAACAGACAAGGAAACAGATAGAGATTTCTGCCTATAAAGTTGGAGCAACTATAGCCGGAATCGCCAACGATATTACGGACAAGAAAGCAAAGGAGGCTGAACTCCTTAGAATTCGAGAGGAGGAGTGTAGACGTCTGGTCCAACAACTTCATGATGGCACAATTGAGGAATTGTTACTAATTGGCCAGCGCTTGCAGGGTATTATCGATGGCACCTGCGGAAGCATGTCCAGCCGCTGCCGGGAGCTTTTGGCGGAGGCGAGTACACTTGTGCAACAAACCACCGACCAAATTAGAAGTTTTACCTATGATGCCATAGTCGACCGCCTTGGCTTAGTCCCAGCATTGACGCAACTCATTGATAGTCTGACAGCCATAGATGGTCTTCACGTCAATCTGGATGTGGTCGGTGAAGAAAGACGCTTGCCGCGTGAAATTGAGTTAGCGTTGTTTAGCATTGGTCGGGAAGCCCTGAGCAACATATCAGCACATACCAATGGCATTGCTGCTGCAGTAGTCCTGGAATTCAGTGCTAACAAGGTGTCAATGTCAGTCAGTTGCGATGGCAATGGATGTGCTCCACCTCCTGATCCAACTCGCTTTAACGGTCATCACAGGCCGGAACTTGCAAGGCTAATCGATAGATTTGGTTCACTTGGTGGTAGTTACGGGATTCAATCAAAGCCAGGTAAACAAACCGCTGTTGAGGTAGAGATAGACGTGAGTTCAGAAGCCGTCAGCCACACCTAGGTTAAATTTTATCCGTATATTTTCCAACAATTCCAAGGATGCTGGGTCACACGTTGCCAGCACGTTCACCTCAAGCACTTCGATACTACCAGGTAACAAAATGAGTTTTTGTTGCGTACAAGAGCGTCATGTTGATATCGTATTCACATGTAGACCTGGAGACATCCTCAGCCCGCGCCGGCAAGCAATGTATCTCGCCTGCGGCGCGGGCTATAAACCGTTTCACAACTCAGCCGCGAACGCGTCAAACTACCATTTGCCGAAACCTGGTCCAGCCGGGCTTATATATGTTGCTCCTTCCCCGCTCTCGGCAGTTTGAATTTGGGCGAACTGCCCCCAAATTGAAGGGCCGATTTCGGTTCCGTCAGCAGTGTACCACACACCGTCCTCCAGCACCGCATCTTCCGGCACTGCAACGATCTTCGTGAAGTAAGTCCAGTGGTCCTTTCCCTGTCCACCCCTCATGTGGTTGGTCAGCCAGGCACCGGAACCGATGTAGCTATCATAACCGTAGTGACGATCCAGTTTCCCGTCGCCATCACAGTCCTTGTTGGAGAGCCAGGCATCGTTCCACTTCATTAGAAGATCTATATCTCTATTAGGCCAGTACCATTTTCCTTCCATGATTTCTTCTGCTTTCTCTACGTTCTCAGCATATCCTTCTTCCACTAATCTTTCGAAGTAAGCCTCATCGTCTCCTTCGTAAGGTGGATACCCATCGTGGCCTAGATACACGTTGGCGTAATATCCGTTGAACATGTGTGCCTGATAGTTGTACCAGTAAGGATCATAACCGATTTCAAGAGGTTCGTCCTCCAGATAATGTCCCTCACTATAGGTCAGGCTACCATCCTGTATCGTAGTACACTCTTCATCTTTGCCATTGCTGATGCCATTCCCATTTCCCTTCGCTACTGCAACAGACGCACTAGCCAGCAGTGCTATTATGATGACCGAGACAAAGATCAACTTCTTCATGATAATCCTCCTTCCTTATTTTAGAATCCTCTCATTCCAAGTGGTTTAGTTTATGGGGGGAAGGTCAGGATTACTGACAACATCTCCTACAACGTTGAGGGCTATATGGCAGAAGAGTATGGCGACGTCAGCCCGGAGAGCGTGCTCGCAAGCGGCACCTCGGTATGTGAAGGTTATTCGAGTCTCTTTGAGGCCCTCGCTAAAGCAGCAGGACTTGAGGTCATCACCATTGGCGGTTGGGCAAAAGGCTACTCCTACTCTGCAGGAGACCCTCTCGCCGATGCCAATCACGCATGGAACGCGGTCAAAATCGGTGATGGGTGGTATTTGCTGGATTGCACCTGGGGAGCGGGAACCGTAACCAAGGAAGCGAACTACATCAAAAGATTCGAGGAGTTCTTCTTCCTGACTCCGCCTCAGGACTTCGTCTATGGTCATCTGCCAGAGGATCCAAAATGGCAATTGCTTGATGATCCTCTCTCAAAAAGCGAATTCGCTGAGGCTCCATGCAGAGCTTTAGGGTTTTTCAAATACAATTTGGAACTCGGGAATCCCGAAAAAGGAAGCATCAAAGCAGAGAATGATATCACTATCACGGTCAAGACACCAGAGAATGTGGTGCTTTCAGCGGACCTGCTCCACGACGACAAAAATATGCCCCGGCATTTTATCTCCAGCAAGAGATCAGCGAAGAACTATGAAATAAGAGCTGGTTTCCCTGAACCTGGAGAGTATGTCCTCAGGGTTTGGGCCAGGGAAAAGGAAGGGCCCGAAGACCCCTCATGGGCACTGGACTACAATATCAACGTAACCGAAGGCAACCCTGATTTCAAAGGATTCCTACAAACAGGAGCAGCATTCTCGGATTGCAACCTTGAACTTGAAAGCCATAATCAATATATTCTCGAAGTCGAGGAGGACGTCGTAATAACCATCGAAGCCCCGGAAAACGTCCTGCTTTTGGCAAGCTTGCTACGGGACAACGATCGACTGCCACAGTACTACACCTTCTGCCAGAGGAAAGACAGTACATATCAAATCAAGGCCGTTTTCCCGGGACCCGGCGAGTACACCTTGAGTATCTTCGCCAAAGAAAAGGAAGTCACTGGAGCTCTCCCATGGGCACTGGACTACAAAGTAGAGGTCTCTCGAGGCATCCCTAAGGCTCATGGTTTTCCTGAGACGTACAGCACATTTCAGGAAAGCGGAGCCTTCCTGTACAGCCCGATGGAAAGAAATCTCCAGGCCGGAACAATGCAAGACTTCAAAATAGAGGTGCCGAAGGCCCTGGAAGTAGCCGTCATCATAAATGGCCAGTGGCACCATCTATCAAAATCAGGGGAACTATTTGAAGGGCAAGTCAAGGTGGGTGAGGGAGACGTAACGGTCTTCGCCAAATTCCCAAATGAGGAAAACTTCTGGGGACTGTTAAGATATATATGTGAGTAGTGGATATCATAGGCTATTGCATTGGAAACCAAGAGGCCATAAGTATGTGACAAACGTCAGTTTTGTTGCATCCCTTAGCATTGCAGCCTTTGAGCCCAGGAAAAACCACCCCCCATATTATAGTTCCTGTCCTGCCTAATAAGAGGGTCCATCCCAACGTGCAGCCCAACGACCAAGCTCAGCAGCGCTTCGCCCAGAAATTACTCATTTGGTATTAAGAAGTGCATTCATTCCCCCCTATCCCGAGAAAGAGTCTATCTCTAGAAGTTCCATAAGTTTATTAACAAATTCGAAAGCTTCCCTTTGAATGCGACCTCGTTCCTCTTGGTCTTCTAATTCCATAAAGTCAGCTACTCCCACCGGTCCAACCCCGCTTACTTCGTTAAACCTTGCTTTAATCTTTCCGAGACCTTCTTTCGCCAGCCTGTTACCGATAACAGGCTTTATTGCATCCGCTAAAGCCTCAATGCCACTTGGGAAATAACGACAACAGAAGTAAATATCAAATGCGTCTTTCTCTTTTAATCGACCCCATAGAGCCATTCCTTTTGTCACTAAAAAGGGCCCCACAGAAGGAATCTTAATTGACACCTCATTTGTTGCTCCATTTGGCAGGGTACCTTCCAATTTCACCGTTAGTGGAGCGTCGAAGACCAGATCACACCCTCTCGCTTTTCTCACTTGTGCGTCTTGTACTCGCTGGTGCCTGTGCTTTGTCCCCGTACCACCGTATTCTCCACCGAGAAGATCAACCTGAATTCTAGTCGTTTCGCCCGGTTTAATCTCGACGTCGCGGTAGAAAATAAAAGGTTGTTCACTCCCCTGATAATAACCTCTTGATTCTAACGTTTTCACTATGGTTTTATAAGCGATGCTTGAGATATTTTCAAAATCCAGGGCGAGGTCGATGTCTAAGGTACCAGGGTATTCTTTCTCTGCAGATGGAATCAGCAAGGGCGGAACGCTTCCCCCGACAAGAACGATGTTGTCTCTGTACTCGCCCAGGATGGTCATTAACTCGGCCATCACAGAAAAAGATGCTTGGACTTCTGGCTCACTGTAGTCGCTCTTCTTCACCATTTTGGCTTTATCCTCTGTTCAAGTAGGAACTTGGCGGATTCTTCCCCGCGACCTTTGAAACCAATAAGATCGAGATACAGCTGAATGTCACTGACAACTTTCGTATCATTTATTTCATTGCTACCGTAAAAGACTCCCTCATCGTACGGCTCCAAAATCGTAAAATTAGGCCCGGATGATACTTCCTTCAATCCACCAAGCTTGTCTGCGACTTCGGCTATATTTCTCCCGACGTAAGCAAATCCTCTTGTGTATCTAGAGAACGGGGCGACAAGGGCCGCACCGGAAAATAACGTTAATGCACAGGGGATCTGTCGTTGCTTACAATAAAGGGATATTTTCTGTTCGATATCCTTCACATTATGGAAGGTGAAGTAATTATATATCTTGTTTTTTCTGAAAGAGTAGTTCTTTGTCCATTCTTCAAGAAGTTCAGCAGGCCGGGTAAGTGTCAGGTATTTACCATCACTGATGTATTCCAAGTCAAGCAGACGTTGTTTTACTTTAGATGCCAGACCTATACTAACGTTTGCTTCCCTGGCCAATTCCCATACTCCCCACGCTCGTCTCTGGGGGGAATTGAGCATCACCCGCAGTATCCTGCTTGCTTTTGGGCTGAAGATAGAACGAACCCTCTGCTTTTCAACGATAGGATTGGGATAACCTCTTCTTTCTATATAAACTCGATCAAAGCTCAGAAAGCAATTCCCGGCAAGGTCAACATAACCGACCATGTTTTGCTTGCACAAATTGGCCGTATCTTCACTAATGTAGGGAGCTGCCACTACGGCATAAGCGTTTTCGACTAAGCTTGAATACTCTTTCAGCTGGTAGATTGCTGACCTTATTATTCTCGGTTCACCTGAAGATTTGGATTCCACTAATAGGCTTTGCAACTTGTTATTTACCCTGAGCTTCATCATGACATCAACTTGGACGTTTCCCAAAGCTACCTTTAGAGAGGACTCATTGATCTTAATAAAGGGCACGGAGATCAGAAGTCGCTCGAGTTCATCTTTTATGTTGTATAATACTTCTTGCTCTTTCATGTGGTTTCACCCAGATGCGCAATTTCACCAATCGGTGAAATTATACCATTTTGTGAAGAATAAGGCAACCCCCTTTCACCAAAAGTGGTCTTTTCACCAAACGGTGAACTGTCTACTGTCTAGTACACAGCACCCAACTGATCTGGAGTGGTACCTTAAGATAATCCCGTCACAATGATAGGGGCCATCCACTCTCCTTCTCATTTTCCAACTCACTTCGCCACGAAACCTTGTTTTTAACCGTTCTGCTATTCTAGGCAAATACTGTCCATCAATCAAAAGTCACGATTGTTGCGCAACGATCAATATAGTTGCTCTCGTCCAGTACGCGGATAGGCTCGTTTGCTTTGTTACGAACTCTGCATAGCTACTTGACTACCCGGCAGCATGACCCAATTCCATGTATCACAAGTCCTCCCCATCTCTTATCTGGCTTTCGAATGATTGGCGGACAAGTCGCATAACGTAGGGCAAATCTTCATGTGTTCTAAGGAAAACTTCCACATCTCCATTACCCCAACGCCCTACACCGGATACATCCCTACAATAACCTTTGGGATCATCGATATCGATAAAGCGCATATTTAGGAATAAGCGCAGCCCCTTACTTTGTGGCACAACATCAACAAAATTACTCTCCGCTTTGTAAGCAACGTATAGCTTGAGAAACTCCTCAGTAACACACGGATCAAGTTCTAATACCTTTTGTCGAAATGCCTGGAACAGCTCTTTCGATGGGCTACGTAATAAGGTCGGGTGGTCTTCTATGGCATAAGTTCCGGAAACAGTGGGTCTTTGTTTGTACGCCTCCAGAATCTCGGGGTCTAGGGTTGGCGAACGCCATACATCAAGCGCTATATCACTAAGTTGCTCGGCACGATTCCGAATAGCCTCTTCGTTCCAGTGCTCTAGTTGGCCAAGACCATGATTTAACCTTAGCGGACTTTCTCTAAAACCGCCTGGCATATCACATTTTTCATGATACGGTCTGTCGCTATACTCGGAATTGTAGCCAGTCAGAGTTAGATTGCCCAGCGTATGGACGTACGTATCTTGGATTTCTTTCCAATTTGGTCCGAGCTCTTCCTTCCATGGGGCAGGCAAATCCTCGTTTTGGGGCAATATGTGCTCTATGGTGTAGTCTGCAACTTGTACACGCTCTTTACGGTTATGATTTTCCATCCGCCGTAGCCAGTAGCTGCGATTTCGGAAGTTGTAGAGGTCCCGTACCTGCAAGTCCCTTTTGAATTCTTCATCACTGGGGAATCTGCGATACGAAGGAAGAAGCAAGAAATGTGCCTTGATGCTTTCCAAATATCGGTCTTTCTTGAGGTATCTTCCGAAGGTAGCGAATGTCTTGTTCAGTGAGTTCGTAGGTATGGAACAGACGGCCCGCCGGAAAACGTAGGACTCCATCAGTCTAACTGTTTCGATAAAATCCTCTAATTGAAGTGTGCCCGAAACATAATCATCGTATAGCTCCAACAGTAATGGCATTGCTACATCCATCTTCAATTCACGAAGGTCTCTGAAAGCTAGTTTTAACTCTAGCTTGCTCTCAGCATCCAATGCAATAGCGCAGTAGTGGCTAGAGAATCTGCGGATATCTTCCACCGCTACCTTCACATCAGATGCTAACGTTTCGGGCGGGCAGTAAGACTTGAATGCCTCATACACTTCTCCATATTTGGGCATATCCCCTGTTTTAACAATCAAGTAATACCTCATGAAACTGTCGAAATCCGTTTCATATGCTTCTTGACCAAAATCAACTTCCATTGGCCGCCAGTAATCCTGGTAGAGTTGTGTTTGAACAGCAGGTTCCAACCCCATCAGGATGTAGTTGCGAATTAGATCTGACTTACCCCCGATTTATGTACCAGATGGAATGAGAGGATTATTCTTTTCTTC
>JBKGZM010000037.1:0-18776 GCA_046545575.1 Dehalococcoidia bacterium
TTTGTGAGTATTCCACTGAGAATTATGGCGTAATTCTTTTTGAACACGACAAATTCGGAAAACATGAACAATCTTCAGCTGGCGTTTTCTTGTCTTCGGAAGACCCTAGCGAAAATTATTTAGCGAACAACGCAGGAAATGGTTTTATTAAAATTTCTCTTCCTGTAGAGCCTTTTTCTCGCTATAGTCAAGCAAGTAGTATTAGCACAGAAAAGGTATCTTCTGCCGTGGTTTTTAGAGAAAATGGTACCCCTGCGGGCAATGGGGTAACTTTGTATGAGTATGAAGAATACAATGAGAAAGAAGAGGGTGAATCAATCACCACTACCGAAAATGTCCCTTGTTTAGGGGGTACACCTATCGGTAATGACGAGGTTTCTTCTTTGGAAATAGACGGTGATTATTGGGCTGTAGTTTTTGGTCATGCTTATAACGGAGAAGAGTGTGACGGTAAGGAACTGCCTTATTCTGGAACTTGCCAGCTTTATAGAAGTAGTGATCCCTACGTGGGAGACGAACCAATTCAGGACAACAATATTTCTTCTGTAAAAGTGCTTCCTATAAAATAAGACACCCAAAATCTTTAAAAAGATAGTGGGTGCCTAGAGTTCCCCTTTGAGCGTTAGGAGCTCTTTCTCTGGCAGGGGGTAGGTGGTCAAAGATAAACAACGATAGTGAATATCAGGACACTTCCAGGTTTATACATAGCTTGAGTTGTTTCGGTTTCTCCTAGCTTAATTCCTCCCCCTACTATTTTTCCGCCCTTCGAAATTTCGCCATCTTTTTCCCAGCGTAAAGTTGTGCCTGCAGAAAGTTCCAGTTCGCTGGTATTTTTAATTTGAATTTCGAGAACCGGAGGATTTTTTTTATTGTTTAATACTACCCCTACAATTTCTCCTTTCCCCTCAAAAGAGGGATGTTCTATGTAAATCACTTTCATTCCTTTGTTGTAAATCACTTCTCCTTTTCCCTCGAATGCACCTGGTGGCGCGTTGAGTAGTTTAGCTTCCAGGTTTTGTTTTTCTGTAGCGGAAGCCTCTTTGGTGGGGCTAGGCGAAGCAGAGCTTGTTGTTTCAAACTCCACAATCTTTACCCTTACTACCGCTATTTCATCAAAACTGGTGGTGGCTGGCATAAAGGTATACTCCTGCCGTTCCCCTGGCTCAAGCCGCTGAAGATGAGGCAATGCTGGGTCTGGCGCTATCATTTCGTATAGCACCTCTCCATCTCGGGTTTCTGCTGTAAAGCTTGCCCGGTATTCTGCTTTGCTGTTTCCTGTGTTCTCAATCCATACCGGGTCCAAACTCCACAGCCCTTCTCTGCTTGTCTCATAGCCCATATCCAGCTGTTCTGGCCCATCATAGACCACTTTCACCTTACCCCAAGAGGCCTCTACCTCGCCGGAGGTTTCAGTGGTGGCTTGCTCTCCGCCGGCAGGTGCTCCGCCATCTCCACCCTGACCCAGAAAATACCCGACCACTCCTGCCACGGCAATCAAGACAATTATTACTCCTATCCATAGTTTATTCATTCGAACCCCTTTCTTTAAAGAAGTATTTCAATGCCGTCTTCTATTCAGTGAATTTGTAATGTTTAGTCTTTCCAGAAATCCCATCTCAAAATAAGGCACTCCCCTTCAATACCCCCCTTAAGGTAAGGGGGGATAGGGGGGTTATGAATGTCTCTCAGCCTCCTCTTCAATCCTTTGTCCTACCCCCTCGATATTTTGTATCACGTCGTTATTCCAAAACCTTATCATACGAATGTTTAATCCCCTGAGGTAGTTATCCCGATAGGCGTCATGTTGTTGGCCAAACACATCTCCATGTTGTCCCCCGTCAACTTCAATGGCTAGTCTTCGTTCAGGACAGTAAAAATCAAGGATATATGGGCCCACGCTATATTGTCGGAAGAACTTAAGACCAGCCGTCCCTCTACTTCGCAACATATTCCACAACTTTTGCTCAGCATCTGTGGCATTCTTCCTGAGATAGCATCGGCTCGATTTTGTAGCTGGATCATTATAGAGGTATTTGTTCATAACTCCCCTTTCCCCTCTTAATCTTAAGAGGGGAATTTTGGAAGAACTTACCTGTTAGCGAATTTTGGTAAGAGTATATCACCAGACTCCACAAATTGGCAACCCCCCGATTTGGTGAGCACTAATAAAGGGGCAGGGGATTCTGAATTAATACTGAATCAAGTTCAGCACATGGTTCAGAATGACATCTTCTGTCACCCTCACCTTAATCCTCTCCCCTCAAGGGAGAGGAAAGTGAATCCCCGCCCTACAAAAGGCTCCGGGCGTAAATCGCAGCGCCCAGCGCCCCGACAATCTGGGGCTCGGGTGGGGTTTTGAGCTTGATCCCGAGTCTTTTCTCCAGGGCCTTTGCCACCGCGATGTTCTTCACAACCCCACCGGTGAGGACCACCTCATCGCGGATTCGCAACTTCATTCCCAGAGCATAGACCCTGCTGGCTATCGCCTGGTGAATCCCGTTCAGAATGTCCTCCCGGGAGTATCCGCTGGCGAGAAGAGAGATAACCTCCGACTCGGCAAACACGGTGCAGGTGCTGCTTATGACCACATTATGCTTGTGCTTCAGTGATACCTCGCCCATCTCCTCGAGTCCTACCTCAAGAGCCTGGGCCATTACCTCCAGAAACCTCCCCGTCCCCGCGGCACACCTGTCATTCATTACAAAGTCGACCACCTTCCCCGCCCCACCGAGTTCAATCACCTTGCTGTCCTGTCCACCGATATCTATCACCGTGCTTGCCTCGGGGAAAAGGAACCTGGCTCCTTTGCCATGGCATGTTATCTCAGTGACCGCCTTGGGAGCGAAGGAGGCGGTGGCCCTTCCGTATCCAGTGGAGACAATCATCTCCACGTCCGACTGGCGCAACCCCGACTGCTCAAGGGCCTGGTTATAGGATTTCTCCGCTGCTCTGCGCATGTCAGCGCCGGTAGTAATTACGGCATATCCGGCCATCTTTCCATCATTAAGGATTACGGCATCACTTGAAAGGGAACCGACATCCACTCCGGCAGTTATCATTTTTCCTCCAATGTCTCAAGGAACGCATCGATTCTTGTAAATGCTTGCCCCTCGGAAAAGCCTGTCCCATCCGCACCATCACTGTTCAAGATCAATAGAGGGACTCCCTTCTCCTGAAGTCGCTCGCGGATAATGTAAGCTCCACCGCTGCTTTGCCGGCAGCCCCAGTGCGAGAAATGTATCACTCCATCAATGTTGTACTCATCTGCCAGGGCAAGTACCAGGTTTAATCGATTTTCTATCGGACCCCCGCTGGGCTCGGAGAGGAGCTTCTCCGCCAGGCTCTCAAAGGCCCGCTCCGGGTCAAGAGGTGGCCAGTGAACGCGGCTTGCCTCATCAGCGCAGATCCTCGCTCCGTTCTCCTCCAGATAATCTATCGTTCGATTCGGATAGTACTGCCGTATATGATGAAGCCACATGAGTCGTACTCGCTCCTGAATGGCATTCCCGTTTGAGGCCTTTCTCTCTGTCTCCTCGCGCAGAAGTCGGTAGAACTCGACCCCGGTTTCCGTTCCCGGCGACGAAAACTTCATATTAAGCGCGTAGCCAAGCGCATCATTCCCGGCAAGGGGAGACGGGCTCATCCTTCTCAAATCCTCTATTCTGAGCATATCGCTTCTCGCCTGATTGGACAACTCCAGAGCTTTGCCGAACCTGCTGGAATCAAAACCCCATTCCCTGGCGAAGTTCTCCATCTGATCGGCAAGGTAGCTCCGTGCATCTGGAGTGTCTTCATACGGAACGTCCAAAAGAACGTGAGGGCAGCCAAACATCTGACTTACATTATGGAAAAATTTCACCGCCCCGTCACAAAGCCTGGAAGAAGAAACAACCACATCGGGTTTGGGAAGAACCCCGGCCAGGGCAAGGCCAATCCCACAGCGATAGAACGAGCAAATGTCTGCGGAATAGAAGTCAGCCTCGGCGGAGCTTATGTACTCGTCGCTGAAACCAAGATAGGAGACGAGGCCCGTGAGGGTTTCAGGATAGATGACGACAAAGTCGAGTCCATGCAAAAGCTCGGCAGTGGTGAAGACGTTGGTCCAGGCCACTGGCTTCTTCCCCCGGCGGCCTTCCTCAAGCGATTTGAGAACGAACGCAAGCCAGACTCCCAGAGATTCTCTCCCCTTGGAAGAGTACCAGTTCCTGCCGAGAGCGGACACAATCCGGCATGCCGTTGGGGATCCCGAGAGCCACTCCACCGTCCCGCGCTTCATCGCGATTCCTCCAGCATTTCGATAAACGCCTGAATCCTTGTCCGTTCCCTTTCCATAGTGCCCGGCGTGAACTCACTCTCCAGGATAAGACATGGGATGTCCCTCTTCTCCAACTCCTTCCTCATAACGGGGATATCGAAAAGGAAGGGGTCGCAGAACTTTTGGGTGTAGAGGACCACACCGTCGACCTGAAACTGGCTGACCAACTCCAGAAGATGGTCGAACCTTCTTTCGGAATCCTTCATGCGAGGGCATGGGATCCTTTCCAGGCTGGAGCGGCTCAAAGCGAGCAACGGGTCGCTTTCCGGCTCAACCTGGTACCAGAAATACCTGGTTCCGGTGCAAAGGTCATCGCACACCACCTTTGCGCCGTGTTCGAGGAAGATATCGAGCACCTGCGGATTGTCCATCACCGCCCCGCTTACGAGAATCCGAGGCAGTTGGCCCGTGGCCTCATCGCTGTCTCTCACTTGAGAGACCAGATTCTCCAGAAGTGCAAGGTAATCTCCTCTGGGGAGGAGGCTGCTGGCCTGGACTATGTTGTGGAGGTGGGAGGCGGGGAGGGGGCTGCCGGCGGCATGGTTTGCTTCGTAAAGCTCTCTTAGACTGGAGCGGACCTGGTTGCAGAGGTCGATGGCGCTTACAAGCGAGTCGTCCTGCATCTGGGTTCCGAAATGGCTGGCCAACGCTTCGCCGAAGCGTTCCAGCTCCTCGCGGTAACGCTTTGCTGCAGCCTCTGAGTTCAACCTCGGCACATCCAGCAGGTAGACGAAGTCGTCACCGATGTAGTGTCGCCACGCGTCGTAGAGCCGCCTCATGGCGTCACAGGAGTTGACGATTACCAGTCCGTCCAGGAAGTCGTAGTTTCCCTGCAGGGCCTCCCCGAGCGATGCGCGAGCGTAGGGACAGAAGCTACTGCCGAGGCAGGAATCGGCGAGGGTGGGGGCCTGGGAGGGGTGGGGGAGGACGCGGTAGGGATGGAGTTCCGAGGCAAGGATTATTTCCTCGGGAGTGTAGGAGCAAAACCACCCGATGACCGGCCGGCCGATCCGCTCCAGACTGGCAACAGGATTCTCCAGAAGGTCTTCGACCTGTTCCAGAGCATCCTGTAAAGAAACGAGTGTTTGTTCCAACAAAGCAGGTCTCGAAATTATAGCATTTGGAATTCAGGCCAAGGAAATTGTCATTCCGTCTCCGTATCGGGCAGCCGGAATCCAGAAGCCCGCTTACCTGGATTCCGCGTCAAGCGCGGAATGACGGCAATGATCATTACTACCAAACTATTTAAACAACACAAACCGTAAATCAAGGGTAACCAGCTTATCGTGTTTTGAAATCATTGAAATCGCCGGCATACTCTCCCCACTCGACATCTACATTCTCCACTCTTGCCCCAGGCGGCCCAACTCTGAGCTGGTCCACCAGCTTCTCCAAGTTATCCCGTTCACCTTCAGCGCGCACCTCAACCGTCCGGCCGTCGGGGAGATTTTTGGCATATCCGTTGAGGCCAAGTTTACGGGCATGCTCTTTGACAAAAGACCGGAAGAACACCCCCTGAACGAAACCATAAACCTTCGCGGATAGAGAAGCAAGCTCCGGCATGTATATCTGTGCCTCCTTTTTTTGCCCTACAATTGCGTGACAAAAGTCTAGCAAAACCTGACCTCGGAAGGCAAGGTGCCCAACAGCCAAAATTTGACTTTCCCAAAACTTTTTATTATAGTATAACCGATCCAGATTATTGGAGGTGGATGGCGAAAGCCATCGGGGCCTGTATTGGCCCTTTTTTAATTATATGGCCTTTTCCCCGAAAATCCTGCCCGCATAGTGATAATATTTGCCTTGAAGTAAGGCAGCAGGTCAAAAATTCGCCGTAGGAGGAGAGTAAATCCCCGCCTTACATTTTCTGTTCCTAATACCCAAAGACCTTGGGCTCCTGGTGTGAAAAACGATATTTGCAGGTATCACACTCATACACAGTTTCGCAGAGGTTATCACTCTTCACTTTCAAGGTAACCGTCCGTTCATGGTCTCCGTGAGGACATTTCTGTTGCATGGGGCGAGGATTATCCTGAAAGTCACGTACCAAGCACCGTCGCACAAGTTTTTGGCCACAGAATGCCCAAAAGAGTGGAACCACAAGAAGAAGTATCGGCGCCAGGAAAATCATTGCACATCCCCAATACTCCTCCACAGTGCCGAACCACCCCCAATAGAACTCGGTACTAAGTAATGCGGCGAGCTCAGCCTTTGCAGCTCCCATGCTCAGGAAAAAGACAGCAAAGATGAGAAAAGACTTTAGAATAGCGGTATCTAGCCTTGGCGTAGGGATGCCATAAAACTGGTTAATCGGATAAAATATCAAGAATCTTCGACTGGTAACTTGGAGAGAAAAGAGCGAAACTACCAAGACAGCTGAGGTTACAAGAAAAGAGTTAACCTCCCCCTGAGCGATAAGATATACACTGGCAGTAAGTATTGCGACTTGAAGTGTAATAGCCGACCACGCTTGACCAGAGAAGCCCTTAATGAAATCTAGCATTGGCACCTCCCTTCTGTTGTCTTTCTATACTAACACACGCAAAGACATATGACCACGAATGTCTGAATAAAGGCCGACGACAACCGCAACCCTCCTACGCTCATTGCCCAGAGGACACGAAGTAAGCCAAATACAAAAGCTAATCACTGAAAGGCTGACGCAACATGTCGATTCTTTCCTCATCGTAAATCAACAATGCCAGCGATGTGGTCTCGGTATTACAGCCGCCTGCAATGGAGCCATCCGGTTTAATGCCGGTTCTGATCCCTCCAGTATCAGGGTCTTGATGATCCCATATCTGTGCCTCAACATCGTGGAAGGCTGAGAATGGATAATCCAGGACCTGGACTGTAATCAGGAGCAAAGCAAGCTTATAGACAGCGGCCTCATTCTTGACCAGGTCCTGATACTGGTCATTGCTTCTGGCTTTGGCTGGTCTGTCCCAAATACCTATCCCGTCCCATTTACTCAGCACTTGCCTTAGATACTGCCTGGCAAGCCTCTTATTTCCGCTTCGCCATGACTGGATACTGTATTGCAACATCACATCCGAATAATGATTGATAGGGCGTAGATAGTCATCCACCCGTTCCCCTCCAATGATCAAATATTCGCCTTCGGAGTGGTCAATATATACCCTTTTCTGAATACGAGGGGGTGAAGCTTCTATTCGCTGACCGGAAAGGATATCAGGAAGATCGGATGAGGCATACTCTGAGCACCCAGTTTGCTCCAACTTCGACTGAATATTCCCCGCCACTTGAGGGTTGTATAGCTGCAACGCCATCCAAGCAAGTGCGTTATCGCCAAGCCAGTACACCTGGTCCATTTTCCAGGATTTACATTCTTCCCAGGGAGGAGGCTCCAGCCACGCATTTTTATCCGGGCATATTTCACGGCCGATTTCACCACCGCCAGGGCCCTTTGCTTCAGCCAGAAGCTGAATATCACGATCGTATTGAGATTCCAGGTAGGCAACAGCTTGTTCAATATTATCCTGATATAGATCAGGATGAGGTTGCTGAGGTTTTGGGGAGCCCTGAGATTGCGGTTGAACCCCTACGTTGCAACCGCCAACTGCTAATACTGTAACTACAACTAGAAGCACCAAAGGTAATCGGAGCATTATAACCCTCCTGGAGAATTCAAAATTGCCAAGTACTCAAACATTGGAGTCAAAGGCGAGAAAAAATCCCCCTACAGCTATGTAGAGAAAGTCTAGCAAAGTCTGGAAACTATGTAAAGGGAATTATGTAAAGTTGCTCCCAGGCTTTCCCCTCTGCGACCGGGTCCACTTTCGCTTCTGCTCCATCCTCGTTTCCTCGTCAACTGGCTGGTAGCTGGCCAGGAAATTTGCCTTGAACTCAGCAAAGTTCCCTTCCCGGATCGCCGAGCGCATTTCTTTCATTAAATTCAAAACGAAGTGAAGATTGTGTATTGTGGCCAGCCGGTAGGCGAGAAGTTCCTCGCATTTGAACAGGTGATGAAGGTAGGCTGCGGAAAACGTCCGGCAGGTGTAGCAATCACAGTTGGGGTCAATCGGGTCATTCTGGTCCTTGAAACGGGCATTCCTGATGTTCAGCCGTCCGGTCCGCGTGAGGAAGGCACCGTTGCGGGCAATACGTGTGGGAAGAGCGCAATCGAACATGTCGATCCCGTATGACACACACTCCAGCAGGTCCTCAGGCGACCCCACCCCCATGAGGTAGCGAGGCTTTTCCTCAGGCAGCAAAGCAGCCGTCTCACGTGCAATGGAATACATCAGGTGCTTTGGCTCCCCGACACTGAGTCCGCCAATGGCATACCCCGGGAAGTCCAATGAAACCAGATGCTTCGCCGACTCTCTCCGCAACTCAGGGGAAGTGCCACCCTGCACTATCCCGAAAAGCGACTGGCCCTCCCTCCGATGCCTTCTTAAACATCTCTCCGCCCAGACATGTGTCCGGCGCATTGCCTCCCTCATCAATGAGACATCCCCGGTGTAGGCAACGCACTCATCGAATGCCATGAGGATATCCGCACCTAGTTCTTCCTGGACGTCAATGGCAAGCTCTGGAGTCAGGAAATGCTCACTGCCATCGATGTGAGATTGGAATCGGACGCCTTCATCCGTTATCTCCCGCAGATGTGCGAGGCTGAATACCTGGAACCCGCCACTGTCGGTGAGCACCGGACCATCCCAGGCCATGAATTTGTGCAATCCACCCAATTGCTTTACGATTTGAGAACCGGGCCTCAGATACAGATGATACGTATTACCCAGTACCATCTCAGCCCCAACAGCCCTCAAGTCCGCCGGGGAAAGGGTCTTCACCGAACCCTGGGTGGCGAGGGGCATGAACACGGGGGTGGAAACGGAACCGTGAGGGGTGTTCAATACGCCCGCACGGGCTCTGGTCTCAGGACACTGGCTCTCTATTTCAAAAGGTAACATACCATTAATACCCTACTTCAGGGAGACTGAAGTCTCCCCTACCCAATCCACCTGGATTCCGGCTTTCGCCGGAATGACAAACATAGCAACTGAATCTTAAATCCCGGGGCCTATTTCATGGAATTTGATGAAAGCAGTCAGCGCGGCTCGCTGACTCCCCTGATGTACGCCCTGAGGAAGTCGTGGCGCCGCAGGCAGCCCAGCAGTTTCGTGCGATCATTGCGGTCGAGTACCGGTATCCGTCCGAAGTCCCTCCCCCCGAGCCGTCGTAGCACCTCATGAAGAGTCTGGTCGGGATAAGCCACGAATGGATTTTTAGTAGAGATGTCGTCAACAGTTAAATCACTCACATCAAGATCCTTGGCCTCGGTTGCATCGTGGACATCCTGAAGGGTAACAACACCTCTAAAAATGCCCTGTCCATCCACCACCGGGAAGCCATGGTGGCCCATCTCTTCCATCATCTGGAGGATAGCATTAACAGGGGTGCCCGGCAGAACCGAGGGGAAATCACGGGTCATGGCCTGCTCAACGCTCACCGTCCTCATAACATCCCTCTCCTCAACAGGCCGCAATTCCACACCCAATCTCCGAACCTTGAGCGTGTAGATGCTCTCCCGGTTTATCCATCGGAAAACCAGATTACTGGCCACCACCGCAAACATCAAGGGCACAATGACGTTGTAGTCCCTGGTCATCTCGAAGAGCATTATGAACGCCGTAATAGGTGCCCGGGCCGCCGCCGCGAAAAGCGCCCCCATCCCGATCATCGCATAGGCCCCTGACGGGGAGGTGATCGCAGGAAACAAGGAATTAACCGCCCGTCCAAAGGCCCCACCGAACATCGCGCCCATGAAGAGCGAGGGAGCAAAAACACCTCCACTACCACCGCTTCCGATCGTAAGAGAGGTGGCAAATATCTTCAGGACACCCATGATCAGGAGCAATCCAATCCCGAGCTCACCGAGCAATGCCTTATCGGTTCCTCCGCTTTCAAGGAAAACGCCGCCGGGGCCGTAGCTCGAGCCATACCCTACACCGAAGAGATCGGGATAAAAGAACCCGATAGCCCCGATGCACAATCCCCCGAGAACAGGCTTCAGGTACTCAGGGAAACTCCATGCATCGAAGACATCTTCAAACTTGTAGAGGCAACGGATAAATGCCCAGGCCACGAGGGCCACAACTATGCCGAGCAGTAAATACAGGAGGATTTCCCAACCACTCGTCATCGCATATTGGGGGACTGTGAATGAAGGACTGCTGCCCAGGAATACCCGGCTGACCATATTGGCCACGACTGAGCTGAGAACGACAAACAGGAAGTTGGGGCCAACGATACGGCGAATAATCACTTCCTGAGCGAAGAAAACGCCGGCGATGGGGGCATTAAACGTCGCGGAGATGCCCCCCGCCGCCCCACACGCCACCAGGGTCCTCACCCAGTTCTCGGGCAGCTTCAGCCACTGCCCGGTCGCCGAACCAAAGGCAGCGCCGATCTGGACTATCGGCCCTTCACGGCCAACCGAGCCTCCGCTTCCAATACACACTGCCGAGGCCAGGGATTTAACCACCGCCACCCGCGAACGTATGCGCCCGCCTTTGGCGGCTACCGCTGCCATAACCTCCGGAACACCATGTCCCTTGGCCTCCCTGGCGAAGAAATAGATCATGGGACCGAAGATGAGTCCGCCCAATGCAGGTAAAATAATAACGTAGTAATCGCCCATGAAATCGAAGGCAGTCGCGCCTCCGGCGAAGAAAATACGCTGGAAGCTGGTAATCAACCACCTGAAGACAACCGCCCCCAACCCCGCCACAACCCCGACTATCGCGGCCAGCAATATGCCAGTGGTGTTCTCAGAAGAACGGAAAAAGTCTCTCAGGTATAAGAATATATCGGTCCTGGCTGTTCTCTTTGCCTTTTCCATAATCTCTACACAGTATCAGGATAGTTGATGCGCAGAGCGAAAAGCGGTACAATTTGACATGTGCCGGGGTGGCGGAACGGCAGACGCGGCGGACTTAAAATCCGCTGAATGCGAATTCGTGCGGGTTCGAGTCCCGCCCCCGGCATTCCCCTCACACATATCCCTCAAAGATATCGAAGGATATACCTGTGCAAGGTAGCCGGAGCAATCAAAACAATTCAGCGAAGAAACAAAGGGAAATGGAGAGAGGAGTGCAGCAAAAAAACGGTTTGGTAAATCTTCAACATGCTTCAAGCTACAAAGGCCTGGTTCCAATTTCCTTGCCCGTGCTCCCTGATTAAGAGGTATTTGGCACGCTCCCGTGCCCTACGTTCATAATACAACGAACCAACCCTCAAAAGCAAACCACTACATTATGTCAACAATTCCTCGGGCCCGCCGATCCTTCCCAGGACAGCGCTGGCGGCAGCTACCGCCGGATTGGCAAGGTAGACCTCTGAATCCGGACTGCCCATCCGGCCCACGAAGTTGCGATTGGTGGTGGAGATACAACGCTCGCCTGCAGCCAGTATCCCCATATATCCCCCGAGGCAGGGACCACATGTCGGCGTGCTGACCACCGCCCCGGCCTCGATGAAGGTCTCAATAAATCCCCGGCGCATCGCCTCCAGGTAGATCTGCTGAGAGCCAGGGATAATGATGCACCGCACATTGCCATCGACCTTTCTCCCCTTGAGGATCTCAGCGGCTGTCGCAAGGTCATCGAGCCTGCCGTTGGTGCAACTACCGATGACGGCCTGATCAACTCTAATATCACCCACCTTGCTTACAGGGGTAGTGTTGGAAGGGAGGTGGGGTAAAGCCACCTGAGGCTCGATCTGTAAAGCATCATACTCAACGACTCTCTGATATTCTGCATTGGAATCGGTCTCCACCGCAGTGTACGGCCGATTAACCCTGCCCTCCAGATACTCACGCGTTTTCCCATCCACTTTGAAAAGTCCGGCCTTAGCGCCGGCCTCGATGGCCATGTTGGACATCGTAAACCGGCTATCCATCGACAGAGACTCAATCGCATCCCCTGTGAATTCCATCGCAGCGTAAAGCGCACCATCCACCCCGATATCGCCGATCGTGTAGAGAATCAGGTCTTTTCCGCTGACCCACTGTTGCAATTGCCCGTGGTAAACGAACTTGATACTCGGTGGCACCTTCATCCAAATCTCGCCCGTGGCCATCGCCGCCGCGATATCGGTCGAGCCCATACCTGTAGCAAATGCTCCCAGCGCGCCGTAGGTACAAGTATGGGAATCAGCACCTATTACCACCTCGCCGGGAGCTACCAGTCCTTTCTCCGGCAGGATGACATGCTCGATTCCCATCTGCCCAACCTCAAAATGTATGATTCCCTGCTCGTGGGCAAATTCACGCATGAGCTTCGCCTGCTCGGCCGAGGGGATATCCTTATTGGGGACGAAATGGTCCGGCACCATCACTACCTTGCTCGGATCGAACACCTTCCCAACGCCGATGCGACGGAATTCCCTGATAGCAATGGGGGCCGTTATATCGTTTGACAGAACAAGGTCAACGTTTACGTTTATGAGTTCTCCCGGACTTACTTCTCGCTTACCCGCGTGGGCAGCCAGTATTTTCTCAGCAATCGTCATCGCGTTACTCCCTCGATGCTAAAAGCCGGTTGAGCGCATTCATATATGCCCTGGCACTGGCAACGATTATATCGGTATGCGCCCCGCGGCCAGCATAGCGCCTGCCCTCGCTCTCTACTCTTATGGTAACCTCGCCGATGGCGTCAATGCCCTCGGTAACGGACTTCACACTGAATTCGATGAGCTGGTTCGGGACGTCTATCAGCCGGTTGATGGCTTTATAGACAGCATCCACCGGCCCCGTACCCTGTGCGGCATCGGATAGAATCTGCCCCTCAGGATCGGTCATCCTGACCGTGGCAGTGGGTATCCCGGGATCGCCACAGAAGACCTGGATATGCTCCAGGTGGTAGGTTTCAGAAACAGTCCGCAGCTCCTCCGCGACAAGTGCCTCGATATCGCGGTCAGTGATATTCCTCTTCTTGGTAGCAAGCTCTTTGAAGGCCGCAAACGCCCGGTGCAACTCCGTCTCCTCCAGATCATAGCCCAGCTCCTCAAGACGCTGCCTGAAGGCGTGACGTCCGCTGAGCTTGCCCAGAGGAAGGGCTGTCTCGGAGAGGCCAACGGACTCCGGGTCGATGATCTCATAGGTTGTACGCTCCTTAATCACACCGTCCTGGTGGATCCCCGACTCATGACGGAACGCATTTGCTCCCACGATGGCCTTATTGGGCTGGACATACATCCCCGTGAGTTCGCTTACCAACCGACTCGTCTTGCTGATCTGAGTAGTGTCTACATCGATAGTGTATTTCAGCAGGTCGTTGCGGGTCTTGATCGCCATAACGATCTCTTCCATCGAGGCATTACCGGCGCGCTCACCGATGCCATTGACCGTGCACTCGATCTGTCTGACTCCATGGCCCAGCGTCGCCAGGCTATTGGCCACAGCCAGTCCCAGGTCATCATGGCAGTGGACACTGACCACGGCACGATTGATATTGGGCACGTTTTCAAAGATTCCGTCGATCAGGTTGCAGAACTCCTGCGGGATGGTATACCCCACGGTATCGGGGATATTCACTGTGGTAGCCCCCGCATCGATCACCGCTTCCAGTATCTGGTACAGGTACTCCGGCTCAGTGCGTGTAGCATCCATAGGAGAGAACTCCACATCATCAAGGTAGCCCTTGGCCCGTGCGACCATATCCCTGGAAGCTTGGAGTATTTCGTCGCGGCTCTTCTTAAGCTGGTGAAGGATGTGCACCTCAGAGCTGGATAAGAAGACATGAATCCTGGGATTCCGTGCATCCTTAACCGCCTCCCATGCAGCATCCACTGCCTCTGGCCTTGCGTGAGCCAGCGCACATATAGTGGGGCGCTGAACCTCATTGGCGATTTGGCGAATCGCCTCAAGTTCCTCCCTGGAATTCACGGGGAACCCGGCTTCGATTACATCCACTCCGAGCTTGTCCAGCTGCCTGGCTATCTCTATCTTCTCATCAGGAGTAAGAGATGCGCCCGCTGCCTGCTCACCATCTCTCAAGGTTGTGTCAAAGATGATGACTTTCTCCATTTAACCTCCTACACCTCTCCCCAGCGAAGTCTGGGGAGAGGTGGCCCGCCGCAGGCGGGCGAGTGAATTCAAAATTCTACATTCCGTATCGACAACATTTTGTCGATGTTTAGGCGCTAAGCGCCTAAACGAACTCTACTTCAACCACGGCATCATCGAACGAAGCTCAGCGCCTACTTCCTCAAGCTCGTGCTCGGATTCGTTCTTGCGATATGCATTAAAAGCAGGACAATTAGCCTGATTCTCCAGGATCCACTCGCGCGCGAAGGTGCCGTTTTGAATTTCCTCCAATACCTTCCACATCTCCTCGCGAACGCTTTCATTGATCACGCGCGGTCCGCGGGTGTAGTCGCCATATTCAGCGGTGTCGCTCACCGAATAGCGCATGAATTTAAGACCACCCCGGTGAATGAGGTCAACGATGAGCTTCAGTTCGTGGCAAACCTCGAAATAGGCAATCTCCGGCTGGTACCCGGCATCAACCAGGGTTTCGAAAGCCGTCTTAATCAACGAGCTAACCCCACCGCACAGTACGGTCTGCTCACCGAACAGGTCGGTCTCAGTTTCCTCCTGGAAGGTCGTCTCCAGGACGCCGGCCATCGCAGAACCGAGGCCCGAGGCATAGGCAAGGGCAAGGTCCTTCGCTTTGCCTGAGGCATCCTGATGCACCGCAATCAGGGCCGGTATACCCGTCTTCTCCTCGTAAAGCTGCCGAACCATATGCCCGGGACCCTTGGGAGCGATCATGGTCACGTCAACATCGGCAGGGGGGACAATTTGATTGAAGTGAATATTGAACCCATGAGCAAACATGAGCATCTTGCCCGAGGTCAAATTCTTCTCGATGAAATTGTGATAAATACGTGGTTGAAGAGTATCCGGGACGAGCATCATGATTACACCCGCTTCCTTAGCCACCTCATCGGCAGTTACAACCCTGAACCCTGCAGCCTCAGAGTCCTTCCATGACTTACCACCCGGGTGCGCAGCAACTATTACATTACACCCGCTGTCCCTGAGATTCTGGGCATGAGCATGCCCCTGACTACCGAATCCCACGATGCCAACGGTCTTCTCCTTTATAAGACTGACATCCGCATCTCTCTCGTAATAAATTGAGGCCATTTCCCCTCCTTTTTAATTTAATGTTCACCACTTCCTCATTTTAACATTACCATCAACCACAATCTTCAAGCAAATAATCGCGGTCTGGAGACCGCTCCTACAAGCGAACGGTGTGTTCATGTGTTCTTAAGGTCAAGATTACCTTTTTGCACCGCTTTGATAAAATCAAGTTGCTGCATCTTCCAGTAGCGAAATCACCTGCTTGTCTATTTCCTCATCATCCCAATCCGGGTGCCGCCACTTAATACCGGCACGGCATATAGCCACAGCACTATCGTAAAGCTCAAACGCGATTTGCAGTCGCTCCACACCACTCATCGAAGAATAGATATCGATTTGCTTCTTCATCCCTTCTTCTGGGCGCATTGGATAATTCCACCCGTCCTTCAAATCAGTGAACAAAGTGCCATTGCGAGGAGTGAGATTCCTCACTTATGTTTGGAATGACATCAAAAGGGTTTTCCCGCCTGCGGCGGCCCAAACTCGAACGCGTATGTCATTCTGAACTCGTTTCAGAATCTCATTAGTATTGATTCTCCCATACAGCGGCCTCTCAATTGCACAAAACTCAGCATTCAAGCGCCTAATACCATTCATATACTTCAGCTCTGGCTCGCCTTCGTGGGCCGGGAGGCCTTACCTTTGGACTTTGCTGTCCGATGACGAAGCGGGCCGACAACACCTCTGGCCATAGCAATTCTTCCGGTGCGAGCCAATTCAGTTATTCCAAATCCTCTCAGGAGCTCAATCAAAGATTGCACCTTGCTTGCATCTCCGGTCACCTCGATCATTGCGGAATCAGGTGTAATGTCCAGTATATTGGCCCTGAATATATCGGTAATCTCCATTATCTCACTTCGGGTATCGGAGTTTGCTTCCACCTTTATCAACGCAAGTTCCCGATCAACAACGTCTTCCTCACTGATATCGGTTATCTTGACGATATCTACGAGCTTGTCAAGTTGCTTCCTTACCTGTTCCACGGCAGTGGTGGCACCATCAACAATGATGACCATCCTGGAAAAACCACTCATCTCAGAGTGCCCGACGGTAATGCTATCGATGTTGAAACCTCGCCGACGGATTAAACTGGCTGTCCGGTTCAGGACCCCGGGCTCATCCTTGGCCAGTACAACTAATGTGTGTTTCGTCATGGGCATATTATCAATCCTCCACCTAGTTTAGGAGACGGAGCCAGAGATCGAAGATCAGGGCTTCTTCCAAAATCGCCCCCCCCCCCGCCCTGATCCCTGACCACTGATTCCCTAAAGGTTACTGATACCTCGTGACTCGCCCATCACTACCCTATCCCTTGGTTCTTCAATGAGTTCAGCTATAGCAGACCCGGGGGCAACCATAGGATAAACATTTTCCTCCGGTTCCACTTGAAAATCGATGAGGAATGGCCCAGGCGTGTTCATCGCCTGGCGGATCGCGGGTCCCACCTCAGATTTGGCAACCACTCTGATAGCAGGCACACCATAGGCCTCAGCGATCTTTACGAAGTCAGGGCCAGTCAAAGGAGTTGCAACATACCGGCGTCCATAGAAAAGCTCCTGCCATTGCCGCACCATTCCCAAATACCCATTGTTGAGGATAGCTATCTTAACAGCGATGTCATCCTGCACTGCTGTGGCCAGCTCCTGTAACGTCATCTGAAAGCCGCCATCTCCTGCAATAGTCCACACTGTGTCGTCCGGGCAACCTACCTTGGCCCCTATACCCGCAGGCAGCTCAAACCCCATCGTGCCCAATCCACCAGATGAGATAAGGGTGTTGGGTTTCTCATAACAATAATACTGTGCCGCCCACATCTGATTCTGGCCCACTCCCGTAGTAATTATGGCATTACCACCGGTTGCTTCATAGATTTGCTGTACAACGTATTGAGGCAAAAGCGCAGTACTATTTTTGTCAGCGGTGACCGGATGCTCATGACACCACTCATCCATCTGTTGAATCCACTCAATATGTGTTTGATCCTCTATTTTCCCGTTCAACGCCTGCAGTACATTCTTAGCATCGCCGACGATGGGAACAGTGATTTTCAAATTTTTCCCTATCTCAGCGGGGTCGATATCGATATGTATAATCTGCGCACGTGAGGCGAAACCAGATACCTTTGCGGTTGCTCTATCATCGAACCTCATGCCGATAGCGATTACCAAATCTGCGCTATCTACAGCCAGATTCGCATAAGCTGTACCATGCATCCCCAGCATACCGAGGCTTAGAACATGGCTCTCAGGAAAACAGCCAGCCCCTAACAGAGTGCGCACTACCGGAGCCTGTATCTTTTCCGCCATCTGTTTCAACTCGTCACAAGCTTGGGCAATCAAGGCCCCATGGCCAGCAATTATCACCGGCCGTTCAGACTCATTGATCAATTTGACCGCCTTTTTTATCTGTAACGGATGACCATGGATTTTAGGCTGGTATCCAGGTAGATTGACCTTAGCTGGATAGTTGAAATTCGCTTGCTCGGTGAATACATCCCTCGGAATATCTATCAAGACCGGACCAGGCCTGCCTGTGGTAGCAAGATAGAACGCCTCCTTAATAGTCACTGCCAGGTCCTCTGCCCTTCGAACCAGATAATTGTGTTTGGTTATCGGAACCGTTATGCCCGTGATATCAGTTTCCTGAAAAGCATCCTTGCCTATAAATTGCCTGGCAACCTGCCCCGTTATCGCTACCATGGGAACGGAATCAAGATGCGCATTGGCGATCCCCGTCACAAGGTTTGAAGCCCCCGGCCCCGAGGTGGCAAAACAGACACCTGCCTTACCGGTAACACGAGCATAGCCATCGGCGGCGTGAGCCGCACCCTGTTCATGCCGAACTAAAATATGGCGCAATTGCGGATATTGAGGAAGGCTATCGTATAACGGTAAAACAGACCCGCCGGGGAAGCCAAAAATAACCTCAACCCCTTCCCTCACCAGAGATTCACAGAGTATCTGCGCACCTGATAGTTTCATGGATCTCCTTATTGTTAATAGTTGTTGGTTAAAATTATCAGCTATATTCCTTTACCAACACATCAATCTACCCTAAGAAAGTACTCAAAAATATTTCACAACAACTATCAATCACTATTTCCTGAACACTGCCCCAGTATTTGCGGAGGTTACCCTTTCCGCATATCGGCTGAGGTATCCGGTTTTAATCTTGGGTTCAAACTCAGGCAAAGCCGCCAAGCGCCTTGTGATTTCATCATCATCAAGTTCCACATCAAGTCGGCGATTTCGAATATCTATCTTTACTATATCACCTTCCTGC
>JBKGZM010000038.1:0-18470 GCA_046545575.1 Dehalococcoidia bacterium
TTACTTACCAGGTTTTTCATTTGTTTCCTCCTTTTTGTTTATTTGCAGGATTTCGGGGTCCTGCTCCCCACACTTACTGATCCTTTTCCTGTTTGTTTGAAGTTTCTTTTCTTGTTATCACCTCCTTCTTCCGGATAATTTTTTGCTGCCTGCTGACAACGGGAATAGTCTAAATCAGCGACTGAGGCGTGCCCATTCCTCGAAGGTTGTAATCGTGGATAAACTTCCGTGTTATTTCTCTCTAATAGGAACGGGGTATGAGCGGCTGAGAGAGGGGTATGGCGGATAAGTACAACGGGTACGTTCTAAAGCGAAAGGGGTGGTGGAGATACTAAAATACCCCGTCCGCCTACGGCGGACGGGGTAACCACATAAAAGCGGCTGGTGCTGGAGGGCTTACCGCTCTTGTGGGCGCTATTGTCTGGCAACTGGTACAGTCAGAGTGTTCTGGTCGGTACCTGTTGAGGCATACTGGACTGCTCCGGTGGTAGCGTTGCCATCGTCCATGTCTCTGTCTATATCTTCACATACCTTATCAGGGACTTTTTCATAGCGGAGCACTGTGTAGTTTCCGTCAAGCCCTGCTAGCGTTTCATCATTCACGACACCCCAGTAGCCGCCCCAGGCGTTCTCCTGCAAAATTGGCCTGTCGATGTAGGGTCCGTCCCATCCGTTCACGCCTGGGGATGTGTTACCGGAGTCATCCGCATTTGTCCACAACTGGTGCTGTTCCTTGTTATCGGCAACTGCGTTCTCGCTCCACTCCATGGGGAACTCGCGCGTGTCGGCGTAGTACTGGAATACCGCCTCGCGCATCTTCTCGTGCTGGCCCTGGATCATTATGGATTGGGAGTCCTCGGTTACGGCAAAGAAATTAGGTACAACCAGGCCTACTAGGAGTGCCAGGATGGCCAGCACCACCAGCAGTTCAACGAGGGTGAAGCCCTCTTGGTTAGGGTGTACCTTGTTTAATCGGTGCATACACTTCCCTGATTGGTAGGCGCTTAGCGCCTAAACATCGACAAAATGTTGTCGATACGGAATGTAGAATTCTCGATTGAATTGCCCGCCTATGGCGGGCAACCTCTCCCCAGACTTCGCTGGGGAGAGGCGTAGATGTTGTCATAAATAAGTGTATGCCAAAGCTTTTACGGGGAAAACAGGGCCAACCCTGCTAATTTGGTGGAATAGCACCCATATTTGGGAGCGGGTAGATATCAATGTAGCCGCAGGCTTTAGCCTGCGTTCGTTAAACGGGAGCGGGTGGGCTGACGTCAGCCCACCTACCCCTACCTCGCCCGCCTGCGGCGGGCGGCTGCATCTGTATTCCGGATCAAGTAGTGTTCCTGAACGTTCTAAGACCGGCCTGTGTGCCTTTGGTCGTGGCCGAACATGGGCCATGGAGCCTCCGCCAAACCCGGAGAGCCGGAATTGATGGCGTAGAGCCTGTTGTCGGTTGACCCAACGTACACCGTGCCATTCGGGCCTATGGTGAGGGAGGAATACATGATCGGTGCCTGGGTGTTAAAGGCCCAGTCCCTTGTTCCATCAGGGTTCAAGGCATAGACCCGGCCATCCCATGAACCCACGTAAATCGTGCCGTCGGAGCCGATGGCCGGTGAGGAATAGATACCGCTTCCGGTCTCGAATGTCCATTTCTGTGTCCCGTCCGGGGTTATGGCATAGAGCATCCCATCACCTGAGCCCACGTACAGGGTGCCGTCTGCGCCAATAACAGGTGATGAGTAGATGCCACTTCCGGTGGCAATTTCCCATTTCTTTGTTCCGTTTGAATCTATTGCGTACAACTTTCCATCCAGTGAACCCACATAGACCGTGCCATCAGCAGAGACTGCAGGTGAGCCTACAACTTTGTTATTCGTCTCGTATGACCATTTCATAGTGCCGTCCGGATTCAATGCATAGAGGTAATTGTCCGCTGAACCCACATAGATCGTGCCGTCTGGGCCAATGGCCGCTGAGGAGTGGATGCCTCCTCCTGTCTCAAATGCCCATTTCCTTGTCCCGTTTGAGTCTATTGCGTACAGCTTGCCGTCTTCCGAGCCGACGTAGATAGTGCCATCCTGTCCTATTGCCGGGGAAGGTGTAACATTATCACCTGCTGAGAACGACCATTTTACTGTACCACTCTGGTCTACAGCATAGAGCTTATTATCGTTGGAACCGATATAGATGGTGCCGTCGGGGCCAATGGTGGGCGAGGAATAGATGGCATTTCCTGTCCCAAATTCCCATTTCTTCGTTCCGTCGGAATTTATACTATACAACCTACCGTCGAGGGAGCCTGCATAAACTGTCCCGCCTGAATCGATGGCGGGAGAGGACTGTACCATCGAGCCCGTGTTGAAGGTCCATTTCTCGGTTCCCGGTCCGGTTGCGCCCGGCTGCTCCTCTTCTGGTTCTTGCGAAACTGCTCCGATGCTGAAGCTATAGGTCCCCTCCTCCGGCATTGTGGTGATGAATTCTACTGCCTTCTCCTGGTCGGGTTCCAGGGTGACCGATTTGGTGTCGACAACCTCCCCGGCGATTGTCAAATTCACGTCATATGTACCTGATTCATCACCAATATTGGCCATTGTAACCTGCATAATGACGGGGTCGCCGGGCTCTGCCTCGGATGGCATGAAACTTATGTCCGTGATCTCGAACTGGGCTGGCTGCTCTTCTGGTTCAGCAGGCTCGGTCGGTTCTGTGGGTTCAGCTGGCGCTTCCCCGATAATAGTGTGTTCTCTGAGCACGGTGGCCCCGCCGCGGGTCAGTCTGAGCACGGCTGTTCTCGCCTCAGTCATTCTCGCCGTGAGTGTTATGGTGGACTGGTCATGTCCGAGGAGGGTCATGCATTTGGTTTGTGTCACTATCTTTCCTCCGACCATCAGATACACGCAGGCCATATCTGAGCTGTCGCAGGTGTTGACTGCGGTTCCCCGAACGGTGAATGACTGTCCGGGTTCGGGGTCAGAGGGGTTTACTTTGATGTTTTTGACCTGGATACACCCCGTCGGTGTTGGCGTTGACGGGGTTGGTGTCGGTGTCGATGGAGTCGGCGTTGGCTCGGCAGGTGTGGGAGTTGGCTCGCACTCAACTACTGTGACGGTTCTCTCATGTACTGCCTTTGTTATTCCCAGAGTGTAGCTCCCGGGCTGCATCCTTGAAACGCTGAATGAAATGTGGCTTTTCTGCCCTCCATCCAGTGTGATGCTCCTTGTTTCCTGCTTTCCTCCCTCTACCAGCAGTGATACGGTGCACGTCCCTTGCTTTTCGCCAACGTTGATGACTGTGGCCTCAATGGTAGCGGGCTGTCCGGGCATGACCTCGCGTGGGGTAATGGTAAAATCCCTGATCTCGAATTGGGCAGGGCTTCGCTCAACCACGGTAAGGGTTTGCGAAAGGTCGCCGAGGCTTATCGTGTACTCGCCCGGCTCTGTCCTGATCACCGTAAAGGATATTTCCCTTTCCTCCCCCTTCTCCAGGGTAAGCGATTTCGATCCCGCTGGCTTACCGTTCACCATGAGTTCGAAATTGTAGAATGCTGTTCTCTCGTCGGTGTTGACAACCGTGGCCTTGACGGTTACCGGCTCTTCGAGCCCTGCTTCACGGGGCGTTACGGTGAGGTCTTTGACCTTGAATTTCGGATCCATCACGGTGAAGTTTCTCTCGCTCGTTCCGTGTGATAGCCTCACCGTGTATGTTTTTGGTTCATCCATCGTTACCGTGAAGGAAACGGTTTTCTCCTCACCCGGAGCCAAATGGATGGAGCGGGTCTCCCTGGCCATGTCCTCCACGAAGAGCACTACGGAGCAGGACGCTGACATGTCACCCACGTTGGCAACCGTTGCCTCGATAGTGACGGGCTCTCCACAGCAAGGTCGCGGAGGGTCTGCTGTGAGATCGATGATTTCAAACTTGGGGGAGACAACCCGGAATTCCCCCTCGGCAGGAGGGGTAACGACCGTGAATTCTTCCTCCTCGGGCGGAGCAACTACCTGGAATGTCCGCTCCTCGATACCTTCGCCTACTCGGAATGTGTATGTGGCCCCTGCCTCTTTTTGCACGGTGAAGGACACCTCCTTCTCCGCGCTGGCATCCAGAGTCAGCGATTTCCCCGCTTTGCTCTCTTCTCCCACCAGGAGTTCCAGTTCACAGCTTCCTCTCTCTCCACCGACATTGGCGACGTTTCCTGTCACGACCACGAGTCTCTCAGGTTCCTTTTCAGATGGAGTGGCGGTGATTCCGGTAACTGTAAACCGCGCTGGCTCGGCCTCTTGAGAGGTATTGGCTGGTTGGGTTGTGAACTCTGGCTGTTCGACCGGCGTACAGCCCGGGGGAATACACATAGTCAGGAAAAGCGAGAAAAGGAGAACTATCGATATAAACTGTTTCATTTTGGGACCTCGATTGCCTTGTATTTAACAACGCTTTTGCTTATTGTAACACCTCTTTAATGCTTTTTGGAAGACTTGCGCTTTCAAAAAGGCGATCACAATGGTAGAATTGAGGAGATAGCGCTTTGAATCGAAAATCAGGGGGGAACGATGAAACGATTTATATATGCCACTTGTGTGGTAGTGCTTTCCATCATGCTGGTTGCGGCCTTGCTGGGGTGTGTTAAGGCGGAACTGGCCCAGGGGCCAACACAATACCCTGAGGCGCCACAGGGGGAACAATCTAACGCGGATTCCCCGGACATCAACCTTCCCGAGGAGGGATCAGGGGAGCAAACTTCCGATAAGACCGGGGATGGCAATCCCGGCAATGGTACAGAGACCAATGCCGGGTTCGAGATATCCAACCTGACGGTTGCCCCGTCGGAAGCGAAGGTTGGGGATACAGTTACCGTCTCAGCGACGGTTTCCAATACCGCGGAGGCCTTGAAGACCTCTACTGTGGTCCTGCTGGCCGGGGGAGAGAAGCAGGCAGCCCGGTCGTTCTCACTGGCGGCAGGAGAGAAAAGGGAGGTTTCCTTTGTTACCAAAAAACAGCAACCGGTTACGTATACCATGACGGCAGCGGAGGGCGTAGCCGAACAGAGCTTTACCGTGCTGGAGCCAAGGCCTGCGGAGTTCAGGGTTGCCAATCCGACCGCAAGGCCGTCTGAGGCCCAGCCCGGGGCCCTGATGACTATCAGTGCTGAGGTCACCAACATCGGCGAAAAGCCGGGAACCTGCAATCTGATTCTCTTGATTGAGGGAGGGGCTCAGGCAATGAAGGAGATCTCTCTGGATGCGGGAGAGACAAGTGAGGTATCGTTTACGGCAAAGAGGACGAATCCCGGGGAATATTCATTCGCAATTGCCAGGGAAATTACTCACGGTTCCTTCACGATAACTGCTCCGGATATCAAGGTCACGGACTTGTCCTTCGTTCCTTCTGAACCCAGGCCCGATGAGACCATCACTGTGAGAGCTACTGTTGCCAGCACTGCCAAGGAGTCGGGAACGTACGATCTTGAGCTATTACTGGATGGAGAGACAATGGCTACAGAAACGCTTGATCTCGCGGCGGGGCAGACAAAGGATATCTCTTTCGATCTCAAAATCGAGGAGGCAGGGACATATATTGTAAGCTTGAAAGATGCCTCGCGGTCGCTTACCGTTGTTTCACCGGAGCCTGCAGAGTTCAAGATTACTGATTTTAGTCTCAGTTCCTCGCAAGTTGAGCTGGGGGAACTGGTCAATGTGGAAGCGGAAGTGACCAATGTTGGGGAGGAGTCGGGCTCATACGATCTGGAACTCCGTGTGGATGGCGGGATGTATGCCAAAAGGAGCGTGACATTGTCTGAAGGGGAGGAGGAGCAGGTTTCTTTCCATGTAAAAGCGGAGAGGGTTGGAACCTGCAGGGTAAGCCTGGATAATCTATCTCAAACCTTCAGGGTCGTGGCACCGCCGGAGCCCGCGGACTTCAAGTGTACTGATCTTACTGTTAGTCCTTCGACGGTCAAGTTAGGGGAGAGTGTTACGGTCCGGGCCGAGATCTCGAATGTCGGCGAGTTATCGGGTACGTATCCTGTGAAACTCTCGGTCAATGGCATAACGCAGTCGACAAGGTCGCTGGCTCTGGATGGGGGGGAGAAGCAGGTCACTTCCTTTGAGGTAACGCCTGAAGAAGCGGGGGACTGTGTGATCGGGGCGGACAATATGTCGCGGACCGTTAAGGTAGTTACCCCCACGCCTGCTGAGTTTGAGGTAAGGGATTTCAACGTGACCCCAACGCAGGTCAGGCCCGGGGAGCCGGTCACCGTCGAGGCAACGATCGCCAACGTGGGTGAGCAATCCGGCACGTGTACGATAGAGCTTATAGTCGACGGGGAGGTGGATGTTGAGGAGTCCGTTACCGTAGCCGGGGGTGAGGAGGAGCGAATTTCCTTTGAGGTGACCAGGGATGAGCCGGGCACGTACAGGCTGAAGATAGTGACTGAGTAGCTTTCTCCGCGATTTTACCGGAACAAGGAAAAGAGAAGGGCGGGGTTTTAAACCCCGCCCTTGTGTATTGGATACGACCGTAGCCGCAGGCTTTAGCCTGCGCCTCTCGCACCCTGGAGGGTGCGGATTCTAAGATTTCTCCCTTCGGTCGAAATGACATCATTGGCCGGGATATGTCATTGCGAGTCCGCCTATGGTCCGCCTTTGGCGGAGCAATCTCCTCCCATCCACAGAGATTGCTCCACTTTATGCAGACAGAGCCTTTTACATGCTGCCTTTAGAGGATGCTGGGAGAGGGACTCGTAGGGTAATTCAGTGCCTTCCGTTTACTGTACCTGCCCCTGGTGCCGGTAGTCGCTGCGGAACATGGGCCAGGACGAATCCGCAACGCCGTCGGAATCTATGTTGAGGGCATAGAGGTTGTTATCGTTTGAGCCGATGTACAGGGTGTTGTTGCTCCAACCTATGGCAGGCGAGGACTGCACTGCGGCCCCGGTGGAGGACTCCCACTTCTGGGTCCCGTCGGGGTCTATGGCGTATACACTGCCGTGATCGGATCCTACATAGATAGTGCCATCATACCCAACAGCCGGGCTGGAATGAACTTCATTCTGGGCGTCGAACCTCCATTTTTCAGAAGGGGCGACACCGGAGCCATTGTCGGTAATGGCGTATAGATAATTGTCACTGTCACCTACATATATGGTCCCATCAGGCCCTATTGCCGGGGATGTGGACACCACCCAACTGGTATTGAACGGGCTCGGCCACTTGGTGGCCCCTGAAGGTGTCACAGCGTAGAACTCGTCCCGGTCGACACCCACGTATATCGTTCCGTCAGGGCCTATGGCTGGCGAAAACACATCGTGTCCCAGGTCAATGGACCACTTCTGTGTCCCATCTGGGTTATATGCGTAAAGGTAGTCGTTGTCCGACCCGATATAGACGGTCCCGTCGGAGGCTATGGCCGGCGAAGACCCTATATTGTCTCCGATGTCATGACTCCATTTCACCGAACCGGTGCTCGGGTTGATAGCGTAAAAGTTGTCCCCGCTGTCGTCATTTGCTCCGATGTACACGGTTCCGTCAGTTCCTATTGCTGGAGAGGAGTGGACACCATTAACGCCCAGTGATTTACTCCATTTAATGGTCTTGTCCGGGCTGATGGCAAGGAAGTTGTCGCTGGTTCCCATTGATCCCACATACACGGTGCCATCAGAGCCCACAGCGGGCGAAGACTCTACTTCGTCGCCGAGGTCAAGGGCCCATTTCTGGGTCCCGTCAGGGTTGATCGCGTGGAGATGACCGTACTGTGACCCTACGTAGATGGTCCAATCACAGCCTCCTGCGGTACTGGAGAGGATGTCACCGCTTGCCGTAAATGGCCAGGAATCTCCCTTGGAGCTTCCAGCCGTCGGTCCATTTTCAACCTGAGATACCCCCATGACCAGGGTACGGGCGTTGTCGCAGCCGTTGTCCCACTGTACGAGGCCCGAGTCGGCTGAGCCGTCATCCATTGTCTCATCGACGCACCGGGCCACATCGTCGGGGATGCCCTGGTACATAAGGCACGTGTACCTGCCAAGTCCGGTGAGGGTCTGGTCGTTCTTTATGCCCCAGTCCCCGCCCCAGTCGTGGTCCTGAAGGATAGGGCGGTCAAGGTAAGGGCCATCCCAGCCGACGAAGCCGCCGTCACCCCAGAGCTGGTGCTTGCTTGTGTTGCCTGCGGGATAGTTGCTCCACTCGTAGGGCCACTCACCTGTGTCGGTGTAGTAATCATAGATAGCTTCACGCATCTTCTGGTGCTCGCCGACGATCATCTGGCACTTTGTGTCACCGGTGATGCCGAAGAAGTTGGGGATGACCAGTCCGATGATTAAGGACAGGATGGCCAGCACCACCATCAGCTCGATCAGCGTAAAGCCCGTTTCTTGTCGATGCACTTTTTTCCTGCCTAATATAGACCCCTACTCTCGCTCAACCGCGCCCCTGTTTTTTGCAGCGGGAGGATTAGCTGCGGGTGGTTACAAAGTTGCGCTTCCCCGTGCGGAGACCGCAGGTCTCCGCACGGGATAAATACGCTCACAAAAAACGGCTTGTGTTGGAAAGCTTCACTAAACTAAAACCTATGGAGCCGCGACATTGTCTCCGCCAGATTCTCCGTCCTGTGCTCCGAGTATGATCTCCAGGTAGTTGCCGCTGCTGGTGGCATTGCCGCCACCAGTGCTGTTTCCGCTAGGCCAGGTTGTGCCTCCATATTGGACAGCTCCGGTGCCGCGCTCGCCGTCGTCCATGTCACTGTCCACAGTGGAGGCTACCGATTGAGGAACGTCCTGGTAGCAGAGGGCTGTGTAGTACGGGGCCCCCGTGTTGTTCGAGCTTGTCATATTGAGTTGCCGGTCCTCTACTACACCCCAGTAACCATCCCATCTAGTCTCCTGCAGGATGGGCCGATCTATGTACGGGCCTTCCCATCCTGTGAGGGTGGCGTTTCCGCAATCGTCCCAGCTATCCCAGAGCTGGTGGCCTGCTCGGTTGGTATCTGTAGAGTTTAGTGCGTATTCGCTCCACTCGGTAGGCCACTCACCGGTATCGGTGAAGTAGCTGTATACTGCCTCGCGCATCTTCTCGTGCTGGCCCTGGACCATCACGGCCTCCGTGTCCTCGGTGAGGTCGAAGAAGTTGGGGACGACCAGGCCCACCAACAAGGCTATAATGACCAGCACAACCATCAACTCGATCAGAGTGAAACCACCCTGACCACTATGTAATCCCTTTGCTTTTGCTATGAGTTTGCTCACTTTTCCCCCTTTGTGTTTATTCATTAGTCTCCAGTCGACAGTTTGCCCCTCCGCACTCTCCACTTTTACCTTTTTGACTTTTGCATCTTTAATTCTTCCTGCACCTCCTTCGCCTTCAGCAGGCTGGTTTTGTCTTTAGTCCTCAGTCGACAGCTTACAGTCAACAGTCCACCGCCCCCCGCACCTTCTGTCTCTCAGCTTTTAATCTTTCATTTTAAATCTTAATTTTAAAATCTTTAATCCAATCGATAGGTACCAATTGGGGTATTCCCGTAATTCTTCTGGGTGGTATCCACCAAATGTAGGTTAACCCGAGGGGATTATGAAGTCAATAACCCGAAAGTAGTATTTATTGGGGGCTAAACCAGCCCCATCCTTATCGCGTAGCTGGTGGCCTCTGCCCGGTTCCTTATGTGGAGCTTATCCATGATGTTTCGTAGATGGACTTTTGCCGTGTTTTCCGATATGAATAGGGCTTCCGCTATCTGCTTGTTGGTAGAACCCTGGGCTACGTGTTGCAGTATCTCTATCTCTCTGGCGCTTAATGCCTGCTCCTGTGCTTCCTTGCGCTTATCCCGGTACTTGAACTCATTGAGCATTTTGCTGGCCATGGAGGGGGTCAGCATCACGTCTCCCTCGGCGACGTGGATAATGGAGGAGATGAGGTCTTGAGGAGGGATATCCTTAAGCAGATACCCTTTGGCGCCATATCGCAGGGCATTGAAGAGGTCGGCATCCTCTTCAGACACCGTCAGTATCACGACGCTGCACTCAGGCAGTTCCTTTTGTATCACCACTGTGGCATCGAGTCCGTTCATCCTGGGCATGCGAATATCCATGAGAATGATATCCGGTTTCAGCTCTTTTGCGAGGTCAACTCCCTCTTTCCCATCAAGGGCTTCCCCAACCACTTTGATCCTTTCACTGGTGGATAATGCATCCTTAACCCCACTCCGGAACAGGGAATGGTCGTCCACGAGCAATACCTTGATTTGTTCTTCTTCCATTGGTTACCTCCTGGTCCCCGACCTCTATCTCTCCACGGGCAGGCTTATCTTAACCTCGGTACCGTTGCTCATAGAGGAGATGTGAAACTTGCCACCAAGTTCCTCCACCCTTTCCTTCATTATACGCAGTCCGTGGTGGCTAGTCCAGTCCAGTTCTCCTTGAGAAAATCCACAACCGTTGTCCTTGATGGTGATATTAAGCCATGCCCTCTCTTTTTTAAGCTGTACCAAGACCCTGCTCGCTCTGGCGTGCTTTCGTACGTTTGCCAGTGCCTCCTGAACCACACGCAGAAGCTGTGTCGTGACGAAGGGAGGGAGGCTCAGTTTAGCTATGGAAGAGGAGAGCTTTGTCTCAATGCCTGTTTGGTTACGGAAATCCTCAAGGCTTCTCTCTACCTCGGCGGCCAGATCCCCTTTCTGGGGCTGGCGAATGTACAGGTTGTTGACGGATTCCCTCACATCCTTGTACGCATCCTCGATGATCGATTTCATCTCCCCTATTTCCGCATTGCGGCGTTCTTCATCAAGATCGTTTAAACGGTCCCCGAGCAGTTTTGCCTTCATGTTGAGATACGCGAGCTTCTGGACGGTATCATCGTGCATTTCCCTTGCTATCCTTTTTCTCTCATAGGAAATGGCCTGTCCCTCTATATGCCGGTGAACATTGACATTGGTGCGATAGGCAAGCACAGGGATAAGGAAGGTGATGATTACGTAGATTGCGAGGGAGGTAATGAGATTTCCCTCCATGATTGAGACGAAGGTTTGTGTATACCCGAAGAAGGTATGGGCTATGATAAGGGAAAAGGAGAAAACCCCTGCGGCAGGGAAGGACACTCTTGGCTCCAGCAAGAACGATGCAGCGATGATAGGGCAAAGCGAATAGAGGAGGAACCCGCTGTTCAGGCCACCGGTTATTAAAACCAGAACAATACAGACAAGTACATCGCCGCCGAATATAAGATAATTCCAGATATCCTTTTCATAAATTCTGAGGGGGGCAAAGGCTTTGAAGATCGTATAGGCTCCCACGAGGGCAAAGAGCACATACGTCTCGGCTGTGATCTCCTCAGGATAGGCGAGGAGAATAATCACCACTACCGCGATCACGTAGGCGAATAAGCGATAGGCCGAGAGAACCTCATAAACTCGTTTTTCGTACGGGAGTTCCCCCCATTTTAGTCCGAGTTTCATTTATCTCCTCCTGGTCCGGAATGACATTTTGAACGTTTCATAGTGCCTGTCAGAAAAGCCCGATATACCAGTTGAGAATACTCCCTCCCCATAGCAGCGTGGCGAACGTGCCCAGGCAGAGGAACGGTCCGAAGGGTATGGCTTCCTTCCGTCCTTTGCGTCTCAGGATGAGCATCCCGGCAGCTGAGAGGCCACCCAAGATTATCGAAATTCCTAGAGCGACCAGTATCAAGGGGAAGCCGGTCATAAAGCCCATGACGGCGACAAGCTTCACGTCCCCCCACCCCATCCCCCCCGGTGAGACCAGAGCGATGACGCTAAAGAGAAAAAAGCCAAGCCCCCCGCCGGCGAGCGCGCTGATTACCGCTGCCAGGTGGGGCAACCCAACCGCCCCCAGCCACACGTGGTCCTGCAACGGCAGGTATATCGCTGAGAGCCCCAGACAGACGGGGAGCGCCGGGTAGGTGATCTTGTTGGGGATGATGCCGTGTTCGAGGTCTATTACCGCTACGGCCAGTAATAGAAAGGTATAGAAGGCGGTTATCCCCCAGTAGGTGCCGCCGCCGTGGTAGAGGAAAAGCGCGAGGACAAGGACCCCTGTTAGAACCTCAATCAAAAGGGTGCGCACGGGTATGTATGCCCCGCAGTACCGGCAGTGGCCGCGAAACCAAACATAGCTCAGGACCGGTACCATGTCCCAGGCCCGTAGCTTACGGTTGCATTCGGGGCAGTGGGAGGGAGGATTGGTTATCGATTGCCCGCGAGGGAGCCGGTCGATAACTACATTAAGGAAGCTTCCTATGGAAGCTCCAAGAATGAAGATGATGAAATATATGAAGTACATCATGACGATTTCATTGTGAGTCCAATATTTACCATCATGGAAGCCTTGGGGAAGTCTTCGGGCAGCTTCATAGCAGGCTCTGCCTCATATACGGAATGTCCGGTAGCCTCTTCCACAGCTCTGGCTACTTCCTGATTGGAGGAAAGTGACCCCGAGAGATAGACGGGTACCTCGGGGGGGAGCGGCTCCCTCCTGCTCGTATTATAGAAGCTCATGGTTCGTTCTATTTCTCCCGCCACCCAGTCAGCATCATCCCCCGAAAGCGACTCTTCACTGAAGTGGCTCCTCATAACTGCGGGGGCATTTTCTCCGATGATGATGACATCCAGGCTGTTTAGTTCCACATGGGCGATAATCGCGGGACTCTGGTCAATGGCCCTTGCCAGAGCCAGCGGCGCCGTGTCAAAGCTCACCGGCTTAAGTCCAGCCATTCTAAGGGTTCGGACAAGCGAATCAACGGCGAATTTGGGCACCGCCAGTGTGAAAAAGGACCCTTCTTCCTGGGGCAGGGCCTGCCAGTAGAGGTAGTTCTCCTCCAACGATACCGCCGTTAGCCTTCTGACTTCCCTGGGGATGGCAATCTCAGGATCGACATCCTTTCCATACGGAAGGGAGATGACCCTTGAGATCGAGTCCACCCCGGGCAGTGCTGCTACTACCTTGCTCCCTTTCAGTCCCCGATTGGCAATTGCGTTCTGGATGACCCTGGCAACAGCTCCTTCGTCGGCGATGAAACCCCTGTTGACCAGAGCCGGACTGAACGGGAAGTTTACCCATCCGGTTACCTTCTTGCCTGTGTATGACATGACCTTCAACACCGAGCCCTCGATGCTGAGCGTGAGTTTCCCCTGCTCGATGAATGGCAGTGCGGAAGGCAGGTGGCCGCGCAGTCCCTGCCCTGTGAGCCCGAAAGGAATGGGCTTCTGGAGCCATGCCCTGATTTTTGAGCTGCTTGTCATCACTCCTGTTCCCCCGTTTCAGGTGCCAAATACATGGCCATCTCTACATTCATGGTCCAGGCGTTTTCCTCCCGCTCCAAGGAGAGGTTCTGGACGAGCATGGTCGGAAAGTCGGTAATCTCCCTGAGAAAAGAGGCCAAACGCAGCGGCTCTCCCCGGGCGGTTAACTGGTAACTGAAGACGGGGTGCTCGGTGTCCCCGAGTTCCCTGGTAGTCCATGTACCATTGTAGTTCACGATTTCTACATTGCTTTCACCGGCCAGTTGATGCAAAGAAGTAGCCATCTGAGCATATTCCGTTTTGTCGGGAAAATCTACGCCACCACGCTCAATCCGGGTCCTCAGATCGGATAGCTCTGCCTTGAGTTCATCCAGGTTGCTGACGCTCTTCTTGGCCTTCACAAGCTCTGCTTTAGCGGCCGTAAGTTCTGTTTCCATTGTATCGACTCTCTCGCTGGCACTCGTATAGCTTCTGTAGGAGAAAAACAGGGCCAGCAAGGATGCACATAGTAACACCACAAGCACCACGTTAACCCTGCTCAGGTGCCGTGTGTTCAGGAACCTCCCTCTATCTCTCTGCTCTTTGCGTTGCATTGTTTCTTATCGTTTTGGCTGGATGTGGAATGTGAATTCGGAAGAGGAGGTAGTCTCTGACAATGACTGAACCTCCACTATTGCTATCTCCGGTGTATCCGAAAGGTTCTCATAGTAGGGCCAGACGGCTTCGGGGGGAGTAGAAGAACCCTCCACTAAGAACCCTGCTTCATTCGTGCTCACCGACTGTAAGTTTATTGCTTGAGATGCAGAGCTGAAGAAATATGAAATAAAGCTCGCCCAGTTTACCTTCCTGGAGGATATAAGCTCTTCCGCTTGCTTTGTTTGCTCCAGTTGTTGTCTCGCGTCTTCGATCTGCTCCTGGAGATGCTGAGCCTCTTTCTCTTTTTCCTCCAGGCTCTCAAGTTGTTCCTGTACCTCGCTCATTTCAGATTCCATACGTGCGATGTCCGTACTTGTACTTGACTTGCTTTGGTAGATGACCAGAGTGCCAGCGAGCAGGACCACTATCAGGAAAATAAGGCCTATCTGTCTCCTTGAGAGCACTGGCTGACGGTACTCCTGGGGAAGGAGGTTTATGTCCGGAATATTGGCTGATGTGCTCATTGTATCTGTCCGATTAGAGAGTAAATAGCCGTGAACATGGATATGGCGACGAAACCGACCAGTATAGCCACGACGATGATAGCCAGCGGCTCGATCAACGACGTAGTACTGGCAATTGCCCTGTCCGTTTCCTCCTCGTAGAACCTGGACTGCCTTTCCAGACTCGTGCTTAGTCCGCCTCCTTCCTCCGCAACGTTTATCATTTGGACCGTCATGTTGGGAAATACAGGATACTTGGAGAGGGACTCCGAAAAGGACTGGCCTGTCAGCAAATCCGTTTCTATTTGCCCGGATGCATCGATAAATGCGGTATTGGTAGACACAACCCTGAGCAGGCTTACGGCTTCCACAAGAGGGACGCCCGCGGTGAGCAGGACCTCAAGAGTTGATGTGAATCTGGCCAGATTGCTCGAGCTGACTATCATTCCCACCCTCGGTATCCGCAGCACATAGTAGTCCCACTTTCTCCTTCCTCTGGCAGTGGATACGTAGCGCCAGAACGCAATGCCGGCGACTGCCATTCCCGCGAGAACATACATTCCATTATTCTCCAGCCATCCACTCAAAGCGATAAGCATGCGCGCTGCGGTCGGTATCTCTGCCCCGAACTCGGTGAAAAGAGTAGTCAATTGCGGCATTGCGAAAGTAACCAGAACAACTGCCCCCGCTATTCCTACCACGAAGACCATGGCAGGGTATGTTGTTGCTTTCTTCACTTTTCTTGCGAGGTCCTCTTGCCTTTCCATATAGGTTATCACCCGGTGAAGCACCTCGGCAAGTCCCCCGGTCTCCTCACCAACTCTCACCAGCCTGGTAAAGATGGTGGGGAAAATATCGGGGTATTTGGCCAGCGACTGAGAAAGTGAATTCCCGGAGGCTATGTTCTGGATAACGCCTTCAAGCGTTACCCGTAAGCGGCGATTGTAGATCCTGGGCAGGAGTAGATGCAGGGAGCGGAAGAGCGGTATCCCCGACTCCAGGAGGAAGGAGAGGTCGCGCGCGAATGATATAAGCCCTGAGGTCTTTACCCTGAAAAGGGTCGGGAGCAGCTCGTACTTAGAGGGAAGACGGCGTACCCTCTTGAGCTGGACGACTATAAGATTGGAGCCCCACAGCTTTTCCTCGGCGTCAGCTGTGGAGTCCACGTCCAGGAGCCCGGAGACCCTTTGTCCGTCCTCGGTGTAAGCTACGTACTTAATAGGCATGACCGACCTTAATAGAGCACCAGCGCACCGGTGCACTGATTCCTAGCCGACGGTAAATACTTTACGCATTACCTCTGATGGGAGAGTTATTCCCTCTTTTGCCTTGAGCATCCCGTCTCTCTGCATCGTGAGCATCCCCTCACTGACCGCCTGATCTACGATCTCTTTTCTGGATACTCCCCTGTTTATCATGGTCGCTATCGCTTCACTTATGGGCATGACCTCGAAAACTCCGGTCCTCCCCAGGAAACCTGTATAGGCGCAGGAATTACACCCTCTGCCCATGTAGAATTCCTCCCATTCCTCCCCCATTTCATTCTGGTAGAGGGCTGCCTCCGAGCTAGAACGAGTGGCTACCTTGCAATATGGACAGATCTGGCGTATCAGTCTTTGGGCAACACTTCCAACTACTGCTGAGGCAACCAGGTAGGGCTCGACCCCCATATTCATGAGCCGGATAATGGCCTCTGCGGAGTTGTTCGCATGGATTGTCGTCAGGACCAGATGGCCCGTGAGTGCCGCCTGCACTGCCGTATTGGCCGTCTCCGTATCCCTGATCTCCCCTACGAGAATGATGTCAGGGTCCAGCCTCATTATGGCCCTGAGGCCCGAGGCGAAGGTTATCCCCGCCTGGCGATTCACCTGAATCTGGTTTATTCCCTCAATATGGTATTCGATAGGGTCCTCGACGGTCATGATATTACGCCCTGTTCCCACAAACCGATATATGGCAGCATATAGGGATGATGTCTTACCTGAACCCGTCGGTCCGGAAACGAGGATCATCCCAAATGGGAGGGAAAGCATCTGCTGGAACCGTTCAAGCGAGGAAGTTTGGAAGCCCAGCTTCGAAAGGTCGAGGATGGCCGATGATTTGTCCAGCACTCTCAGCACCATCATTTCTCCCAGGTTTGACTCCGCTGTAGCCACCCGGAAGTCCAGGTTCTGTCCTCCTATTTGCAAAGAGAATTGCCCATCCTGAGGGCGTCTGCGCTCGGCGATGTCCATACCGGAGAGTACTTTAATTCTGGAGATGAGCGCATCATGGATATCGAGGGGTAGGGAGGTGGCTGGGCGGAGGACCCCGTCTATCCTGTAGAGTATGTCAAGTTTGTCCTCTCTTGGTGTAATGTGAATATCCGAAGCGCGTTCCTTGACTGCTTGAGCGAGTATAGTGTCTACTGCCTGGACAGCAGGAGCCCGGGATACCTCTTCAGCTCTGAGTAGTGGTGGGGCTTCAGGGGCCCTTTCCACTGGTGCGGTTGCCCTGAGATCCTCCGCGAGCCTTGCGGTAGGTTTATAGTTAGTGTCAATAAGTTCTTGAACCCCGCCATGCAAAGGCAGGACAGGTCTTATCTTCATTTTGGTGAGCGAAGAGAGGAGATCTATTGCCTCCAGGTCTTCAGGATTTTCCATGGCCACCCGGAGGGTGCCATTATCGGTATTTAGAGGAATAACCTGTTTCTCACGGGCGATGTGTTCTGGGACTAGCTGAATGGCCTCAGGCTGAACTTTGTATTGCCTCAGGTCAACGACGGGGATGTTTAATTGAAAGCTTAGAACCGTTGCGATGGTCTCTGAGGAAATAATCTCTTGTTCGGTAAGTATTTCCCCCAGCCTTTTGCCGGTCTTTTTGCTCTCCTCAAGCGCCTGGTCCAGCTGCTGTCGCTCAATGAATGCGCCATCCACGAGCGCTTTGCCGAGCTTCTCGTCAGTGCTTAGGGCTGTTTTTACCATAAGTTACCAAACCGGAACTGCCATTGCCCCCAATTTGCGCTCTAATGTTGTATGGTTCCTGCGGAGTATTATATCATTGCTTTTGAAACTAAGTTTACAACAAGAGTATACCACTGGCAAGACCGATTCATCTATCCCTTGCATTGGCCTGTATAACGCCGCCCTAGATTGGATTGAAGAACTGCGGCTTACCCGCTATAATAATGTGACAAGGGACTCTTGGGCGATGACCAGGGATCTAATTTGGGGTATTCTTCTTATTGTTTTGAGCATCCTGGATGCTTATCTTACCGGTGTAGCTCTTGAGATGGGTGCGACGGAATTTAACCCCGTAATCCTGCCTGAGTACAGGGCCAATATGTGGCTTAAAGGACTCGTCACCGCGGGGATAGTGGGACTGATCCTTTTCTTTGATAAGGGAAAGCTCCTGAAGTGGTTGAATGTCGTGATGTTTGTTGTGGTGATCTGGAACTATCTTTCCATTGCTGTACAGAGAGCAGCAGGGTAACATGGTATCTGCACCCTTTGGCTTGGGATGCTCACGCAGGCTAAAGCCTGTAGTCCTGAAAATGGCTGGGGAACCAGGATTCGAACCTGGGCTTGTGGATCCAGAGTCCACTGTCCTACCGCTAGACGATTCCCCAGCAGTCTTACTGTTATCATTATAACGCGAATCAATGTAAACGCTCAATACCAGCTAAATATTTCAATAGACTCTCGAAAAGATTTTGAAGGTAAATAGATTGGATTGGACCGGTTTTTATGTCTGACATGGATTATTGGGATCAAGTCCACGGATTTAGACCAATAATAACTCTTGACATACCTCGATTTGATGATGTAGTATCATAGCAAATGTTTATTTAATGGTGATTTTTAAATCCTAGCTTTTCCTTTTGATAAATCTCTACAGTTTTTGATCCTATCTCTACAGTTTTTGATCCTAAGGTAAGGGGGTGAGAGAATAAGAATAAACTGAAACAATGTGCTTGCGGTTGTTTAAGGTAAAATGATTTAGAAAGATACTATGAAGGGGGCTCGGGTTAAGATATCCTATTGGTAAACAAGAAAAGGAGGAATCATGACCCAGATCACCCTTCAGGAACAGCATACTGGAAAGGAG
>JBKGZM010000039.1:0-18089 GCA_046545575.1 Dehalococcoidia bacterium
GTTGGAACATCTCATGAGCCTCTTTCTTGTACGAGGTTAACGGGTCTCTGTGCCCGTAAGCATAGAGTCCAACGCCCTGGCGCATGTTCTCAAGGGCTGTCAAGTGTTCTACCCATCGCCTGTCGATTGCCCTGAGCATTACCAAACGCTCAAGGATGCGCATATTATCGGGTTCCACTTCCTGTTCCTTCTCCTCATAAAGCGAATCCGCGCATTCGAGTAGCCTCTCCTCGATCTCCTCTCTGCTCATGAGCGATAGGTTTTCCTCATTCATATCGCCCGGTAACGGGAGTATTGCATTGGCCTCGGCAAGCAACCCACCAAGGTTCCAGGCATCACCATGTTCATCGGGGAGCAGGGAGTAAACGAGATCACTGATCTCCCTGTTGACCATGTCGCGGATGTTATGCTTGAGGTCGGCTCCCTTGAGGATCTTGTCCCTTTCCGCATAGATGCTTTCCCGTTGCCGGTTCAACACATCGTCATAATCCAGCAGGTGCTTGCGGACATCGAAATGATACCCTTCCACTTTCACCTGTGTATTCTCAATGGCTTTGGACACCATGGAATGTTCGATTGGAGTATCCTCATCGACCCCGAATCTCTCCATGATCCATCCTACACGGTCACCGCCGAAGCGCCGCATGATATCATCCTCAAGTGAAATGTAGAACTGCGAACTGCCGGGGTCCCCCTGACGTCCTGCGCGCCCCCGCAACTGATTATCGATTCGACGGGCCTCATGGCGTTCCGTGCCCACGATGTGGAGTCCGCCAAGTTCCACCACCTTATTGTGCTCCTGCTGCCACTCACTGGTGTCCCGGCTGGTGGGATTACCTCCCAAAATAATGTCCACACCACGCCCCGCCATATTCGTGGCGATCGTCACCGCGCCTATCCGCCCTGCCTCCTCGATCACATGGGCTTCCCTCTCGTGTTGCTTTGCATTAAGCACTTTATGCTGAATGCCTCTCTTCGTTAGCATCTCGCTGAGTTTCTCCGATTTCTCGATGGAAACGGTGCCTACCAGAATCGGCCTGCCGAGATCATGAACCTCTTCAATCGATTTCACGATGGCCCGGAACTTGGCTTCCTCGTTCTTGTAGATATGATCCGGGTGCTCTGTTCGGATAAGCGGCTTGTTTGTTGGGATGGTTGCCACGTCGAGGCTGTAGATCTTGTAGAACTCCTCCGCCTCCGTGGCTGCGGTACCTGTCATGCCAGCTAGCTTCTCGTACATCCGAAAGTAGTTCTGGAAGGTAACGCTGGCAAGGGTTATGCTCTCCCGTTGTACCTTTACACCTTCCTTGGCCTCAATCGACTGATGCAATCCTTCGGAGAAGCGCCGGCCGAACATCAGCCTGCCCGTGAACTCGTCGACGATTACAACCTCACCGTCCCTGACCACGTATTCGCGGTCGCGCTTGTAGAAGACATGGGCCCTGAGGGCATTCTCCATGTACTGAACGAGGTAATAATTGGCAGGATCGTAGAGGTTGGAGACGCCCAGCCATTTCTCCATCTTGGCAATCCCCGATTCCGTCACCATAACCGACTTTGTCTTCTCTTCGATCGTGTAGTCGGTATCTTGCTGCAACCGTGGAACGAGCTTGGCAAACGTGTAGTATGTCTGTGTGGCCTCTTCCGCCTGACCGCTTATGATAAGTGGCGTACGTGCTTCGTCGATCAGGATGTTGTCTACCTCGTCCACAATGGTATAATGAAACTCTCTCTGTACACGCTGGGAAAGGTCGGTGACCATGTTGTCGCGGAGGTAGTCGAAGCCGAATTCATTATTGGTGCCGTAGGTGACATCGGCGTGATATGCTTCTTTGCGCGTTACCGGCCGCAGGTGTGGCCATGCCTCATCGCCTGAATCGTACTCTGGATCGAAAAGGAATGCAGAATCGTGTTGAATACATCCCAGGCTCACTCCCAGGGTATGGTAGACAGGCCCCATCCACTGGGTATCGCGTTTGGCCAGGTAATCGTTGACGGTAACGACGTGGACACCTTTGCCTGTAAGGGAATTGAGGTAGACAGGGAGGGTAGCAACGAGGGTTTTCCCTTCACCGGTCTTCATCTCAGCGATCTTGCCCCGGTGCAGGACCACACCACCCATTAACTGGACATCGAAGTGTCTCTGCCCGAGCGTCCGTTTAGCGGCCTCTCTTACAGTAGCGAATGCTTCAGGGAGCAAATCATCGAGAGAATCCTCGGATCCTTCGCTGTCGCTCAGGACATGCTTTATACGCCCCTTGAACTCAGCTGTTTTAGCCTTGAGTTCCTCATCGCTGAGCTTTTGAAACTCGGGCTCAAGCGGGTTTATTCGATCAACAACGGACTGCAGTCGCTTGAGTTCTTTGTCGTTGGTATCCCCGAAGAGATTGGCAAGTTTCTTGAACATCTCTACTGAAACATCGCCCCCACCGAGAGATTGGCGTGGATTCGATGGATTGCCTCACCTATGAGGGAGGCCAAGGACAGGGTCTTCATGTTTTCGATTTTCTTCTCATCCGGGATAGGCACGCTGTCACCAACCACTATCTCCTTCAACGTGCTGTTGCTGAGCCTTTCCACCGCCGGACCTGAGAGTATTGGATGGGTACAGCAGGCATACACATCCCTGGCTCCGTGCTCAGCGACGGTAGTCGCAGCAGCCGTTATGGACCCGGCGGTATCGATTTCATCGTCCACCAGCACAGCATGACATCCTCGAACATCCCCAATTACCGTAAGTGTCTCGGCCTTGTCAGTATTGCCCGGACGCCGTTTTTCCACTATGGCCAGGCGGGAATTGAGCTTCGCCGCCATATCACGAGCTATTTTGGAAATACCGATGTCGGTCGCTACCACTGCCATGTTTTCCAATTCTTTTCCTTTAAAATAATCGACGAGCAAGTCAAGGGCCGTCAGCTCATCCACAGGGATATTGAAGAAGCCCTGGATCTGGCCCGCGTGCAAATCGAGCGTAAGCACCCGGCTTGCACCCGCTACAGTTATGAGGTCAGCCACAAGTCTCGCAGTTATCGGAACACGCGGCTGGTCCTTTTTATCGGTCCGCCCGTATCCGTAATATGGGATGACAGGAGTGATCCTTGCCGCCGACGCACGTTTCGCTGCATCGATCATTATAAGGAGCTCCATAAGGCTCTTGTCCACCGGGGAGGAAATCGGCTGCACGATAAACACATCCCGTCCGCGGACATTCTCCTTGATCTGAACAAAGGTGTTCTCGTTACTGAATTGGAATACTGATATCTGTCCCGGGGGAATACCTAGATAGTCACAAATCGCGTGGGCCAGGCCGGGGTGTGTATTTCCAGTAAATACCTTAAGCTCGTCCAATGGTGTCACCTCCTCCTGGTGGCTTAAGTTAGTTAGCGGGCTCCAAACTTAATATTAGCACATGATCCCTATCGGAACAAATAAAGCCATGGTCATCCCTACCTCTTTAGCTCCCTGATTATCTTCCTGATTACAGGGGTAATATCCTTAGAGGTATCGACGGTAAAGTGATTACGGTGAATCCTTTGCACCCTTGAACTCATTCTCTGGTAAACGGTAAGATCGGCGTCCGAGGCATCTTCGGGATCGGCCTTTTCACCGCGGGTTTGCAAACGCTCCTGCACCACTTCCTGCGGTGCCTCCACCCGAACAATAACCAGCTTCACGGAGAGTCTATCCGCGATACTGTAAAGGCGTTCCCGGTCCCGCCTGACAAGGTTTGTAGCGTCTACAAGGACAGGTATGTTACTCTTCAATAGAGATTTGATAAGCTCTTCGAGAGCAGAGAAGAGGCGCTGGTTCTCCGGACCGGTGTATTGAGGCGAAGGGAATAAAGTTTTCCGCAGGATATCGCTGTTCAATACCACACAGGGCAGATGTTCGGCCAACTGCCGGCTAAAGTGCGATTTACCAGTGCCTGGCAAGCCACTTACCATAACGAGGAATGGTGTGGCCACCGGCTCCGGCAGCTCCGACAGGGACCCTCTAAGCTTCTGAGCATCGCTGGCAGCACGTTGCGAAGGCATATGCTACTAATACTCCCTGCGATCGTACAGGAAGCGGTTCTTTAATACGGTCGATAGCCGTGGATTCCCGCGCCTTTGCCGTAAATCCTTCCTGATCTCAGCGGTCAATCTCCGCACTATGATCATGGCCGCAAGCCCAGCAAGTGTCCAGACAATTGCGGCTTCGCGATGAAGAGCCAAAGCGGCCAGAGGCAACACCACAAAGCCAGCCAGCATCCCCAGAGGCAAGTAATTGGATACGTCAGCGAACTCAAGGCGGTCTCCTGCCTTCTTACCTCGTTTTTTCAGGGAGGAGCCCAGACGCATAAATGCTCCGATTGCAACTGGCACGGCCGCAATGCCCATCGCGACAGGAGCGATGCCAAACGCGGCCCCAATGCCAGTGGTGTTTCCCCGCTCTTTACCGCGGAACCATATAAGAATGGGCCACATCTGTCCCGCCGCAACGGCGAGACCGGAGAGGCCGATGACCAGGGTATCAACCCCGAGGCTCCATGCAACAACCGGCGGAATGGGCCCTTTCACCACGTCCCAAAACACTCCTGCAAAGCCTTCAACAGATCCGACCTTATGCCAGAGCGCGTGATGCATATCATGCTCCTTACTCAGGTCATATCCCCTCGCTCTGGCAATCCACTGCAATACCGGCAATGATCCAAAGAGATAGGCTCCCAGTACAAAAAGGACATCAAGTAACATATTCAACGAAGTAATCTCTTTAATCCCCCTTAATCCCCCTTTAGCAAAGGGGGATTAAGCCCCGGCCTCTATAAGGTGGCAACAGTTTAGTTTTCCGATAACCTCCCCCTTAAGATAGGGGGGTATGAAATATCCCTCCCCCGCCATAGGCGGGTAACTCCCCTTGCTCCTCTGATCCTTTGGCTTCGCTCAGGACAGGTAGGAGAGCTAAAGCCGCCACGAGGGCAAATAAATTCGCCCCTACCCCTTACTGCTTCCGCCGGGCCTTTATAAGCTCAGCCAGGATGCTGACCGCTATCTCCTCCGGGGTCTGAGCATGAATGTCCACGCCTATGGGAGCATGGACCTTCTCCAGAACCTCCTGAGAAGCCCCCTTATCTCGTAAGTGCTGGAAGACAGTTCCGACTTTCTTAGCACTCCCTATCATCCCGATGTACGCGCACTCAGTGGTTATCGCCCACTCCAACACGGTTTCATCAAAGAGGTGTCCCCGGGTGACTATTACTATATATGATTGCTTACCTACGTTGAGCTCTGAGAATATGGAGTCAAAATCCTTGGCCAAAATCGCATCCGCCTGGGGGAATCTTTCCCGATTGGCAAAATCATCTCGATCATCGGCCACGACGATCCTGATTCCTACCATCCTGGCCATTTCCGCCAGGCAAACCGATATATGCCCAGCTCCAAATATATACAACGTTGGCCGTGACGCCAGAGGCTCCAGGAATATATCCATTACCCCGCCACATATCATCCCTTCCTCTGCGGCCTCTTCACCAGTTAGATCAAGGTGCACGAGTTTCGCTTTCCCCTCATCCATTACCTTTGTGGACTCTTGCATTATTTGGGCTTCCGCACTTCCGCCGCCTATGGAACCGAGGATGCTGCCATCTTCCCTTACAAGCATTTTAGCCCCTTCTTCTCTGGGAGCAGATCCTCCTACGGAAACGACAGTGGCCAAAACAGCCCTCTTGCCCTCTCTCTTGAGCCTGACGATTTCCTCAAAGATGTCTTCCATTGCTATACTCTCTACCCGATTCCATAATGCATCTTTATCGCCCGCAGAACCCCACCGGCAATCGTACTCATCTTGGGTCTGATGGAATAGCAAACATCCTTCCCGCCAACCGGGTCTACCTCCACTATCTTGACACCTTTCCCAACCTCCACTCCACCCCTGAGCATTGCCCTGATTATGCCTCCGATTTCCGCCGTGACCGCTTCCGAGCCCACGAACGCGACTGTCTCCCCAGCAGCTACGATGTCGCCGATCTCCTTGGGGGAGTGAAATCGACCGCTTACAGGGGTATGAATTGCTCTCTCAAACGTAAAGCCCCCTACATCCATAGGCACCCCTGTATCCTTCTCCGCTTCTCCCTCCAGAATAATCTTTCCGAGGTCCTCACTGTGGTTCGTCTCTATGACCACGTTTACATCCTTTCCCGCCGTGCAACCGGGGCCCAGTCCGATGACGAGCGAGGCATCGTCGATGCCCGTTTCCACATTTCTCTTGGCCATGGTCGCATCGATGAGGATATCGGGATGCAGCGAATCCTTTGTGTGTGTCTTGGGGTCAACTATCACAGGCACCTCACCGCTGGCCCATGTATCCGTGATTTGCTGCGGGGAATCTATGAGTCTGGCCCGCACGCTTTCCACTTCCTTTTCGCCATCATACACCGCCTCGCAAAAAGTCGTCCCGCGGTGAACTGCCAGAGGATAAGGCGCTTCGGTGATGCATACCCGAAACCCTGACTGGTATAATCTGTGTGCCACAGCACTGCCAACCTCCCCACCTCCCTTGATGAGCACAGTCAAATTGTTGAATCCGGGGTTACTTTTACCCATTGCTAACACTTCCATTTATCGGTAGTTGAGGCAACACGATATCGGGCCACCTACCCGGACCATCTATTTTAAGCGCTACTTCCCAAAAGGACAAACGGGAAAGGTGCATTTGGAACAACCAAGGCAAAGTCCTCCGTGCCCCATGTCCACGACATCCTGATACGATATTTGCTCACCGGCCAGCACTCTGGGAAGGACAAGGTCCAAAACCGTGGCGGGGTCGTAAATCACACAGGCAGGAGCACCAAGCACAGGGATGTTGTCCCACTGGGCGTACAGGAACTTTGTTCCGGGGACAACGGGAGCGCCGTAAGAGACTATCTTCGCCCCAGACTGTCGTATTCCCTGGGGGGTAACGTCGTCGGGGTCAACGGACATGCCGCCGCAGACAATTATGACCTCGCTGCCCTTATCCCTTGCCTCGAGCATGGCCTGGGAGATCATATCAGTATCATCAGGAGCAAATATCCTGTGGGTTATAGATGCGCCAAATGGCTCCAATTTCCCGGCTATTACGTCTCCGAATTTGTCCTCGATTAAGCCATTGTATACTTCATTTCCCGTAATGACCAGTCCGACTTTACTCTTAACAAAAGGCTTAACCTGTATGACCTTCCCCTTTTCCTGACACAGGGTCTCCACCTCTTCAACTTTGCTCCCAGCAGTGAAGAGGGGGATTATTCGCGTGGCCGCCAACCGCATGCCTGGGTGACAGACCGAGTTATTGTGCAAGGTTGCCACTATCACTTCATCAATCGAGTTGATCTCGCCCAACAGAGGTACATTGATCTTCAGAAGGCCTGAAGTCTTCGCCTTTATGTCTACTCGCGACTCACTGGGCTCAGTCAATTCCAGAGACGGATCGGCCATCGCTTTGGCTATTCGCGTCCCCGCTTCGTCCTCGTGAATCTCCCCCGGTTCGAGGCTCAGCACATAAACATGTTCTTTGCCAAGCTCCAACAGTTGAGGGATATCCTGCTCCGTTATCACATGCCCTTTGCGAAACCTTGGCCCCTTGAATTCCCCCGGACTTATCCTGGTTACATCGTGAGCCAGGGTCATTCCTATAGCCTCTTTTGTGTTGACTTTGCTAATCAATTAGAACCTCCACGACAAAACCTATAGTCGCTCTCCGTATCGATATCCTCGATAATGCTCTGAGAATCTATCTCTATCTCAAGTACATCTTCGGGGTGCCTCTCAACTATATGCTTTCCGCCAACATCTCCCTTCAGATGCATGAGATCATGTTTATACTTCATATCGAATGTCACCGGGTTTCCTCTAACACCCTTGTGCGTCGGCACCGTTATGCCAATGTCGCTATTCTTGTGTTCTTCTATCAGATGGTTGATAATCTCCGCATCTATCCACGGCTGATCACCCAATACGATCATCACAGCCTTTGTCTCACGGGAGACCACTCTCAATCCGCATTTGATGGATGAGCTCATACCTTGCCGGAACTCAGGGTTTATCGCCACCTGAACGGACTCAGCCCGAACCTGATTAGCTATCTGAGCAGCCTGGTGCCCCAGTACCAGTACTACCTCATCTATGTTGGACTTCTGAACATTCTCGATTACCTGACCAAGTATGGTGGTGGTTTGAAGGGGGAGAATCTGCTTCGGCCGCCCCATGCGCCGGGATTCCCCTGCTCCCAGTATTATTGCCGAAATCGGTGAGGATGATGCCCTTGTAATTGCTATGCCTCCCGGGATTCATAATACAGTATTTGCTTTATATATGGAAGAGAACTGCGTTGACAGAGATTGCTCGTATTGATATCCTTAGAAAAGAATACATCGGCTGCCTAGGTTACTAATGAGACGCATCGATCTATATAGCTGTGCGAACGGCGAGGCCCTCCCCGACGATGAGGGCGATCACCGCTTATGACAAGGCTGCGAAAACTTGATGACTAACAGTCCGCTCACTATTCGTCAAATCCCCCTGGGAGACCGTTCCATTAAGGATTTCGTCAAATTTCCCTGGAAGCTTTACAAAGGCAACCCCTGTTGGACACCCCCGCTTAATGCGGATCTGCTGGGTAACCGGTGGCTTGGGTTTGATGGCCTACTTACCCCAAAGCACCCTTATCACCGCCACTCGGAGGTCACTCATTTCATGGCCTGGAGAGGGCATGAACCGATGGGACGTATATCAGCAGCCATAAATAATCAGTACAACGAGTATCATGGCACCTCCATCGGCTTCTTCGGCTTCTTCGATGTCATAGATGATTATGAGGTTGCCCAGAAGCTCCTGGATCGTGCACGGACATGGATTGGTGAGCGGGGCATGAAGGTCATGCGTGGCCCCGGCGAGTACTCAAACTCCACCCATGAACGTCAGGGGGTCCTGATAGACGGATTTGACTATCCCCCAACGGTGGAATGCACGCATAATTATCCATATTACAGCTCACTCTTGGAGCGCTACGGATTTCAGAAGGCCAAAGACTATGTAGCCTACACATTCGACCGGAACACCAGCAATATATCGCTGGTAAGAAAACTGGCACGAATGGTTCGCAAGAGAGTAAAGGTAGAGACGAGACCACTAATAAGCAAAAACCTGAGAGACGAAGTACATTTGATAGTGAGTATCTATAATGAGGCCTGGGCAAACAACTGGGGATTCTTGCCCATTTCCCCCGAAGAAGGGGACGCTATCGCTGACTCATTACGCTTCATCATAGACCCGGGGCTTGTCCGTTTTGCCTTCATAGACGGGCAGCCAGTTGCCGTTATGGGGGTAATTCCGGATCCCAACTATGCCCTTCGCCCCCGATGGCACTGGTACGGCGACTCGGATATTGTGAGGCTCCTGCGGCTGCTTCTAGTGCGCAAACGCATTCCCCGTACAAGAGGGATGTTTTTCGGGATCAAGAATGAATTTCGCAATGTGGGTCTCCCTGCACTGCTGGCTGATGAGCTGGCAGACCATCTGTTAGCCAACCATTATATGGAGTGCGAGGGATCGTTGATCCTGGAAGACAACCACGCAATCATCAAGGTCATCGATGCCTTCGGCGGCGAACTTTACAAGAGATGGCGCATATATGATCTGCCGCTGAAGTGATATGGGCAGCAGTTCACTTTATCTCCGCAGAGACGACACGCCCATCCCCAAATGACTTCTCAGTAGCAGCTCAACGGAACGACACCACGCTACTTGTTTTCCTCTTGCTTATACTGCTCAACGAGGCGGTTATAGGCCTGGGGTGCTTCTTTGATCCAAAAGGTCTGTTGTTCGGATACCTGTCCTTTGATTTTTCCTGGCACCCCCACGACGAAGGAATTGTCCGGTATTCTCATCCCCTCTGGAACCAAACAACCAGCACCAATAATGCAGAAGTTGCCGATTTCCGCGTCATGGAGAATAGTGGCATTCATACCGATGAGAGCATTATTGCCGATCCTGCGGTTATTGAGAACTGCTCCGTGGCCGATATGCACTTCGTCGCCAATGACGACACTTTGTTTGGGAACGGACGGAGAACCCGAGTGAATAACACAATTGTCTTCAACAGCCGTATTTGCCCCTATTGTGATTTTGCCGAGGTCGCCCCTGATAACGGCTCCTGGCCACACGCTGGAGTTATCGCCTATCTCAACGTCGCCGATGACATGAGCACCCTCACTGATAAAGGCCGAGGCAGCTATGTTAGGGGTTTTCCCATCGAAGGATTTGATCATTATTACCTCCTGACTACCAGATGAGCGAACGATGTCTATCTCTACTAACTGATGACCCTATACGCCAAGCCCAATCGAAAGCATGATAAGGCTCAATGCGGTAATCCCCCCTCGCCACCACCCCACTTCATGGGCAACGACTTAAGGCTATATACTTATTCGAACCCTATTTGTCCTTCCTACGGACGCTCCGTTGCAGATTCTATCATACATGCTATCAACATGGAACGATAATTAATGAGGAAGGCCCCATGATCGCACAGGCATTTGGTATGGATGATGGGGACCAGAGAGAAGGACTTTGCAAGCCAGAATGGAGCAATTTTACATCCGGCTCACCACCGTTGTAAAATGAGAGCAAAGGGAGTGAGATATTACTTAAGACCAGCTAGCTCATCAGCTAGGCCATAAGGCAACGCCGTATCATGCGTAAACCATACTACGGGGGACAAATCTGGATGGAGTCCGAACCCGGCCAGGGTACCACATTCTATTTCACCATCTCTGCCGTGGAAAGTCCGGAATCAAATATAGAGCCTGAGCTGGTATAGTCTGCCGCGATCGCCGAACAGGAGACCCTTTGAGTGCCCTTTGACAAACTTCCGGAAAACGTGGGTTAGCTGAGTCATGGCAGCCACTAACCGATGAGCACCTGAGTGAAGGCTTTGGATGAATAAATGAGTGGTTCTGGAGCAGCCATCTTATGTGCGGTAGGCATTGCTGCCAGCACTGTTTTTATCCGCAGAGCCCTTGTCCGCACTCCCGACCCTTTTCTTGGTATTATTATCACCATCATCGTGGCCCTGCCTGTGTTGGTCTCAATTACCGCCCTGACCGAGAATATCGGGAACCTTATTGCCTTCCCCTGGGAAGCATATCTGGTCCTCGCAGCGGCAGGGGTTCTTCATTTCATACTCGGGAGAGTTCTCTATTATGGCAGCATCCATCTCGTTGGCGCTAACATAACGCAAATTCTCGTGTCGCCTAACCCGATCTATGCGGTGATCCTAGGCATCATTCTTTTCCAGGAGCCCCTGACATGGAGGATTCTCCTCGGCACACCCTTAATTATCGCCGGATGCGTGCTTGTTACCTGGCGCGGTAGGCAACCAAACAGTGATAGCCCTGCCTCCACAGCCAAAACGCTGAGTCCGCTCAAGAAGGGACTCATTTTTTCAATTGTTGCTGGCCTATGTTTCGGATTAAGTCCTGTATTGATAAAACTCGGATTGCTTGACGGGGGTTCGCCGGCGCTGGCCACTCTTGTCTCCTATATAGCTGCTGCAATGGGGCTAACCACATTTCTGGGCAATCGTGATATTCGTAAGCGATTCCGGCATATTGACCGCGCTGCTCTGATATGGTTCACTATCGCTGGCCTGGCAGTGGCCTTTGCTCACTGGCTTCGATACATGGCTGTCAGTCTCACTCCCGTCAGCATCGTAACACCACTCGTAAGCACCAGCGTGTTATTCGTGCTGCTTTTTTCGTTCCTCATTAACCGCAAGCTCGAGACATTCGCCTGGAATGTCATCGCCGGAGCCATATTCGTTGCGGCTGGAGCCAGCTTGATATACTAACCAAGGATGTTTTAGCCATCATGTCGTTCCAACCTTAAGCAATCAGGCAGTAGCACGTAAAGCCCCTTCAACAGGTTGCGCAGATAGAGCACTTCGCAAAAATGGTTGCCAATACCTACATACCAAGGGTATAGTCGAATTGGGAAAGGAGAAAGACAAAGATGGAAGAGAGACCATGGTTCAGGTTTTGGCCGAAGGGGGTTCCGAAACATCTGAAATATCTTGAGGTACCGCTGTTTATGCTTTTGTCTCGCGCAGCTCAACAGTGGCCCGATAGCATTGCATTCAGTTGCCAGGAACGTTCTCTTACCTATAAAGAACTTGACGAAGTCACCAGTAAACTCGGGGCCGGACTACGTGACCAGGCAGGAATAAAGAAGGGAAACAGAGTGATGCTGTTTCTCCCTAATGGCCTGGAGTTCATCATCGGCTACTATGGAGCGCTTAAGGCCGGTGCGACTGTAACTACGGCTAACCCGCTTTATCGAGAGGGAGAGCTAACGCATCAGCTGAATGACACAAAGACAAAAGCCATTATAAGCAACAGGGCACTCCATCCCCTGATCAAAGGGGTACGAGAAGGAACCAGCCTGGAGACTATTGTCCTGACTGACAATGAAAGCGACGATACACTCTCACTGAGCGGAATAATCGAAAAACAAGTTGCCACTGTTGCAGGGGTTTCTATCGAACCGAAAAATGATGTTGCCGTCATTGTGTATACAGGCGGAACAACCGGGCTCCCAAAAGGGGTGCTGCTTACTCACTACAACCTGGTTGCTAATGCAATGCAGAACGCCACATGGTTTGGATGGACACCCAATGACACGGTTGTGGCGCTACTGCCTTTCTACCATAGTTGGGGAGCTTCTACGGGGATTAACTCTCCTATTTACAGCGGCGCCAAGACAACTATATTGCCACGTTTTGATCCTGAGGAACTATTGAAAACTGTGGAGGAGCAAAAGGCCACAGTCATATACGGTGCAGCTACCATGTTCACAGCTCTGGTGAACAGTCCGGCTATCGGTGACTATGACCTTTCGAGCTTGAGGTACGTAAAGGCAGGTGCAATGCCCATTCCTCCCAAAATCAAGACACAGTGGGAAGAAATGACCGGCATCAAAATGGATTTGGGATACGGACTGAGTGAAGCGTCGCCGGAGACGCATAACTCGCCTCTGGACAGGGTTAAAGATCAAACAATCGGCATTCCCGTCATGGACACAGATGCACGCATTGTCGACGAAGAGACAGGCAACATCGAGCTTCCGACAGGCCAAATGGGTGAGCTCATAGTTCAGGGCCCGCAGGTAATGAAGGGCTACCTCGACCGGCCGGAGGACACGGCCGCGGCACTCCGCGATGGGTGGCTCTACACCGGTGATCTGGGAGTGATGGACGAGGAAGGATACTTCCAGATTCTGGATCGCAAGAAGGAAACTATAAACTACAAAGGTTATACGATAGCTCCTGCCGAAGTCGAGGCCATCCTCTATGAGCATCCATCTGTTCAGGAGTGCTGCGTAGTGGGAAAACCCGATCCTGCAGCAGGCGAAATTCCCAAGGCATTTGTAGTTCTGCAGCAAGGCCATACTGCTGATAAAGAGGAACTCATCCAATTCTGCGGGGCCAGGATCGCTCCCTATAAGCGCATCCGGGAAGTCGAATTCGTGGACAAGATACCCAAGACCCCGGTGGGGAAAGTGTTGAGGAGAGTGCTTCGCGATAGGGACCGAAAACGGTAGACCAGTAGCGACTTGACAATACGGAAGCAACCGGTTGCCCCTGGCCCTGAGTAGGTGTGACTTATAGACAACCAGGGCTTCTCGTGAAGTTAACCCGTATATTCCCTATTCTCCTCCCACATGCTCGACTGTAAGTATGTTGGAAGATTCATGTCACTGTTGGTGATCTTGAGTTTTCGCCGTATATGTTCCCTGTGACGGTTGATAGTAGCAGTGGATACCCCTCTTATCTGAGCTATTTCCTTGGTCCTCAATCCGTTCTGGATCATTTTGCAGATGCTGATTTCAGTCGGCGTCAGAGAACGGTACGAATTCGACAAACGGCTGACAAAGGGGGATGTGATTTCCTCCAGGTTAGTCTGGAGCATCTCAGCATATTTTGTCAGGTTTGACGGTAATTGCGAGGCCAGGGCTTGCAGGATAGGCATGATTATTTTCTCAACATTTGTTTTAATATCCTGCTGTGTTTCCTGTTTCTCCTGCTCAATCCGGGCCATGACTGTCCGCAGAGCGGTGTTGGATTCCTGCAGGGCCTGGCGCTCCAGAGTCAACTGCCGGTTGGACTCCTGCAACTCCAAGTCCGCTGATATGCGGGTAGCAATGGTCCCGATATGCTCAGCGACCGCGTCCAGCAGAGCCCGTTCCTCTTTCAGGAAAGGGCCTTCATCAGCCGGTGGACATTCCTCCAGATAGAAAATACCACACTCCCCCACTGCCTCGTGATACATGTAGATTCTCGATGACTGCCGCCAATAGGTAACCCGGAATCTATCGCTGGTATATGTTTTCCCCTGAAAGATGATCCGGGCGCAAGTGATCTCCGGATATTGCCATGAATAGGGCAGAAAGTTCACGAGTTCCTGGAGAAGATCGTCCAGGGAGTACATATAGCGCTCGGCCAGATGGGAGATCCCGTAAAGGCAATTCAATTCCTTGATACGCTCGCGCAGTGCGGCCTCCATCTCTCCAGGCTCTGATTCGCTAGGGAAGGGTATCCGCCATAAAAGGGCCAGCTCTTTCGAAGGGAAAGGCAATCCCCGAACCTTAGCTGCAGACAGGGGTATTTCTTCATTCGCCATTTTGGCTCCCTTTATTACCTATTTTTAATAGGCAATATAAGGGTATTTATTCCGTATTTACGTCACTCATCCTATCAGGTAAGTTGTAGATAGTCAACTTTCTTTGGGTCAAAGGAGGTCACATGGAGCTCCAGACGCTCGACACAATACTGGACGGACGCCGCAGCCAGCCCGATCAACTGATTGAGGTCCTTCAGGATGTTCAGCAAGATTACGGATACATTCCTGAAGAGGCCATGACATATGTCTCCCAGGGCCTCGGGGTACCGCTTATAGAAGTCTACCGCGTGGCTTCCTTTTACAAGGCTTTCCGGTTAAAACCATCAGGCAAGCATCTTCTGACCATCTGCACCGGTACTGCCTGTCACGTGCGTGGCTCCCATCTTCTCCTTGATTACGCTACGAGCCAACTCGGGATTAAACCGGGCGAGGTGACCCCTGACGGGCTTTTCTCAATTGAGCAAGTCAACTGCCTCGGTGCCTGTGCACAGGGTCCGATCATCTCCGAGAACGGGACATATCATCACCACATGACCCCAGGCAAGCTCCGTAAACTGATCGACACCATCAGCCGCCAGGAAAAAGGAGGCGATAACGATGCCCAGGCTCAATAGCTACCGCGAACTGGACCACATGCGCCAGCAGCTTCAGGAGCAAAGGCAAAACATTACCACCACGGTGATGGTCTGTGGGGGAACCGGCTGCCGGGCGTCTAACTCCCCTGCTGTCATCGATGCGATCAGGGATGAATTATCAAACCATGGTCTCAACCAGAGCGTGCGCCTGTGCGTCACCGGATGCCACGGCTTTTGCGAACAGGGCCCGGTCGTGATCATCGAGCCAGGTAATATATTCTACTGCCATGTTACACCGGATGATGCTTTCGAAATTGTTCATCAGACCGTGGTGAGAGGCGAAGCGGTTGAACATCTCCTCTATGAAGATCAGGCTTCGGGGGAGAGGTTCAGGACAGAGGATGAGATTCCCTTCTATCGGGCGCAGGACCGGCAGATTCTATCCCGGAACCGCATGGTTGATCCCTGCTCTATCGAGGACTACATCGCGGCCGGTGGCTATTCGGCTCTCACCAAGGTGGTTAACGGTATGTCCCCGGAGGAAATCATAGGTGAGATCAAGGCCGCGGGGCTGCGGGGGCGGGGTGGGGGTGGCTTTCCCACGTGGCGCAAATGGGATGAATGTAAGGAGGCACCCGGAGATGAGAAGTACGTAATCTGCAATGCGGATGAGGGCGACCCGGGGGCCTATATGGACCGGAGCGTGCTCGAGGGCAATCCCCATCTGGTCTTAGAGGGCATGATGATCGGAGCCCTGGCTGTCGGTGCTCAAAAGGGATACATCTATGTACGCAACGAATACCCACTGGCGGTCGAGCATTCCCGGATCGCGGTCGAGCAGGCTCGCAAACTCGGCATCCTCGGCGATAATATACTGGGTTCGTCTTTTTCATTCGATGTGGAGATCGCCCGGGGGGGAGGTGCTTTCGTCTGCGGAGAATCGACTGCCCTCATGGCCTCCATAGAAGGCAAGGTCGGCGAGCCTCGTCCCAAGGACATACACACCGTGGTGGATGGTCTCTACCACAAGCCCACCACCCTCAACAACGTCGAAACCTGGGCCAACGTCCCTTCCATTATCTTGAATGGAGCATCATCGTTTGCTACTAAGGGGACGGACAAGAGCAAGGGGACCAAGATACTGGCGCTAACCGGCCGCATCAAGAATACCGGTTTGGTTGAAGTGGATATGGGCACGCCAATCCATGAGGTGGTCTTCGACATCGGCGGCGGTGGTGCCAACGGCAAGGCGATAAAGGCGGTGCAGACAGGCGGGCCATCGGGCGGGTGTCTTCCGGTGGACAAGTTCGACCTAGCTGTCGACTTCGACGTGCTCTCCGAAGCCGGCTCCATGGTCGGTTCGGGCGGCATGGTAGTAATGGATGAGGAAACCTGCATGGTGGACGTGGCCAAGTATTTTCTGACCTTCCTGCAGGACGAGTCATGCGGTAAGTGCCTGCCATGTCGGGTCGGGATTGACCGCATGCTTGAGATAATCACCGATATCACTGAAGGCCGCGGCCGGCCGGAGCAGCTTGACCTGCTGGAGGAGCTGGCCGACACGGTTTCCCAGACCGCCCTGTGCGGGTTAGGGAAAACCGCACCCAACCCGGTGCTTTCCACATTGCGCTATTTCCGCTCGGAATACGAGGCGCACATCAATGAAAAGAGGTGCCCGGCCGGGGTGTGCAAGGCCTTGATTACCTACTGGATTGACCCGGACAAGTGCACCGGCTGTGGTGTATGTTTACGCAGTTGTGCCTACGGGGCAATAACCGGAGAGAAAAAACAGCCCCATGTTATTGACCCTCAGATCTGTCAGCGATGCGGTATATGCAGAAGCGAGTGCAAGTTTGATGCAGTTCAGGTTACGTAAGAAAGCGAGGTGTTAAGATGCTGCAATATGTAAATATCAATATAGATGGTGCCGACATTCGCACACCCAAGGGGTCTAGCGTTCTTGACACCGCTATTGAATACGGTATCTGCATTCCCCATCTGTGTCATGTTCCCTTTTTGTCCGATATTGGCGCCTGCCGGCTGTGCATCGTCGAGAATGTGGTCAACGGTCGTTCCCAGGTCACCACTTCCTGTACTTTGACAGTGAAGGAGGGCATGGTCATCAGAACTAATACGGAGAGGATCCAGAGACTGCGGCGCAACCTGGCGGAGTTGCTGGTAGCACAGGCTCCCAACTCCCGTGCCATTCAAGACATAGCCGTACGCTGTGGCGTCAAGGAGGTCCGCTATCCGTTTCGGAACGACGACTGTGTTTTATGCGGTCGCTGCGTGCGGGTTTGCGAGGAGATCTGGCAGGCTCGGGCAATTGGCTTTGTGGGACGGGGCAAGGACCGCCATGTGGACTTCCCCTTCGGCATCCGCCCCGATTTCTGTAAGGAATGCCGTGCCTGTATCCAGGTCTGTCCTATGGTAATTCCGCCCTGTGACGGTCCCATGAACCCCGGCGAGGAATACCTGTGCGGAAAATGCGAATCACAGCTTATGATCTCTGAGGAGATGCCCGGCAGCTGCGCATGGTGCAGGCTGGGCGAAGGCTTCGGCTGCGGACGCTACGTTGGGGTCTAGAGCCGCTGAACAGTGAAATTCCGCCGATCCTTCACATTCTAGTTGCGCTTGTTTCGCCATTGTTCGCTACCCCGCGATGTTTCATCTTTTTGCATGTCGGAGGCAGAATAGTCATCCCTGTGATTCATGGCTGGGGAGGAGTGGAAGGCAGAAGAATTGGAACATCAAGGCCTTTTGGCTCCTCGGGCCTCTGGGAGTTGTTCCCATGAACATTCGAACGATAATCACTTTACGGT
>JBKGZM010000040.1:0-18080 GCA_046545575.1 Dehalococcoidia bacterium
CGAGATGATCGCCGCTGCGGTCAACAGGTGGGATATCGCCCGATTTGGGATGGAGATTATGCGCCCCACCCCTCGCCAGGCCGACCTCATGATCGTCTCGGGGACGATAACCTGGAAAATGGCTCCCAACCTGCTGCGCATCTACGAGCAAATGGCGGAGCCAAAATGGGTGCTGGCTATGGGCTCCTGTGCGATAAGCGGGGGCATATTCTACGATTCCTACAGCGTGGTGCCGGGTGTCAATCGATTGATGCCCGTTGATATCTATGTGCCCGGTTGTCCGCCGAGACCCGAAAGCTTGCTCTACGGCATCACGGAGCTGCATAAGAAGATCATGAGTTCGTCGCTAAAGGGCAAGTTGCACATGCCCAGACCCAAGGAGATTATCTCGGAGATCAAGGATTTCATGCCATGAGTAGCAAGGGCTTTTTGGTTCTCCCTCCCCTGGTGGGAGGTAGGGGCGCACAGCGGTGCGCCCGTACGAGGGAGGGGGAATTCACCCCCACCCCCGTATCTAGGGCGGCGGGACGGCACAATGTCATTCCGGTTCCGAATCAAGTTCAGAATGACATTACTTGATCCGGAATCCAGAAGGTGTAGGCGCACCCTTCAGGGTGCGGAATGCAAAGAGTAGCGACAGGTTTTTAAACCTGTCCGATCGGGTCTGAATGAGATTCTTCGCCCGCAGAGGCGGGCTCAGAATGGTATGTGTAGCAGGTAAGTTTTCCAAAAAAGGGTTGTTAGTTACCCCCTCTTAGGATAAGAGGGGGTAAGGGGGAGTTAGGAAGAGTTGGGAAATATTTCATAACCCCTTTTATCCCCCTTATCTTAAGGGGGAGATTATCGGAAAACTAAACTATTACTGACATGTTGAACATAAAGGACCGAAAGTGGGACTGACGGTTTTAGCAGGACAGGAAGTTCAATCGCGGATCGAACAGGAGTTGCCTGGCACGACGGTCGAGGCCAGCGACTTTGCTGTTGTCGTCAAGGCGGAAAGCGTGCTTGACATAATGCGATTCCTCAAGGAATCAGCGGAGTTCGACTTTAATTACCTCACCAACCTGACCTCAGTGGACTACAATGAGTATTTCGAAGTGGTTTACCACCTTGTATCAATGAAGAAGAAACACACCCTGGTTGTCAAAACGAGATGTGGGAAAGAGAATCCAGAAGTCCAGTCAGTGACTTCTCTCTGGTTAGGTGCAGATTACCAGGAGCGGGAGGTCTATGACCTGATGGGCATTAGCTTTTCTGGCCATCCCCGCCTGAGGCGGATTCTCCTCTGGGATGGCTTTGAAGGACATCCCTTGAGAAAGGACTATTCCTATCCGGCGCCGGAACCGCCGGGGCAGCAATAGAGATATCATGGCAGCGAACACCGATCTTGTAACTGTAAATGTCGGACCTCAACACCCATCCACGCACGGGCTCTTCCGCATGCGTGTAACGCTGGACGGTGAAGTGGTACGGGACGTTGAGCCCATGTTCGGGTATCTGCACCGCGGCATAGAGAAACTGGCCGAGAAGCGGTCCTACCCACAGAATATCCCCTACACGGACAGGTTTCATTATCTTATCTCCATGATAAACGAATGGGCCTATGTCATGGCAGTGGAGAAGCTGGCCGACATAGAAGTCCCCGAGCGAGCCGAGCACATAAGGGTCATCATCGGGGAGATGACGCGTATTGTGAACCATATGCTCAATATCGGCTTCCTGTGCAACGAACTGGGATTCTACTTTACCCCGCTCATGTATTTCTTCCAGGAAAGGGAGAAGATTATCGATCTGTTCGAGATGGTCTCGGGACAGCGAATTACCTTCAACTACATGCGGGTGGGCGGAGTAAGCCAGGACCTCCCGCCCGAATTCCTGCCGGCTCTGGATACGCTTCTGGATGACGTCATGAGTTATCACGGGGAACTGGAAACTCTCTTGAAGGATAACGAGATCTTGAATGTTCGCTTGAAGGGCACGGGAGTGATCTCACAGGAAGATGCAATCAATGCTTCCCTGAGCGGGCCCCTCCTTCGTTCTACAGGGGTCGACTGGGACCTGCGCCGTGATAACCCTTATTCGTTGTACGAGCAACTGGAGTTCGAAGTGATAACGGGTAAAAACGGAGATAACTTCGACCGCTACCGGGTACGCATGGAGGAGATCAAGCAGAGCGTTCACATAATCAGACAGGCTATGAATCAATTGCCCGAAGGGGATATTAAGTCCAAGGTACCCCGCAACCTCAAGCCGCCGGAGGGCGAGGTCTATTCCGCCATCGAGTCCCCTGTTGGCGAATTGGGATTTTACCTGGTAAGCGATGGTTCTGCGAACCCATACCGCTTTCACTGCCGTGCACCGTCTTTTATCAACATTACCGGATTGCCCACTATGGCCAGGAATGACCTGATCGCCGATCTGGTAGTTACATTTGGTCTTATCGATATCTGTCTGGGGGAGATTGATCGCTGATGTTCACCTCAACTGATATCGTTACTCAAATACATAACGTTCTCGATAAGCCGGTAGCGCTCGATTGGCCGGGAAATTTCTGGGCACACTGGGCTATCTACGCGGTGGGAATAGCCGTTGGCCTGTTGCTGGTGGTTATGGCCTTCATATGGATGGAGCGGAGGCTGTTCGGTCCATTCCAGTTGAGGCGAGGCCCCAACCGCTGCGGGCCCTTCGGGCTCCTCCAGCCTGTCGCCGACGCGATAAAGATAATGTTGAAAGAGGACATCATCCCTGCCCTGGCGGACAAGACAGCGTATTTCATCGCTCCTATCCTGGCCTTTGCACCTGCGCTGCTGATACTGGCCGTCGTCCCCTTCCAGAATGGTGTGGGACTGATCCCCGATTTCAATGTGGGGCTCCTGTTTGTGATAGCAATAGGGAGCTTCGAGACCATAGCGGTGTTCATGGCCGGGTGGTCATCCAACAACAAATACGCCTTGCTCGGCGCGCTGCGAGCCGTGGCCCAGATGCTGAGCTATGAACTGCCCATGGTGTTAGCTCTCGTTGCTATTCTCCTGGTTACCGGGTCGCTTTCCATGCAGGCTATAGTGGAGGCGCAGTCGATTCCCTTCTTCCTGCTATTCCCGATAAGCTTCGGCCTCTATTTCATCGGCGTCCTGGCGGAACTGCAGAGGAGTCCGTTTGACCTGCTGGAAGGGGAATCCGAGATCATATCAGGTTATCACATCGAGTACACGGGAATGAAGTTCGCGATGTTCTATCTCGGCGAATATGCCAGCGCCTTTGCACTCTCCTGCATCATCACGACGGTCTTCCTGAGCGGATGGAAGGGCCCGGTCCTTCCACCCTTCCTGTGGTTTTTCATCAAGACATTTGCGGTCTTCGGAGTAATCATATGGGTCCGGGCAACGATGCCGCGCATCAGGATCGACCAGATGATGGCCTTTGCCTGGAAGTATATGATTCCTCTCTCGATAATAAACATTTTCCTCGTGGCACTCGAAGTTATATTCTGGGCACCGCTGGGCTGGTGGGTTGTTCTATTGAATATGGCAATAGCGATAGTCCTTCCCGCGCTCTGGATAGGTACGCTTAAACTCAAGCCGCGTGTGGGGATTTAAAAACAGAATAGATGTCATTCCGGCTTGATCCGGATCCAGGGTGGCCGCAGGCTACCCGCCTTTGGCGGGGCGGCTACAGGGGCTATTTTGGAAACAAAGTGAGGCAGGGAAGGGAGAGGAGATTTCTCTCGCCCCTGGGGGGAGAGAGTTAGAGTGAGGGGGAAGAAGTACTGCGCAGTTTGCGATGACAGGTTTTTCGTAGATGGTGGAAAAAAGCGATGAACAATTGCTTTGAAAAGGGAAATTGGAGACCAGACAAATGAAACTCAGGATTCCATGGTGGGGCATGGCAAAGGGACTGAGTGTGACCTTAAAGCATGCGACGCGCAGGCCGGTCACCACTCAATACCCCGAGGAGCGACTCCATGTATCAAAGCGCTTTCGGGGGCAGGAACACGTGTGGGACCCCGAGGCATGCACGGCCTGTACCATGTGCGCCAGGGCGTGTCCCCAGAACATCATAAAGCTCACTACTAAAGAGCCGCCGGAAGGCGAGGAGAAAAAGAAGAAGGTCGTCGACACATTCGAAATCGATGAGGGACTGTGCAGCTTCTGTGGCTTCTGCGTCGAGGCATGCCCGACGAACGCGCTCTTCTTCGGCCGATCATACGAACGGGCGCGGTTCCGCCGCAACGAATTGGTCTCCACCAAAGAGGATATGTCGTCGTCAGACAAGGAAAAGAGCGCATGGTACCGCCCGGACCTTGAGGATAAATTGCCCGAACAGGAACTCCTGCTCTATCGCAAAAAAGGATGGTTCTAGGATTTCGAATTTCGGATTTGGGATTTAATCGCTGATGGGTATTGATATCGCATTCTGGATCATAGCGATTGTGGCAGTTGGTTCCGCAATCAGTGTCGTGGTGGCGCGCGACCTGTTTCGCGCAGCGCTGATGCTTGTGCTTTGCTTCTTCGCGGTCGCGGGGATCTACGCCACGCTCAGCGCCGACTTCCTGGCCATAGCCCAGATACTGATCTACGTCGGGGCTGTAGCGGTGCTGGTCATATTCGCCATCATGCTCACGAAAGACCTGAGGCGCGGAAACCCCTTCAACAGGTTTGCCGTACCAGCCTTCTTCGTCTGCGCATTGCTCCTGGCTGGATTTATCTTCGTGGTCATAAACACAAACTGGATCGCCATCGAGCCGGCTACCGGAGTAGCACAGATTCAACAAGGCGAACCGACCACAGCAGCCATTGCCGGAGTGATCTTCGATAAATACAGCGGATTCCTGCTGCCTCTGGAGATAGGCGCTACACTCCTGGTGGCGGCAGTTATCGGCGCGATAGCCTTGATAAGGGAGAAATAACCATGTCCGTGGGAATCGAGCATTATCTGGTGCTGTCGGGTATCCTGTTCTGTATAGGACTCTACGGAGCGCTGGCAAAGCACAACGCGGTGGGCATCCTGATGTGCATCGAGATCATGTTGAATGCCGTGAACATCGCGGTTGTAGCGTTCTCACGCTTCCTTGTTCCCGGGACAATACTGCTCACAGGCCACGTGTTCGCGCTGTTTATCATGGTTGTTGCTGCGGCCGAGGCGGCTGTCGGACTGGCAATAATCATAACGATGTACAGAACCAGGGAAACCGTCGACGTGGAAAAGGCCGACTCGATGAAATGGTAAGGGATATAGAGAATGATGCCTGATTACGGATACTGGCTGATATTCTTTCTGCCGCTCGCGGTCTTCTTGATTAATCCGCTTATATTGAGGCCGCTGGGCAAGGAGCGGTTTGCAAGGTATGCCGGCTACCTCACCATACTGGCCATAGGCGGCTCATTTGTGTTGTCCGTCTGGGCGCTCATCTCCGTGGCGGGAGCCGGCAAGGAAGAACTGCCCATTGTCATAAATACCGAGTGGTTCACAATCGGCGATTTCACCCTCGTAATAAGTCTGCTCATAGACAAACTGACAACCGTCATGCTCATCGTGGTTACGCTGGTTAGCTTGATGGTGCAGATATACTCCCAGGGCTACATGCACGGCGATACGGGTTACATGCGGTACTACACCTGCATGTCCCTGTTTACCGCTTCCATGCTTGGACTCGTCCTCTCGGGCAATATCCTTTTCACGTACGTCTTCTGGGAGATGGTCGGACTGTGCTCCTACCTCCTGATTGGTTTCTGGTTCCACAAGCCATCGGCTGCCGCTGCGGCGAAGAAGGCGTTTATCGTTACTAGGTTCGGCGACTTCGGGTTCCTGCTGGCGATACTTGCCATATACTTCAACGTCGGTACGCTTCAGATCGCCGAGATCCCACATGCGATACATGTAGCCTTTCTCACCGGTGCGCTGTCCGGCACGGTAATAAACTGGATAATCATCGGCATCTTTTCCGGGGCCGTGGGCAAATCGGCGCAGTTTCCGCTGCACACGTGGCTCCCCGATGCAATGGAGGGCCCCACGCCTGTTAGCGCCCTGATTCATGCCGCCACGATGGTAGCGGCAGGGGTGTTCCTGGTAGCACGCCTCTTCCCCCTGTTCACCCTGCCCGAGGTCACTCCCGCGATAATGGTGGTGGCGGTTATCGGAGGATTCACCGCTATATTTGCCGCCAGTATGGGCATGGTTATGAACGACGTCAAACGCGTGCTCGCCTATTCGACGATCAGCCAGTTAGGCTACATGATGCTGGGGCTTGGGGCGGTCGGCGTTGCTGTCTCCGCGGGCGCGGTTCCGCGGGAAGAAGGACTTGCTCTGGGTGTGGCTGTCGGTATCTTCCATCTCTTTACTCACGCATTCTTCAAGTCCATGTTGTTTTTGGCTTCGGGAAGCGTCAGTCACGCCACCGGGACGTTCGATATGCGGCTCATGGGCGGACTCAAAAAGCACCAGCCGTGGACATTTGTCATCTTTCTCATCGGTGCCCTCTCCCTCGCCGGAATATGGCCGCTTGCCGGTTTCTGGAGCAAGGACGGTATTCTGGCCGAGGCGCTTCACCATACCCCGCTGCTGTTCTGGCTGGGACTTATAACCGTCTTCCTGACCGCGTTTTACATGTTTAGGGCTCTGTTCATGACCTTCGGTGGTGAGTACCGCGGCGGCGACGCAGCACACGGAGAGGACGTGAGCCACCCGCATGAGTCGCCGACTGTGATGATAGGCCCGATGGTCCTCCTGGCCATCCTGTCTGTGGCGGCGGGATGGTTCGGCATCTCGAGCTTCCTGGGAGGACATGGAGTGGCGTTTATGGGAGAGGGAGTGCACGGGTTCTTCGGTGTCTTCGCGCATCCCGGATTGCCTTTGTACAGTTTGCTGGTGGGCCTGGCGGGTATCTTCGCCGCCTATGCCATCTACAGCGCCAGATGGGTGCCCAGCGAGTCCATCGGACAGGCAATGCCTTCGCTCTATACAATGCTCTCCCGGAAGTACTGGATGGACGACCTTTATGAAATCATTATCGTGCGAACCCTGCTGGTAAACGGAATCTTCAGGGTCTGCCACTGGTTCGACGATTATATAGTTGACGGGATCGTGAACGGGCTGGCTTCCCTGACGAGGCTAACGGGCAGAGGACTCCGCCATGCCCAGGTTGGGCAGCTTCAAGAATACGGAATGGCGATAGCATTTGGAGTAATAGTGATACTGGCCATTGTCCTGATTGGATTCTATTGAGGAGTTGACAGTTGCCGGATAGCATACCGATTCTCACAATCATACTCTTCCTGCCCGCTCTCGGGGCCATCTTCGTGGGGCTCCTGCCCAGGAGCGACAGGGGAATAAAAGTCACTGCCGCGATATTCTCGGGCATAGCCTTTGTGCTTTCCCTATGGGTCTTCGCCGCTTTCGACCGTTCGGCAACGGGACTCCAGTTCGTCGAGCAGGTCTCATGGATACCGGCCATCAACGCCCAGTACTTCCTGGGCGTCGACGGACTGAGCGTTATGCTCCTGTTCCTGACCACCTTCCTGGGATTCCTCTCAGTCTTCATCTCATGGAGCATAACCACGAGGGTCCGTGAGTACTTCATCTGGCTCCTGATCCTGGAAACGAGCCTCATCGGCGTATTCGTCTCGCTGGACTTCCTTCTGTTCTTCATCTTCTGGGAAATCGAGATGGTCCCGATGTACTTCCTGATCTCCATCTGGGGTACGCCTCCTCCTCTGGGAAGGAAAGAGTACTCGGCGATCAAGTACATCCTGTACACATTCACCGGCAGTGCGATGCTGCTGGCGGGCATACTTGTGACATACTTCCAGACCGGAAGCTGGAATATGATGGAAATCGGGGGTCTGGCAACGGGACTGAGCATGGGCATGCAGACACTCATGTTCTTCCTGATATTCTTCTGCTTCGCAGTGAAGCTTCCCATGTTCCCGCTCCATACCTGGTTGCCGGATGCCCATACCGATGCTCCGACGGCCGGGAGCGTCATACTGGCGGGCGTGCTCATCAAGATGGGCGGATACGGGATGATCCGGGCCTGCGTCAGCATGTTCCCCGGGGTTTCCAGGGACTATGCGCCTTTACTCGTCACACTGGCGGTTGTGAGCATTATCTACGGGGCCATCGTGACCTTGCGGCAAACCGACTTAAAGAGGCTGATCGCGTATAGTTCCATCAGCCATATGGGATACGTCCTGCTGGGCATCTTCGCCCTTACACAGCTCAGCCTTACCGGCGCGGCGCTCCAGATGTTCAGTCACGGACTCATAACAGGACTTCTCTTCGCAATGGTAGGGATCGTCTACGAGCATTCTCACGAGCGCAGGATACCGCTTATGGGAGGTCTGGCCCGGCAGATGCCCATCGCTGCGGTGATCTTCACCGTGGCGGGACTGGCCTCGCTGGGTCTGCCGACAACCAGCGGATTCGCGGCCGAGTTTATCACATTCATGGGCAGCTTCAACAGCAATGCCTTCCCCGCCATTCAGATCTATGTCGTGATCGGGATACTGGGCATCGTGCTGACGGCCGGGTATATCCTGTGGATGCTGGAGCGTGTTTTCTACAAGGAAACCAAGGAGGAATTCAACGATGTGCCCGACGCCAATGGCAGGGAGCGCGCGGTGATTTTCACTTTCACCATTGCGATTATGGTTATCGGCATATTCCCGCAGATTCTGACGGATATCATCAAGGTGGCGGTATTGCCCATCGCACAGGCGGTGGGATTGTAATGGTTAAGAGTCCTCCCTGGTGGGAGGTAGGGGCGCACGGCTGTGCGCCCGTACGAGGGAGGGGGAGATTCACCCTCACCTCAATCCTCTCTCTTCAAGGGAGGTAGCAGGTAAGTTTTCCAAAAAAAGGTGTTAGGTCCCCCCTCTTTGGATAAGAGGGGGTAAGGGGGAGATGCTTGAAAAAACTAAACCTGTATGGTTCCGCCAGAAGCGGATAGAATTTTTGTGAAACTAAACTGTTACCAAGGGAGAGGAATTCGAACGGAAAAGCGAGGAAATAGGGATTGTACAGGAGGCCTTGAAGGGAGAAAGAATACATTAGGTGGTACAAAAGGTGTTTGGGATTACTGAGTGCTTGAAGATTAACGGAGATACAGGAGTGATACATTGAATTTGAATCTAATAGCGCCTGAGCTAAGCCTGCTTATCCTGGCGGCGGTGGTCGTTTTCCTGGACCTGATATTCCATCGGAAAACGATCCTCCCCGTGGTAAGCGTTCTGGGCCTGCTGGTGCCGCTGGGCTTTACCATAAGCCTGTGGGGCACGAACCAGACGGCCTTCAATGGCATGCTGGCCGTCGATAACTTCAGCCTGTTCTTCAAGTTCGTGTTCATCGGCATTGCCATTATGATAATCATGTCCTCTACGGACTACATCCACAAGCTCGATCGGTTGCGCGGCGAATTCTATGCCCTGATTCTCCTCTCCGCGCTCGGACTCATACTCCTTGCTGCCACGAGGGACCTCATCTCCATCTATGTTTCCCTGGAGCTTTCCAGCATGTCCCTCTATGCCCTGGTAACATTCCTGCGGGACAGGAAATCGACCGAGGCGGGCGTCAAGTACCTGCTGCTGGGCGCGATAGCATCGGCGGTTCTTTTGTACGGAATGGTAATCACCTTCGGAATGACCGGGACGACCAGCCTGGCGATTATAGGCAAGACCGTAGCGGATGTCGGACTCAACGAGCCGGCGCTTCTGCTGGGGATAATCCTCATCGCCGCGGGCTTTGGGTTCAAGATCGCCGCCGTGCCGTTCCACATGTGGGTACCCGATGTATACGAGGGCGCTCCCACGCCCATCACGGCCTACCTTTCCGTGGCCAGCAAGGCAGCCGGATTCGCGGTTATCGTGAGGATTTTCTTCACCGCCTTCGGGCAGGCCGAGTGGCTTGTAACCGACTGGAGCATTCTCTTCGGCGTGCTGGCCGCCATCACCATGACAGTTGGGAACGTCATAGCCATCTGGCAGAAGAACATAAAGCGACTTCTGGGGTATTCCGGGATCGCGCAGGCGGGCTATCTTATGGTTGGCCTGGCTGCGGCCAACGCGAGCGGACAGAGCGGAGTGCTATTTTTCCTGGCCGCCTACTCGCTGACCAACCTGGGAGCCTTTATCACGGTGATTGCCATCAGCAACAAGATTCAGAGCGACGAGATTGGCGATTTCTCCGGCATGATAAAGCGAGCGCCCATCCTGGCGGCGGTCCTGGCCGTTTGTCTCATATCGCTCACCGGCATTCCGCCGACGGCCGGATTCATGGGGAAGCTGCTCGTGTTCAAGTCGGCGATGGACGCCGGGCTGCTGTGGCTGGTGATCATTGCCGTGGTCAACTCCGTGATATCCGCGTTTTACTACTTCAACATCATCAAGACCATGTTCCTCGGGGAAGCTCCCTCGCAGGAGCCGGTCCCCTCCACCGGTGCCCTCCGCTTCACCCTGGTCGTATCGGTAATCGGCGTCTTCCTCCTCGGCATTTACCCGTATGCGGTCTTCAAGTTTGCCGAGGTTGCAGCGTTGATTGTGCCGTAGGGGGTTTAAGTCTGTCTCCCTACAACGTATAAAGCACGCATTTCCTTAGAAAGTGCGTATTACCATGCTGCATCCCGCTTCTGTCTAATTATGGAAGTACCCTTTGACATGAAAAGGCAAGGAGAGTATAAATTAAATAGCAAAAAAGCTCGAGTTAAATGTGTTCAATATGACCATAATACTTGAGCAATCCCGATTTGAACACGGGATGAAGCCTCTACTTTTGTAGGGTATGTACAAGGGAGCAAAGAAGCTAAAAGCGTTAGTTCATACTTGGTCCAGATTTCCATATTGGCGTTGTTCCTGTGACGGTGTCTATGGCAAAAGCGTGCAAATGCGAGGATTGGCGTTCCAATCAATGACTCTCCATTAGAAAAGCAGTCTCTTTAGTCAAAAATTTTGGGAAGAACAGGGTATGTTTCAAAAAATAGTGGAAATCCAGAACGTTGGTAAGTTTGTTAACTATAGGGCCCGACATGATGTAAGCATGAAGAAGCTTACATTGTTTTATGCTGAAAATGCGCGGGGCAAGAGTACTATTGCTGCTATTTTCCATTCATTGCGAACTCATGATACCCGTTATGTAGGAGAGCGGACAACCCTTGGTTCAAGCGGTGATGTCAAGGTTCATTTTCGATTTGATGACACAAGTATAACCTATGAGCCAAATGGATGGTGTGGACCAAGCCCACAGTTAGAGATTTTGGACCCAATTTTTGTTGCAGAGAACGTATATAGTGGTGAAGAAGTGGGGCATGATCAACGGAAGAAATTGTACCGATTTGCTCTTGGAGAAGAGGCCGTGCGGCTTTCTGACAAAGTGGACAATATAACTAAGAAAGTCAACAACATTAACAACATTGTAAGCGAATTGAAGCAACAAATATTGAGGTATGTAGAAGGAGGCATGGACATAGACGAATTCGTTAATCTACCAGCAATCGATGATATAGACACACTGATCGAGGAGGAACGTCGTCAATTAGAGACCCTGAAACAAGCAGAAACGATCCGGAGTAAGGCTCTCCTGAAGACTGTTGAATTACCTGGAATCCCTTTTTCTAGTCTAGTTGAGGTACTTGGGAAAACCCTATCGGGCATTACAGCAAGCGTTGAACAAAAGGTAAAACAACACATTGAACGCTGTATGGATGAGCGCGGAGAGTCATGGATTGAACAAGGAATGCAATACGTTCATGATAATTCCTGTCCATTCTGCGGACGGGGTGGGTTAGAAAGCCTGGACCTTGTCACAGCCTACAAGGGATATTTCAGTGAAACATATAAAGAGCTAAAAGAGGAGATCAAGCGCTTGTCTCAGGAGATTGACGGAGTGCTATCAGAAAATGCTTTGCTGGAAGTTCAGCACAATCTTAACGAAAATGGATCACTTACGGAGTTTTGGTCCCAGCATCTCAACGCAGATTTTCCTAGTATGGAGTTTGATGAAATCCAACAAACGTGGGTTTCCCTTCGTGAAGCAATTAGAGAGAGCTTGTATTTAAAGTCCTCAGCCCCTCTTGAACCTGTGACCATTGATAGCTCTTTCCAAAATGCATATAACATGTACCAACAAATATCCGGTAAAGCTTCAAAGTACAACGAAGAGGTAGCCCAAATTAATAGTCTAATAGAGGACAAGAAGAAGGAGCTAGAGTCAGGGGATATCCAAAGTGCAGAGAACAAGGTGAACCGCTTAAGGAACACAAAGATTCGTTATACAGAAGAGGTTTCCTCCCTATGTAAGAAATATCTTAGGCTGCAAAAAGGTAAAGACAAGCTTAATGATAGAAAACAGCAGACAAGAGATAAACTTACCAATCTTACCGATCAGCTTTTGCAACAGTATCAAAACCAAATAAATGACTATCTAGTGCGGTTTGGCGCGGACTTCAAAATTACTGAGGTAACCCAGCAGTATTATGGTGGTACCCCACGCATGGAGTATCAGCTGTCGATCTATGACCAAGCAGTCCCTCTCAGCGTCCAAGACAGTGTGGCGGCTCCGGCCTTCAAAAACACGCTGAGCAGTGGAGATCGTACGAGCTTAGCTCTGGCATTCTTCCTTGCTAAGCTGGATGCTGATCCTCAACTTAAGAATAAAGTGATAGTATTTGATGATCCGTTATCTAGCTTGGACGGATACCGACGCATGCAAACTAAACAGGAAATCTTAAGACTTGCTGGCCAAGCTAATCAAGTTGTCGTGCTTTCGCATGATCCTTATTTTATTAGGATGATTTGGGAGGGAGCCGCTAACAAAGATGATGTAAAAGCTCTTTGCATCCAGAGATCGGGGAGCGAGAGCAATATTCAGGAATGGGATATAGAAAAAGAGACCCAGGGCGATTATTACCGGAACTACTTCGCGTTGGCTGAGTATCTAGAAAGGGGACCCTCTGGTGACCTGCGGGACGTAGCTCGGTGCATTCGGCCTTTGTTAGAGGGGAATTTGCGTATCAGGTTTCCTGGACAATTCCCATCTAGATACTCTTTGGGAGATATGGCATTCGAAGTCGACAAGGCACAAACAGGGATGGAGCTCTCCATACTTCATCCCATTCTGCAGGAACTACGCGACATAAATGAATATGCGAAGCGCTACAGTCACAGTGATAACCCAGGAGCCAATCAAGAACCTATCAACGACGGTGAACTAAAAAGTTACGTTAATCGAGCACTCAGTATCATTCCAGGCATTTTCGGTAGTCAGTGAATTTGGGATGTCACTTCCAAACTCAATTAGCATACACAATTTCGACTGGTCATTACCAATGATGAGACGTTGGAAAACTAAACCATACATACCGCAAGGAGTGGGGAGCTGCGCTGGCGTGAAATACTTGATAAGTATCACATCTAAATAAGGCCGAGATAAGTGGAGGTTTCGCTCTGCCTTATTACGGCATTTGAAGTTAATCCTTAGCTGAACGCACAGAGTAAGATGAAGAACCAATACTTCGGCGACGTTAACGACTACCGCAAGTACGGACTGTTACGAGCGCTTCAATCTTGCGGGGAGCACAAGCTGCTCGTAGTATGGATGCTTACCCCGGACGATGGCGGTACTGACGGTCAGATTCGATCCTATCTCCAGCACCCCGGGGAATGGGAGCACTTTGATCCTGAGCTTTACAACAGGCTGTTACATATACTTCAGTCACCTGTCACCCCAAGAGTCTCACTCCTTGAAGGTTCTGGTCTGCTTCCTCGCACTGCTTTCTACTCGGAGACAGTCCCCAATGACCGCGATGGCCGGCAATCCTGGCGTGAAGGGCTTATGAATTTAGCATCTGGAGCTGATATTGTATTCTTCGACCCAGACAATGGAATCGAAGTCCCCTCAAAACCCGTTGGCCTAAATGGCTCCTCGAAATATGTTACTTGGGATGAGATTAAGAAAGTTTGGGATGCCGGATGCTCTTTGCTTATCTACCAACACTTTCACCGTAAGCCTCGCCATGAATTCGCTGAATGTATGGCTTCGAAGCTACAGGAATGCACAGGTGCAGCTTTGACAGAAGCATTTCGCATGCCTAATGTCCTGTTCTTGCTCGCAGCTCATCCTAAACATGAAGCTAGTCTTCGAGAAGCGATTGCCTGCGTTCGCCGCTGTTGGACAATTACAGAGAAGAAAGAGATCGCCGTCGTTGGGTTAGCTGATAAGAAGATGCAAAGAAGTAGTTTACCAAACACCGATTGTTAAGCAGCAAACTGACAATATAACGGCTAGCAATGTCTGCCCTCCGCTTCACCCTGGTCATATCCGTAATCGGCGTCTTCCTCCTCGGCATCTACCCGTACGCGGTCTTCAACTTCGCCGAGGTCGCTGCGTTGATTGTGCCGTAGGGGGTTTCAACTGGGTTGGGATAGTACTGCTAGTTTGGCCTTATAATTGTCTTGTACTTGACATACGTTAAACTTTGCATCATAATGGTGCATAAAGATGCGTTAAAGGTGAATGACGATGAAAAATGCATCAGCCAATAGCTTGCCCCGGATTACAATTACATTAGGGGAAGGACAACGCGAGGCTCTTCAGGCTATTGCCGATCGTAATCACACAACACTATCATTCGTCGTGCGGCATGCTTTAGATCGATTTATTGAGGAACATCGTCATAAACAGCTACGCCTAGATCTATGAATGGAATTCAACATGGGCACTAGTCAAAATCACATAGAAATGAACATGAAATATGGCGTGACAAGAAGTCGTGTCAAGCCTAGATATAGAACACGTCGTGGGGTGATGTACCACGGCGATTGCGAAAATGTTCTAAAAAGCTATCCTGTAACACGCCGAAGGGGCAAAGTACAACTAATCCTTACATCACCACCATTCCCTCTAAACCGTAAGAAAAAGTATGGCAATCTTACCGGTGAAGAGTACTTGAAGTGGCTCAAAAATCTTGCCCCGTTGTTTCGCGATTATTTGACTTCTGACGGGTCCATCGTAATAGAACTTGGTAATGCTTGGGAAGCAGGCAAACCCATCATGTCTACTTTGCCCCTGAAGTCGCTGATGGCTTTCATGGAAGCAGCTGAACTCAATTTGTGCCAAGAGTTTATATGTTACAACCCGGCACGGTTGCCAACGCCGGCGCAGTGGGTTACCGTAGAACGGATCCGAGTGAAAGATGCTTTCACCCGGATATGGTGGATGTCACCGGTTGAGAGACCCAAAGCGAATAACCGGAATGTGCTAAGTGAATATAGTAAGAGCATGCAAGAACTTATAAATAGGGCTATGCACTTGACTCTTGTGGATACAACATGTAGTATTATGGTGTTATGGAAGATTATCCAAGGACTGCTATGGAGTTTGAAAGCCGTTTCTCAAGTGAGGAAGCTTGCCGTGAATATCTTGCCAAGTTGCGTTGGCCGAGTGGCTTCCGGTGTCCTCGATGCAACCATGATAAGGCCTGGCATATGGAACGAGGTGTTTATTGGTGTCCCGAGTGCGGCTACCAAGTTTCCGTTACCGCAGGAACTATTTTTCAAGACAGCAGGAAACCGTTAATGCTGTGGTTTAGAGCCATCTGGTACGCAGTTAATCAGAAAAATGGAGTCAGCGCATTGGGCCTCCAGCGAGTTCTTGGACTCAGCAGTTATCGAACCGCATGGACATGGCTTCACAAATTGCGTCGTGCGATGGTGAGACCTGGACGTGATAAGCTGTCCGGTGTTGTTGAGGTAGACGAAACCTACATCGGGGGCAAGAAACCAGGCAAACGAGGACGTGGCGCCGAAGGCAAAAGTTTGGTTGCGGTTGCAGTAGAAGATAAAGGGGAGCATTTTGGACGAATTCGTCTCTGTCGTATTGACGATGCTTCTGCCGATAGTCTTATTGCCGCAGTGCAAGAAAGCGTAGATCCCGGTAGTGTAGTACGCACCGATGGATGGGTAGGTTATGCACAATTGGCTTCCAAGGGTTATCAACACACTGTTGTACGCCACAGCGCTGATGTTGGGGACAATTTGCTACCCTTGGCAAGTCAAGTTACAGGATTGCTCAAGAAATGGCTCTTGGGTACACACCAAGGAGCTGTGAGGCCTTCTCATCTTGATTATTACCTCGATGAGTTCACGTTTCGCTTCAACAGACGAACCTCTCATTCTCGCGGGAAACTTTTCTATCGCTTGCTTGAGCAGGCAGTGATCATCCCGCCCGTTACGGGACAAGATAAAGGTGGACACCAGATCATCGCGGAACCACAAGATGTAGTAGGACAAGAGTCAAGTGCATAGCCCTACTTATAAAAAAAGGTACATACAATTCTGGACCTAGGCCTTCAGGGCACCATATCGGACGAAGTTCATTCTTGTCAAATAATGGTGGTGCAATTCCGCCTAATTTGTTGGTGCCGAATCCTACTGCCCCTGAGTTGAATTTGATGGAAGTGCTTCCAATATCAAATACGAGAACCAATGACTTATATCAAACATATTGTCGTGAGCACAACATACCGCCTCATCCAGCTCGGATGCAATCCGAATTGGCGAAGTTTTTCATTGAGTTCCTAACTACAAAGAATGACCTTGTCTTGGACCCTTTTGCTGGCAGTAATACCACAGGGTATGTGGCTGAAAACCTGAAAAGAAAGTGGGTATCAGTCGAATTGGATTCAACATACGTTCAAGCTTCGGAAATTAGATTTAAGTAAAGTACCCCGCAGCAAGCTGCGGGGCATTACGGGAAAGGGAGCCACCCAACCCCAAGTTACGCGCGGGGCCGCTTTTCTCCCGCCAGCAAGCTGGCGGGAGAAAAGCGGATATTTTTTTTATAAAGATTGCCTGGCTGACAAAGCTCAGCCTGATTCTGATAAAACTCCATTACTAAGGCCCCCTTGGATACGCACCAACTCTGCCTCGGATCTCAAGGTTTGAATTAGAGTTGCGGCTACCCGCTGCAATTCTTGAGTAACGTGATATGATTCGGGGTCTATAGTGGTCTGCGTTCCGATTTCATCAGAGTGATAGTCGGGGGTTTCGGTGTCTTGTAGATTCAATGACTCAGAACTGTACGATTTATCATGTAATTGGTACATGTGAAACGCTAAGTAAGCGACATAGCGGTCCATTAACCGTTGGGAAGTACTCTCGCCGAACCGCTTCCCCCAACGTAGCCTCTCTGATCGAAATTGGCGCTCATCCATATTCACGTAGAGCCAGAGTTCATTACCATTAAGCTCCCAGTGCCCGACCTTTCTGTCATTGTAGTTGTCAAGGTTCTCCCAAGCAATGTCATCGCCCTCATCTTCAGGGGGATGCTGCCAGACACGTTTTAGCTTGTATGCAGGCACTGGGGAAGACTGCGTACCAGGGCCAGGAGGGTGGCTTGTAGGCTTTATTAGCTTGATTGGACGAGATGCAGTGAATATTGTTCCATCAAAAAGTGTTAGTTCCGCTGTGATCAGGCCCTCTTTTTCCACTGAAGCGTCAAGATTTGCATGTACTTCTAGATTGACGATTCCATCCCTTGGGCCGCGCACTGAGGTAAAAACGTTCGGGATATCCACAGATGATTGTATACGAGCAGGGGCAATCGCGCGAGTCAACAAGTCATTCCTTGCGTCTGTGTTTATTCGAGCAACTGACCTTCCTCCTAGCTCAACACTCATAGTTGTATTCTTGGCAAACTCAAAAGTCGTTGGTGGCTCCATGCCAACATACGGTGGTGGTGGAGGCACTACCCTTATTTCCCGCGAATCGGTTAAAAATGTAGCAGGTTGCATCTCAAGAGAGGCTACAATCCTCCCACCTTGCCCAGAATTAGCTGAATCGGGAATAGAAACATGGACAGGAATCCTGCCGTCTTGTATATCCCCAATATTGAACCTGCCCACATCGTCGCCTTCAATCATCAATTGCAAATCGCCACGTTGTCTTTGCCTTGTCAATAGATCATCAGGCCCATCGGTAATCAGGTAGATGGTTGTCTGTTGTCCGCTGACCATCTCTAGCCGACGATGATCAGCAAATTTCGGTAGTGTAAAGTATATTGTGTGAATTTTGGGGAGGGGTTGAAAAATAGGGCAC
>JBKGZM010000041.1:0-17857 GCA_046545575.1 Dehalococcoidia bacterium
GCACTTTCATTCCCGGTATAGCCGGGGCTCTGAGTCTCCTAATGGGCTTTTATTCGCTTTCGGTGTTGGATGCCTACTGGGCGGGCATTTTATTGGTATTCCTCTCATTTGGGCTTTTCATAGCTGAGATATTCACTCCTACCTTCGGGATCTTTACGGCTGGAGGTGTTATATCCATGATCGCAGGAGCCTTGATACTGTTCTCCGGGGGGCCATCTGCCTTTAGTGTGAGCGTAGACTGGTGGGTTATCGCCGTCGTCGTTATAGGAGTTGTTGCTTTCTTTGTTTTTGCTATTCAAGCAGTAGTTCGTACACAAAGGGGAAGGCAACCGACAGGTGCTGATGGCCTTACAGGCATGACAGCGGAGGTCAGAACGACTCTTAATCCCAAAGGAACTGTCTTGATCCACGGCGAGCTTTGGCAGGCGATTATAGATGAAGGGCAGGCTGAGCCTGGAGAGGAGGTGATAGTAAAGGAAGTGGATGGTCTGAAACTCAAAGTAAGCAAAAAAGGGGAATGAGCTGTCAGGCAATACCGGGGTAACGAGTTCTTTGACTCATAAGGAACCTAACTATGTAGGGAACTCAAGAATCGAGGAATTGCTGGCTGCTTAAAAATTAAAGAAGGAGGTAAATGAATGAATAGTATCATAATTGGCGTCATAGTGGCGATCGTCGTCCTGATAGTGATAACTGCGGCGGTTAAGATCGTGCAGCAGTATGAATTGGGGGTGGTGTTTCGCCTTGGGAGATTTGCAGGTACCAAGAAGCCAGGCATACGGCTCATCATTCCTTTTATCGATAGGATGAACAAGATAGACGTCCGGGTAATTACTGTTGACGTACCTTCTCAAGAGGTCATAACCAAGGATAATGTCACAGCCAGTGTCAATGCAGTGGTGTTTCTGCGAGTGATGAACGCCGAACGGGCTGTTATAGAGGTCTTCGATTTCAGAAAGACGACTTTCCAGATGGCCCAGACCACGCTACGCAGTGTCCTGGGCCAGCATGATCTCGATGAGCTGCTCTCAGAAAGAGACAAGCTGAACGAGAGGATTCGAAGCATTATCGACGAGGCCACTGATCCGTGGGGTGTCAAGGTGACTGCGGTAGAGATCAAGGATGTCATACTTGCCGATAACCTCAAACGCTCGATGGCTGCACAGGCTGAGGCCGAGCGAGCGAGGAGGGGTAAGGTAATCCATGCTGACGGTGAATACCAGGCAGCCCGCAGACTGGTTGATGCGGCGGAAATGATGTCCCAGCAGCCAGCAGCACTCCAGCTTCGCTATCTTCAGACGCTGACTGATATATCCGAAGAGAAGGCCAGCACTGTTGTTTTCCCGTTGCCTGTTGATTTGCTTACTCCGTTCCTAGAGAAAGCAAAGGAAAAGAAGTAAGGGCTTGCAGCGGACCGCATGAGACGAGGGCATGCTCGCCTTTGGCGAGCATGCCCTCCGTTTTAACAATCTGCTGTGGGCTTTCATTTGACAATTGGGCCAAGTAAAAGTATCATGCGTTTGGGCATGTGCCGGGAAGCGCTTGGTCTAGCTCATATTGTGTTATTCACCGGTCTAAATATATCTACGGGAGGAGTTACGAATGACCCTAACATTTATGAATTCGGCATCGACCATGATAACGTCTGAGTCCGTCACTGAAGGACACCCTGACAAACTTTGCGATATGATAGCCGATGCTATCCTGGATGAGATCCTCACTCTCGATCCGTATGCTAGAGTTGCTGTTGAGGTTATGGCTACCACGGGCACGGTAGTGGTAATGGGCGAACTCACCACGGAGTGCTACGTTGATATACCACAGGTTGTTCGTAAAACGGTCCGCGATATCGGTTATACCCGCGCGAAATATGGCTTCGATTGTGAGACATGTGGCGTGGTAACTTCTATAAAGGAACAGTCACCTGATATAGCTCTCGGCGTTGATAAGTCAAGGGAATCCAGGGAGGACTCAGACGAGTTCGATGAAAAGGAAACGCTCGGTGCCGGTGACCAGGGCATGATGGTCGGATTCGCATGTAATGAGACCCCTGAATTTATGCCGTTGCCGATTTCTCTCGCACATAAACTTACCAAACAGCTAGCCAAAGTGAGAAGGGACAAGACTCTTCCCTATCTCAGGCCCGATGGCAAGTCGCAAGTCACGATCGAATATGAATATGGTGTTCCCAAGCAGGTCAAGACGGTTGTTATCGCTGCCCAGCATGACAGGGTAACAGCCAGCAAAGTCATTGAAGAGGATATAATCGAAAAGGTCATAAGGCCCGTAGTTCCGAGTTCGCTTTTGGGAGATGATACAAGGTATCTCATAAATGCAACGGGGAGATTCATTGTTGGCGGACCAATGGGTGACACCGGACTGACGGGACGCAAGATACTGGTGGATACCTATGGCAGTCTGGCGAGGCATGGAGGTGGCAGCTTCTCCGGTAAGGACCCTACGAAAGTGGATCGCTCGGCGGCCTATATGGCTCGCTATGTTGCCAAGAACCTGGTGGCTGCAGGGCTTGCTGATAGACTTGAGCTTCAGGTAGCGTACTCTATTGGTGTTGCTCGTCCGCTGTCTATTTGTGCGGAGACATTCGGCACAGCCCATGCGGATGAGGGCTTTATCCATGAATTGATCCACAAGCATTTCGATTTTCGCCCCGGAGCCATTATCGAGACGCTCCAACTGCGTCGGCCTATTTATAAGGCAACTGCGGCTTACGGGCACTTCGGCCGCGATGACATAGATGCTCCGTGGGAGAGGCTTGATAAAGTTGAGGCTTTGAAAAAGGAGGCGGGGCTGTAAGGGAGTCAAACCGCGATAGATTCGAAGAATACCCTGCCGTCTACGCCGCCGAGAATAAGCTCACAGCAACGCTCCGGATGTGGCATCATTCCCACTATATTGCCGGCTTTATTGGTTATCCCTGCGATGTTATTCAACGAGCCGTTTGGGTTGGCTTCCGGAGTGATTCCCCTTGAGGGAGTGGAATAACGCAGGAGCACCTGGCCGTTAGCTTCAATATCTGCCAGTGTGGCTTCGTCAGCGTAATATCGTCCCTCGTAGTGTGATATTGGGATGTTGAGCACCTGTCCCTTTTGACAACTCGCGGCGAATGGGGATTTTGTATTCTCTACCCGCAGGTGGGTCCACTGACACATGTATTTTAGGTGAACGCTGCGCAGCACTGCTCCCGGCAATATCCTCGCCTCACAGAGTATTTGGAATCCGTTGCAGCTGCCGAAAACCAGTCCTCCGTTGGCGGCGAATTCCTCTACGGATTTCATTACCGGGGAGAAGCGAGCAATAGCGCCGACGCGGAGGTAATCTCCATAGGAAAAGCCACCGGGCAGGATTATGGCGTCGTAACGAGAGAGATCCGTATTCTTATGCCAGACATATTCCGCTTCGTGGCCAAGAACATTGGTCAGCGCATGATGAAAATCTCTCTCTGCCCAGGTCCCGGGGAAAACGATAATTCCGAATCTCATTGGATGGTACTCAAAAAGGGACAAGCTTCCCGCTTGCCCCTATTTACTAACAAAGCATCGCTGATATGTTTCATTAACCTTGCTCAGGATTCATTCAAAAGTCTATCTACCACTTCACTTATCAGTCGCCCATCGGCTTTGCCCTTGAGTTCGGGCATGAGTTTTGACATTACCTTGCCTTTCTCACGAGGACTTGTTGCTCCTACCTCATCAATCACTTTGCGGGCTGCCTCAGCGATGTCCTCCTCTGACATCTGCTCCGGCAAGAATTCTTTAAGAATGGATAGCGCTTTTTCTTCTTTTTCCAATAAATCAGGTCGATTAGCCTTCTTGAGTTCGTCTATGCTTTCGTTACGTTGTTTTACCTCTTTGGATAATACGTCAATTACCTCGGAATCATCCAACTCATGTCCCTTGGCGATCTCTGCATTCTTAATGGCGGCTCTCGCCATGCGGATCACTGCTACGCGGTCTTTATCACCAGATTTCATGGCCTGTTTGAGATCGGCCATGATCTTTTCCTGAAGTGCCAATTTGTCAATCCTCGTTATTATTTCGTTGAGTTTTTTATACTCTTGCGCAGCTTGGTTGCCCTTTTCCTCTTGCGTTTTGTCGTGGGCTTCTCGTAATATGAACGCCGTCTGTACTCAGCGAGCACGCCATCCTGCTGCACTTTCTTATTGAACCGCCTCAGTGCACTTTCTATTGATTCGTTGCGGTCTACTACTACCTCACTCAATCAAGATGCCCTCCCTTCACAAGACTTGTGCTGATGAAAATCAGTAGTTCCAGCTTGAGAATTATAGCGGGCTGCGATACATGCTGTCAAGTCCGGTGAAAGTAGCGGGGGGTTGTTTTGTTGGCGCCCTGTTGCTACAATCGAGACGCCTATGAGTGGTTATGACAGCGTATCTCTGAGGCCTATCGGGGTTGTCCGGAATGAAATCACAGAACCTGGCATGCGTGAGTGGGACAAGGTCACCTCTGATCTGGTTATCGACCCCGACCTAGCGGAGTGTATTGAGGGGCTGGAGGAATTTTCCCATATAATCGTTGTTTTCTGGATTCACGAGTCTGGAGATAGCTTCCCAAGGAAGGTGCACCCACAAGGCAGGGCTGATCTTCCTTTGTCCGGCGTGCTGAGCACACGAGCTCCCCACCGCCCCAACCCCCTGGGACTTAAGGTTGTCAAACTACTGGCACGGAGACAGAACCTGCTCAAAGTGGTCGGGCTCGACGCGATCGACGGTTCCCCTATCCTGGATATAAAACCGTATGTGCCCATGGATTCAATCCCCGATGCAAAGTACCCGGATTGGGTTTCCAAACTCTCGAAATGACACTATCACAAACACTTGAACAGATCTATCAGCGCCTCTTTGAGTATTACGGGCCACAACACTGGTGGCCTGCCGACGATTCCTTTGAAGTGGTTGTGGGAGCAATACTGACGCAGTCAGCGGCCTGGACAAACGTGGAACGGGCCGTCAACAATCTCAAGAAAGAAAACGCGCTCAATCCGGTTGCGCTCCGTCAGATTGCCGTTAGTGAGCTGGCTGACCTCATTCGTCCATCGGGGTATTTTAACGTCAAGGCCCGCAAGTTGAAGGCCTTCGTCGAACGACTGGGAGACCGCTACGCCGATTCCCTGGAAAGTATGTTTGCCCTCAACATGCTTGATCTTCGGACCGAACTCCTCTCGATCTACGGCATCGGGCAGGAGACGGCGGATTCGATAATCCTCTATGCTGCTCGAAAGCCGGTATTCGTCATCGATGCCTACACACACCGTATCATGGAGAGGCTGGGATTCCACCCGAATAAAGGAAATTATTCCAGTCTGCAATCTCTTTTTATGGAAAACCTTCCCCATGACGAGAAGCTCTTTAACGAATACCACGCGCTCTTTGTGCGGCATGGCAAGGTGACCTGTAAGAAGACACCGCTTTGCGGGATGTGCTGCTTGAGCGACATTTGTGGATCATCCATATGACCGGAAAGATTTGGGGGCTTACCCCTATTTGAATTGCAGGCTTTCGGCCTTTTCTTGTAGGTGACAGCATGTCAATGTAATTTCGTAAGGAAATGTGTGATAAAGGAATGAAACCTTAAACTGTTCAGGTTCGTCTCTTGTGTGCAATGGGCTGAATTTCCTATAATAAAATAGAGGAATACCAACAGGATAAGGAGACCGGATGCGAGTATGGGTAGCCATCGATGTCAATGAGAGTTGGAGGGCAGACATGGCGGGATGGCAAATGGAGTGGCTCGGGTTTTTGGCTGGCCGTATGCAAAGAGGGATTGGGCCAAGGGGCACTGTTGTTGACCTGCTGGAAGAGTACATAGATGATGAGACAGGTGAAGAGAAAGTCACGGTAGCCAATGCTGATGTGTGTTCAGATGAACGACAACGACTCTAATTTGACCGTCATTTAACCTCAAAATGGGCTCGTTCAATATGATTGATTTTTAAGTGTAATTCCACAGTAAGTAACCCTTTTTTATAGGCAACCAGAGTCCTTATTCATAAACAGTCCTTCTGTTCACAAGCTGGAAATTTCTCCTGAAGACCACATCTTGTTGTGGTGAAATCCCATATTGCTTGGCGAACTCAAAAAGCCCATATGAGCTTCTAAATCGCTGGACCTCTAAACCGCTAAACCGCCAATCCCTGACAAGCCCAGATGGACATTGACAAAGCAAAAAGAGTAGTGCTAACAACATGCCAGTTTATATCTCCAGAAAGCCAGGAATTATTGCCCTGGCTTGGACAGGATGGTGACATGGTTCTTCTTAGAAGAGTAAACCAAGGGGGAAATGACACGCTCAGAGTTGGTAATAGCGGGAGGGATTCACGCGCTTATGGGGAAACGCTGGGGGCTTGCGTTTGCCTATGCCTTCTGGATGAAGTTCAAAGAGGATCGGTCGAATTCACCCGCCACTTGATGTCCCGAGGGCCGCTGCTTCCAGGATATCGGGGACTCTATCCTCCTTGCCGATGGCCATAATGTGGACTCCGTCGCAAATCGAGTCTTTCTTCAGCGCGGCGATCATCCGTCCCGCGATCTCGATGCCTTTATCAACTTTGGTACCTTTAGGAGCAGCAGCGAGTTCGTCAATGAGGTTCTGAGGCACAAATATTCCCGGTACATTAGCATTCATGAACTCGGCCATCTTGGCCGAGCTGAGTAACACAATCCCCGCCAATATCTTCACCTGGAACTGGCGTGCGGACTCCATGAATCTGGCGAAGTTTTCCAGGTCATATATCGCCTGTGTCTGGATGAATTCCGCCCCGGCATCGACTTTTTTCTCGAACTTGGCGAGCTGGGGTTCCAGAGGATTCGCCTCGGGGGTCACGATGGCTCCGGCGCAGAAATCAATCGCACCGTCAAGCTCGGTGCCTCCCAGGTCACTGCCTGACTCCAGCAGCTGAATTGTGTGAAGAAGTTGCACTGAATCGAGGTCGAATACCCCCTTAGCCTGCTTGTGGTCGCCTACGGGGACGGCATCCCCTGTAAGACAAAGCACGTTGTTTATGCCTCGCGTATATGCAAACAATAAATCGGCCTCAAGGGCCAGGCGGTTGCGGTCGCGGCAGGTCATTTGCAGGATTGGCTCACCTCCCCGTTCCTTGATCGCCAGACAGGCCCCGAGGGAGGGAAATCTCATCACAGAACTCTGATGATCGGTCACGTTGATCGCGTCGACCTTGTCCTTGAGGATGTCGATGTGGTGAAGCATGCCCTCGAGATTTGTCCCCTTGGGCGGGCCGATCTCGCTGGTGACAATGAATTTTCCGGAATCAAGTACCTGTCTAAAACTCTGTGCCATTTTGGTCTCCTTTTAGTGCCATTCTATCCCTTTTTCTTACACCCTTGCCCCCGGGGGGGGGGCTAAAGCCTCCCCTACTATCTTATGCTGTAGGAGAGGCGATTGTCGTTGGGATTTTGGCCATCCTGGGCCTCGGCGAGGCCTGCCAGTCCTTTGGGGGATGATATTTTTTTATCAAGTCAAGTCGCCCCTGCTTCTCCAGTCGCTGATATATCAACGTCCAGGCGCAATCCTTTTCCGGGTCAACCTCGCATTTACCATTGTTAGTCCCGCCGCATGGACCGTTGAGCAGCCCCTTATGACATGCAGTAAGAGGACATATACCCGCTGTCTCTCCTATAATGCATTGCCCGCATTGCTGGCAGACTTCGTGAAAGTCCCCTACACTGTCCTCCATCCCGATAAACATCGTATCCAGCGCCGGGATAACGGGTTTGTCGATATATGAAGCGATCTTCTGTACTCCTAATGCGCATGACATGACCAGCATGGCATTTGCGCCCTGCACTGCTTGCTTATTTACGTCCATAGTTACACTGCTCATCTCGTCGCAGGCTATTGGAATGACTGTTGACCCGGTCACAATCTTCCCCCATTCCTGAAGTTTATTGCTCATCTCGGCTACTTCCTCTAGTCCACCGGTTCTGGTCATTGTGGCACAGGTACCGCAGCCGGCGATGAATATCTTATCGAAGGAAGCGAGAGCCTCCTCGATCTCGTCCAAGGGTTTCTGTTTTGTAATGGATTTCATGGTTGCCTCCTATACCTCAAGGTCACACCTTAGACAGCGCTTTGCCTCCTGCCTGGCCTGTTCCTCCGAAAAGCCGATCTCTATCTCCTCAAAGCTTTGCCTGCGTTCCTGTGGTTCGTGGAGAGGCATTGGGGCCCGGGGTTGTGGTTTCCATTCCTCTTCTTCAGGTTCTTCCTCCCTGGCGGGCTCTCTAATGGCCTCGCTCCGCAGGTCATACATTCGCACGCGTGAGATGTCCCCTCTCAGGTATTTGTCTATTGCCAGCGCTCCTCGTCTTCCTGCGGCAATGGCCTCGATGACCATGCCGGGGCCGGTTACGAAGTCGCCGCCTGCAAATACTCCCGGCACGTTGGTAGACAAGGTATTGCTCTCAACCGCCAAAGTCTCCCACCGCGTACGCTCAAGGGCACTGTCAGGAGGGAGGAAGGAGAGGTCAGGGGCCTGCCCGACAGCGGCGATAACCGTATCCGCCTCTATATACGATTCGGAGCCTTCAATAGGGATGGGACGTCGCCGCCCTCTTTCATCGGGTTCACCGAGCTCCATTCGGATGCATTGCAGTCCTGATACCCGCCAATCTTGATTCACTATCCGGGTGGGGCTGGTCAGGAAATTGATATTGACCCCTTCAGCTACGGCCTCATCGTGCTCGATCTCGGTCACGGGCATCTCGGCCCGGGATCGTCTGTAGTAGATATCCACTTGCTCGGCACCCAGTCGGAGCGCGGTGCGGGCTGCATCCAGTGCTACATTTCCGCCACCAATAACTGCTACTCGATTCCCTACCCGCACTTCATGCCCAATCTTTATGTCCCTCAGGAAGCGAAGTCCGTAATGAAGTCCGTCTAACCCCTCGATCTCGCCGGGAATGCCCACACGCTGGCTCCTCTGGGCTCCCGCCGCTATGTAAACCGCGTCAAACCCCTCTTTCTTCAGGTCTTCCACGGTGTAGCCAACGTTGATGGGGCTGTTATATCGAATCTCCACGCCCTTCTTCTGGATGTAGCCGATCTCCCTCTGGATGACCTGCGCTGGCAGCCGGAACTCTGGTATGGCAACCGACAGCATCCCCCCTCCCACCGGCAGCGCTTCGAACACGGTGACACCGTAGCCCATCTGGGCCAGGAAATAGGCGCATGAGAGGCCGGTGGGACCAGCCCCCACTACTGCTGCATTCTGTCTCTTTGTCCGTGGGAACGGTTCGGGATCTTCGGTTACCGTGTCGAAGTACCAGTCGGCGGCAAAGCGTTTGAGCGAACGGATGGCTACAGGTTCGTCCAGCTCGCCGCGGCGGCAACGCATTTCACATGGATGGTGGCAGATGCGACCGCAAATGGACGGGAAGGGATTACGCTCCCGAATCGTGTCTATGGATTGCTGATATTCCCCTTCAGCGATATGTGCCACGTATTTGGGAACATTGATCCCTACCGGGCAGGTATGCTGGCAGGGTGAAATCATCAGGGAATCGCACTGAGCGGCGATGCATTTCTTCTCCTTGATGTGTGATTCATACTCATCGCGGAAGTAGTTCAGGGTGGTCAGTACAGGGTTGGGTGCAGTCTGTCCCAGTCCGCACAGGGAACAGGACTTCACCACGCTGGCTATATTATATAAAGCATCTATATCGGCATCGGTTCCTTTGCCTTCGGTGATTTTTGTCAGCGTCTCCAGCATCTGCCGTGTTCCCAACCGGCAGGGAGTACACTTCCCGCACGACTCATCCTGTGTAAAGCTGAGAAAGTAGCGGGCGATCTCCACCATGCAAGTGTTCTCATCCAGGACAACCATGCCACCTGAGCCCATTATCGAGCCCAACTGTGCAAGGGAATCGTAGTCGACGGGCCAGTCGAGGAAGCGGGCAGGGATACAACCTCCGGAAGGACCTCCTGTTTGCACAGCCTTGAATGCCTTCTCCCGAGGTATACCACCGCCGATGTCGAAGATAATGTCTCTTAAGGGAGTGCCCATGGGCACCTCTACCAGTCCGCTGTTGGACACCTTACCCGTAAGGGCAAAGACGACGGTTCCTTTGCTCTTCTCGGTGCCTATGGAAGAGAACCAGTCCGCACCCTTCTCCATGACTACAGGGACTGTGGCCAGGGTTTTGACGTTGTTGATATTGGTTGGCTTGCCGTCGAGTCCGGATGTGGCGGGGAATGGGGGGCGGGGGCGGGGCATGCCTCGTTTGCTCTCAATCGAGGCCATTAATGCCGTCTCCTCTCCGCATACAAATGCACCGGCACCTTCCTTTATCTCGATATCGAAACTGAAGTCGGAGCCGAGTATGTTCTTGCCGAGGAACCCCCTTTGTTTGCTCTGCTCCAGTGCTGTTCTTATTCGATGTACTGCCAGCGGATACTCGGCACGAACATAGACGTAACCTTTATTTGCTCCCACTGCATAGGCACAGATGGTCAGGCCTTCAAGCATGGAGTGTGGATCCGCTTCGAGTATGGAGCGGTCCATGAATGCGCCTGGATCCCCTTCGTCGGCGTTGCAGATGACGTACTTCTGCGGTCCGGGTGCATCGTGGCAGAACTGCCACTTCATGGCGGTGCTTGCGCCTGCACCTCCACGCCCTCTCAGTCCGGCATTCTTAATCTCTTCTATAACCTGTTCCGGGGTAAATATTGCGAGCACTTTCCTCAGTGCCCGATATCCATTGTGGTCTATGTAATCCTCTATTCGTTCGGGGTTAATCTGCCCGCAATTGCGCAGGATAATACGCTGTTGCTTGGCATAGAACCTTATTTGCGAGTGGTATGGAACCGGTTCTCCGGTGATTGGATCATGGTAGAAGAGACGCTCAACAAATTTGCCATCACGCAGGTGTGAAGACACGATCTCAGGTGCATCCTCCTCCTGCACGTGGGTATAGAAAATCCCCTCGGGTTCAACAACGACGTTGGGACCCTGCTGGCAGAATCCATGGCATCCGGTGAAGTCGATAACGGCGTTCTTCACCCCCTGTTTTTCCACCTCCGACTTAAGTGCCTCATAAACCGCGTTGCCTCCTCCTGAGACGCACGCAGTGCCGCGGCAAACAAGAACTTTATGCTGATCCTGCATGTTCAGCCCCTTTGTTTTCTACTCTCCAGGATTTGCCCTACCTTTTTCGGGTTCAATTGAGTGTATATATCATTGTTGATTAACATATTCGGTGCCAGAGCACAGACACCGATGCAGGCCACGGTTTCGAGTGTGTATTCCAGGTCGGAGGTCGTTTCACCTTCTTCGATTCCTAGTTGCTGTTTAACCAGCTTCAGGATGGTTTTTCCACCACGTACATGACAGGCCGTGCCCCGGCACACCCGGACTACGTTTCTGCCCCGTGGCGTGGTATAGAGCTGGGTGTAGAAACTGATTACTCCCTGGACCTGGCTGGGGAATAAATCAAGTTCATCGGCTATGGGGCGTATCGCTTCAGGAGGGATGTAGCCTACCTTATCCTGCACCTCCTGTAATATGGGGATAAGTGCCCAGCTCTCGCCATGGTGCTGGGCTAGGACCTCATATACCATTTCCAGATTTGCCTGCTGGTCTTGCTGTTGTACAGTCATGAGAAACTCCTTATTCCCCGCCTTGTGATTTCTCTACCCTTACCTGGCACGATGTAAGCGAAGGCCCCTTGGATACCGGGTCAAGAGTGAGGTCGAAAAGCTCGGTTACCGGACTCTGAGGGAAAGACCCTGGCATAAACACTCTGCCCTGTGGGAGTGCTCTATTGATTCTGGCATTGGCCTCCACTTTCCCGGCCGGTGAGGCAACAGTTACCTTTTCCCCGTCTTGAATACTCAGGTCTGCAGCATCGGAACCGTTTATCTCCACGAAAGCCTCGTGCAGCATACCACTGAGCCTTGCCGACCTCGAGCTCCTGGTGCCGCTACCAAATTGGAACAGTACATTTCCAACAAGCAGCTGCATAGGATACTCTTTGTCGAATTCTGCCAGTGTTGTCTCGTATTCAACTGCCGAGAAATGGCCGCATCCCTCAGGGAATCCGGCCTCGTAGAGGCGCCTTGTCCCCGAGCGGTCGACATTGGATTTAGGCCAGTACATGGCAGGCATTTGTGTCCCTTCGTAGTCAAATCCTGAATATGTTGGTACCAGCTGCTTGACCTCCTCCATGATGTCCTGCGGCGCAGAATAAGACATTGAGTAGTCCATCTTTTGGGCCAGTTTCTGGATAATCTGCCAGTCGGGCAGAGCCTCTTTTAGAGGGCTGATAGCCTCGTGCAGTCGCTGTATTCTCCGTTCAAAGTTGGTAAACGTTCCTTCCTTTTCAGCAAAGCTTGCTGCTGGTAGGACCACATCTGCCATTTTTGCCGTCTCGCTGAGGAAGAGGTCCTGCACTACTAGAAAGTCAAGAGATGATAGAGCTTCACGAACAAATGAGAGGCCTGGGAAACTCAGTGCGGGATTCTCCCCTATGATGTACATTCCACTAATGTTGCCAGATTTTGTATGCTCTAGCATTTCCAGTGCCGTGAGCCCCGGGCTGACGGGAAGATTGACTCCCCATCTTTGCTCGAAATGTTCCCTTACAGCGTCTGATTCTAAGTGCTGATATCCGGGCAAGTAATCGGGGAGGCATCCCATATCGGCTGTACCCTGGCCGTTACAGTCTTGCTGGAGTGTATAGATGCCTCCGCCAGCCTTGCCGATATTTCCGGTCAGCATGGCCAGATTTGCCAGAGCGGTCACGGTCAGGCTCCCGTTAACTTGCTGGGCCACGCCGCTGCCACATACAATCGCGGCACTATTCGCCCCGGCGAAGGCCCGTGCTATCTCGTGCAGGTCATCCGGGCGAATGCCTGTTACCTCCTCTACCTGTTCGGGGGTATATTTCTGCAGGGATGTTATCAGCGACTCGAAATCCTCCGTTCTTCGAGCAACGAAGTCCTGATCCCAGAGTTCTTCGTTGATTATCGCTCTCATGACTCCGTTGATGAGGGTCGCATCTGTCCCTGCATTAGGGTTTAGCCACATGTGGGCAAACGACGCAAGCTTGGTTCGTAGGGGGTGGATCAGTAGAAGCTTTGTTCCTTTATCTTTGATGGCACGTTTTATGGCATAGCTTACCATCGGAGCCGAGGCAGTGGGGTCTGCTCCTAAGAGCAGTATGACATCCGATTCCTCAATGTCCTCCACTGGATTTGTACTGGCCGGGTAGCCGAGGGAGGTTTGCAACCCGGAGCGAATGGATGAATTATAGATTCGGCCGCCGTTGTCTACATTGTTTGTGCCAATGACGCATCGGGCGAACTTCTGCAGCAGATAGGCTTCCTCGTTAGTACATTTGGTTGAACCAAGAACAGCCAGTGAATCGGCACCATATTCGTTCTTTATCTTCTTAAACCTTTCAGCCACTGTATCCAGGGCCTCTTCCCATGATACTTCCTCGAACTCGCCCTGTTTCTTGACCAGTGGGGCCGTTAGCCTATCCGGGCTATGAACAAAATCGTATCCGAAGGAGCCTCTGGCGCATAGAGTAGCGCCGTTGGGCGATACCTGATCGGATGGCTTTGCCCTGGTTATCTGATTGGCGTTGATTTCAAGATCGATGTTACATCCGCATCCGCAAAATGGACAAACTGTGGAGACGACCTTGGTGGCGGTGCTGTGATACGGCTTTATTTTTTCGGTCAGGGCACCTGTGGGGCAAAGCGCAAGGCAGGTGCCACAGAACGTGCACTCCGAATTTTCCAGGGGTGTGTCCCCCACGGTGGCTGGTCTGGACAAAAACCCGCGGTCCAGGTAGTCGATGGCTCCCTCAACCACCAGTTCCTGGCAGGCCCTTATGCATTTTGCGCACAGAATACATTTGCTGAAGTCTCGTGCCAGGAAAGGATTGACTTCCTTGATCTCCGCAGGATGAGGTAGCCTCTGGAAATCTGTTAGTCCAACCCCCAGTTCTGCCGCGATGTGGCGCAACTCGCAGCGATTCCCCTTATCACACACCATGCAGGAATCAGGGTGACTGGCCAGCATGAGCTTTACGATCGTCCTGCGGCTCTCCAGCACTTTTTCGGAGCGGGTATTTATAACCATTCCCGGCGCTATGGGGGTCACGCAGGAGGCCAGCAGTCTGCCAGAGCGTTCATCCTCCACGAGGCAGATGCGGCAGGCCCCGTAGGGTTTGAGATGCGAATCGTAGCAGAGTGTGGGGATATATACTCCCGACTCCCTTGCAAGATCGAGGATGGTCATTCCGGCTTGGCCGCTTACCTCAATTCCGTCAAGCGTTATCGTGATAGTCTGCAACAGTAGCTCCTAACCATTTATAATTCGTAGTAGTTTAGTTTCCCGATAGTCTCCAATCCCCCCTCTTATCCTAAGAGGGGGGATTTAGACAGACGATCATGCCATCAGGATTTCGAATTCTGTGGGGTGGGCCTTTGCAGTCGTTTCCCGACGTAATGTATGGTCCTGATCCCGTTGACCAGCTGGGAACTGGCAGCCCGCTTGGGAATAAATCCATAGGCCCCTATCTTCTCAGCGGCAAGGATGTTCTCCTCGTCGTCGTACTGTGATAGCATCAGGACCCTGGTCTGCGGGTAGTCTTTGTAGATCTGCTTGGTCGCCTCCAGCCCATCCATTACGGGCATAACTATGTCCATTATCACCATGTCAGGAGACAACTGCTCCACCTTCTCGATGGCCTCCTTACCGTTTTCGGCCTCGCCCATTACCTCGATGTCCTTCTGCAACCCGAGCACGGATTTAATGCCGTCTCTCACCACAGAGTGATCATCGACGATGAGGACTTTTATACGCTTGGTTTCCCTTTCCAGAATAGTTTGGGCTCTGGAGGCAAGTGACCCTGGTTCAACGGGCTTGGTCACGTAGTCCTCAGCATCCATCATGGCAGCTTCATCCCTTCTCCACCCTTTTATGAGCTGTTTTTCCGGCGGAGCGTCCATGACAATGATCGGTAGGTCTTGTGTTTTGGGATTGTCTCTGAGCCATTGGTGGAATGCGAAGGCCTCTCCACGAGGGGTCAGCGTGCCGACGATCACGAGGTCCGGATCGATTTTCTTGATTGTATCCTGCGCCTCCTGGCGACTGGTTGCTGTGGCTGCTTCGCAGACATCGCTCTCCAAAGCGGCTTTCAGGGCTGAGACGAATTCCACCTCATCATCTACGATCAGGATTTTTCTCTTTTCCTCTTTATTCTCTTCCATCGCACCCCTCCCATTAGAAGACTTTGTTTATATATCGTAAGCCATACATAAGTGAGGGTAAATAGGGGATTTACCCTGAATATGCGGACATGAACCCTTGAATTGTCGCAGATGCTACCTTGGATATGAGGTGATAAAAGCAGGGGCGCACCCTCAAGGGTGCGCCCCTGCTTTTACTACGATAGTTACCCATCGGTTTAAGTAGCTACATGGTGATGATTCCTCGCCGCAGTGCGAACTTAAGCAGATCGAGTTTGCTGTGAACACCCAGCTTGTTCATCAGGCTGGTCTTGTGGCCCTCGACGGTTTTAGGGGTGATAGTAAGCATCTCGGCTATCTGCTGGGTTGTGTAGCCCTCTACGATGAGCTTAAGCAATTCCCTCTCCCTATCGGTTAGATGCTCATATGGGTCGTTCTTGTCCTTTGTCAATGCTAGCTGCTGGTAGTCCTCGACAAACAACTTAGCAACTGACGGTGACAGGTACGATTCACCTGCATATACAGCCCTGATGCCTGAGGCTAATTCAGAAGAGGCTGCGGTCTTGCTGATGAAGCCGCTGGCCCCCGCCTCGATTGCGGGGAAAACGTGTTCCTTATCATCGTACTGGGTGAGCACCAGAGACTTTACATCGGGGAACTCCTTGCGAATCCTTCGTATGGCTTCCAGCCCCCCCATAATGGGCATTGATATGTCCATGAGCACAATGTCTGGCAGGAGTTTACTTATCTCTTCCAGCCCTTCTCGCCCGTTGGATGCCTCTCCCACTACATCGATGTCACCGGCCAGTGATAGCAGACTGCAAATACCGTCTCTCACAACGGTGTGATCATCCACTACTAAAACCTTTATCTTTGGCATCACTTTTGCTCCAGTATACAGGCACTCTTACCGTGATCGTTGTGCCCTTACCAGGCCTGGACTGGATATCGCAGGTACCGCCCAAGAGAGTAGCTCTCTCATTCATACTGAACAATCCACGTCCCCGGCCGGTTTCATCCACCTCGATGGGCCTTGAGGAATCGAACCCCTTACCATCGTCCTTTATCTCCATTACAAAATCATTTGAAACACGGCGGATGTCTATCCATGCGTTACTTGCTTGGGAATGCAAAGCTATGTTGGCAATTATCCCTTGAGCAATGCGAAAGAGGGCGAATTCAGCTTCAGTGGGCAATCGTTCCTCGTTGCCCTCATGGGTTAATGATACGTTGATCCCTAAAGGTTGAAGCCGATTCTCGGCGTACTGGCGGATAGCAGGAGGCAATCCCAAACTGTCCAAAACTGTTGGCCTGAGGCCTTTCATAATCCTGCTGACCTCTGCCCCAAGCTGGGTGGAGATATTATGTGCTTCCTTGAGCTTTGCATTGAATTCTTCATCCCCGAAGTTGGAGGTCTTTGCTATGTTAACAAGCGCTTGCATGGTTAATGAAAGGCCGGTTAGCGATTGAGTTGTTTCGTCATGCAATTCGCGGGCAACTCTGGCTCGCTCCTTCTCCTGTGCGACCAGCATGTGACGGGCGAGTCGCCGGTAATTCTCCCTTTCCTTGCTTAATTGATCATACAGCCTGGCCTGTTCGATTGCCATGCCTATCTGGTCGCCTATCGAACTCAGAAGGTGCATATCATCTTCCTTAAAGCTGTGCGGTAGACGGCTGGCCACATTTATCACCCCCAGCACGCGCTCCTTTGCCCTGAGGGGGACGCTAATGAAGGCTTTTAACCCCTCGGTGCTTACAACATCTGTATGAACTGTGCGTGGGTCAAGTGAGATATCTTCCAGCAAAATAGGATCCCCTGTTTCAGCTACGCGACCGGCAATTCCCTGCCCTACATTTAGCAAAATCTCCTGGACGTATCTCTCAGATAAACCACGATGCACGCGGTAGGAGAGTGTCTGAGTTTGCTCGTCGAGCAGTAAAATCCCGCCGATATTACCGTTCATTATGTTAAGTGAATTGTCCAGGGCCACCTGTAGTATGGTATCCAGGTCCCATAGCCCACTTACGGCGGTTGAGATTTGGCTGAGCGCCGAGAGCTGGTGATAATGCTTTAGTGTCTCATTGTCCAGTTGCCTTTGAGCGGTGACGTTCTTTCTTAGTTCAGCCACTGCGCACAGATTACCCGAGGTGTCCTTAAGGGGGTACAGGCTAACGGAGATGTAAGCTCCACATACGCCTGTTTCATCGACATCCTGGCAATACGTCAGGGTTACGGGCTTATTGGTCTTTAACACTTCCTGGAGTGGACATCGCCATAGCGGCGCATCACAGGGCTTGTCTCTGTTCTGGAAAACCCTGTAACAGTGTTTGCCGATGATGGCTGGTTCTTCTTGCGATGATTTCTCCCGCAACGTCGAATTGACGAACTTGACCCTGTACTCGGTATCCACGATGAAAAACTCGTCCTGCAGGCCGTCTATTACGTCCTGAAGTCCGAGGTTCAAATCAGCAGCATGAGCATGACTTACGGGACCTTGCTTCGTGTCCATTCGCTTGCCTATCCCGTGATGTACCCTATCTCTTGAATTTCTGAAGTAATACAGGTTAAGACTAGGGTATACGAAATCCTATGGGTTTGTCAATCG
>JBKGZM010000042.1:0-16702 GCA_046545575.1 Dehalococcoidia bacterium
AATCGTACTTCCCGGGTGATTACGCTTCATTTGATGAGTTCAATCAGTACAAGTACAGCCGATCGGGCAAATAAGTTCGCTCCCGTTTGAGAGTATCAAGAGGGCCTGCCGTAGCGGTAGGCCCTCTCTTTTAATGTTCACCCTAACCAACGCTCCTGTCATTCCGACCGAAGGGAGAAATCCCTGCCGTAGGAGCGGCATTCCTGCCGCGATATCCAGAATGTAGGGCGGCATTCCACATGCTGCCGATTTTGGAGGGGAATAAATCCCCCTACACCACATTCATCCCGCGCTTTCTCAACTCCCCCGCAAGCCAAACATCCGCAAGCAGCAGTATATCGCCCTGCTCCCTCTCACCGACTACCCGGGCATACGGATTCCCGTTTGAATAATACAGACCAGCCACAGCCCCCAGGCAGGCATCATACTCATCGGAGAGACGGTCCATCACCCGCCCGCTTAGCTCATCACCCGGACAAGCAAGCCTCTCGGTAAAATCAAGCCCCAAACCAGTAAGAAAGTCATAGAGCCGGCGCAGTCCGCAGAGCCTCTGGTCGCGTGTAAACTGTCCTTTGTATCTGGGAGGATATTCCCGCCGGAAGCTCTCATCCAGAATTCGCTCCCATATTCCCTGCGTAACACTCTCCAGCTTGCCCTTTTGCTTTGCAGCCCACAGAAATTTGTAAACGGCGTGAGGATAAATCTCCTGAACACTAACGCCTGATCTGAGAGTCGAGGGCAAAGCCTCCAGCAGCGACCTCTTGAGCTCCGGTCCCCTTTTGCCAGCCATAGATATGGGGTACAGGGAGAGGTAGTGCTGAAGGGCTTTCTCAACGGGACGCCAGTGCCCCGAAATATCACACCTCTCAACGGGCACATCCAGGAGGATGAACGACCGGGGCTCAGCCCGTTCCTTCACCAGCGACTTAAGCCCCTCATCGCTCAGGCCACTGGCCACGTAATCGATTCGCCCCGACGGCGTGGCAACCACAACCGCGTTGCGTTTACTGGTTTCCCTCCAGCCAGGGTCTATGCTGATAACCTTCACGGACTTCCTCAGTCGCAACTTTAGCACAAACACCCACATCAATGCAGTCCCAATAGTGAGCGAAATTCCGCCGCAGGCGGATGGTAGGGTGAAGGGTTGTCATTCCGGACTTGATCCGGAATCCAGAAGCAAAAGTGGCACAAGTCATTCCTTGACTTCGCAAATGCCCCCTACCCCAATGTTGTTCACATACAAACTGAGTTATAATGGTTACAAATATCCTCAGGAAAAAACCATGTGCAAACTTGAAAAATATGGCAACTGCGACGAGAAGACCGAGGACCAGGAATACTGCATATTCCATAAGCCCGGGAAGAACGAGGAAGAGGCACGGGAATTCTACGAGAAATTCCTAGACAGATTTAAGCCCAGGAAAGAGAAGATAATGGTTCAGGAGTTAGGGGAAGAGGAAAAGAAAGAGGTAGAAAGGTTTGTTTTTGGAGAAGTTGGTTGCAGCGGCTATGTTTTCCCAGAAATACCAGTTGATTTTGAGTTTTCCTTTAAAAGTTCTGTATTTGCAGGACATGCATTGTTCACGCACGCCACATTTCAACTAGATGCACAGTTTAGTGATACTACATTTCAAGAACTTACATGGTTTGGTGATGCTACATTCGAAGGAGAAGTATGGTTCGATTACGCTACATTTCATGGATTTGCATTGTTCGATTATGCTACGTTTCAAGAACATGCATGGTTTAATGATGCTACATTTCAAGAACAAACACAGTTTGCGAACGTCACATTTCAAGGAGATGCAGGGTTTATTAATGCTACCTTCGAAGGAGGAGTATGGTTTGATGGGGCTGTATTTGAAGGCATAGTTTATTTTTTTGAAACGGAAGATTCCAAATACCGTTTTCGTGGGGAATTGAGTTTTTCAAAAGCTGACTTCAGGAGAGGAGTGGAGATAGATATTCCCCATGAATTATTTAAGCTCCCTGAAGCCGAGGCTGAGGCCTGCAGGGTCCAGAGGATTTCTTATGAGAGAGACCGTAGGAAAGACGATGCGGACAGGATGTTCGTGAGGGAAAGGAGGGCTCTGAGAAAAGCCAGAGTAAGGCAGGCCACGGAGGAATGGAGCAACTCGAAAGGAATTAAATCGAAGCTGAGAACTCTACCAAAGCTAATAATTGCAGGAAGTAGCTCCTTTCTTGAATTCCTCCTCGCGGATTTAACGTGTAAATACGGGACTAGCTGGGTCAGACCGGTAGCTCTCTGGTTAGGTGTCATATTCCTGCTATTCCCGCCCATCTACTGGGCTTCAGGTGGCGTAGAAGCAGGCGGTGCAACCCTCAACTCAGCTTGGGATTACCCGTACTTCAGCGTGGTTACCGCAACAACCCTCGGTTACGGCGATTTGCACGCTGTCGGGTTCGCAAAGGTATTCGCGGCAATGGAAGCGGTATTCGGGACTTTCATGTGGGCGGTGTTCCTGGCCGTATTCGCCAGGAAGCACATGAGATAACAGCGAGCACTAATACCAATAAGCACAACATTTTGAGGAGCAGTCACAATGACCACAATCAAAACAGGATGCTGCGGTTTTCCAAAGGGCAGGAAGGAGTACTTCCGCCACTTTTCCCTGACGGAAGTACAGCAGACCTTCTACAAGATGCCCAAGCTGGAAACCGCCACCAGGTGGCGAGAGGAGGCCCCTCCCGACTTCGAATTCACCCTGAAGGCTTCGCAACTGATAACCCACCCCTACAACAGCCCCACCTACCGCAAGGCAGGGATAAAGCCTGCCCCGGGTAAGGAGTCGAACTACGGCTTCTTCAGGCCCACCGAGGAGGTGCACCAGGCCTGGGATCAGACAAAGCTCTTCGCGCAGGCGCTCGATTGCAAGCTCATCGTGTTCCAGTGCCCGCCTTCCTTCACCGAGACACCTGAAAATATCGACAACCTGAGAAACTTCTTCAAGCCCTTGAAGGAATCCGGTTTCACGCTCGTGTGGGAGCCGCGCCGCGGATGGACGGAGGAGACAGTCAAGTCCCTGTGCGAGGAACTCGGACTCATCCACTGCGTCGATCCAATGGTGAGTTCACCTCTCTACGGTAAGCCGCGGTACTTCCGTCTGCACGGCGGGACCCGCTACTGGCACAGATATGCTGAAGAAGAACTCGCACAACTTAAGGAGATAGCCACTACTGGGGATACCTATGTCCTGTTCAACAACCTCAACATGTTCAACGATGCTCTGGCGTTTAAGCAGTTGATAGAGGGGAATGAGTAGTCCCAAACTGTGAAATCTTGCCCATAATGGCAAAAACTCCCCCTCACTCTAACTCTCTCCCACCAGGGGAGAGAGAAATTTCCTCTCCCTTGACGGGAGAGGATTAAGGTGAGGGTGATGAGCAAATCGGTTCCGGCTTGTCCGGGTTAGGAAGTAGGGCAGCATTTGATATGCCGTCTCAGATGAGATGTCATTCCATGCTCGACACGGAATCTCAGGGCCAGAGATTCTGAAGATGTCATTCTGAGCTTGCCAGAGTCAGGCGAAGAATCTTATTCAGAACGACATGAAGAAAGCGTAGGGCGGCCCGCCAAAGGCGGGCCGCCACTTATGGCGAGGTATAAATCCCCGTCCTACATTTCTGGATTCCTCCGCCTTTGGCGGCCGGAATGACAAATTGAGTGCTTATTAGCCTGGCAGAAAACTGGGGGAGTAAAGTGCAAAACGAGCCCAGATTCATTTATACGATTGGCACCAGTACACGCTCAATCGAGGAGTTTATCCGGCTGCTCAAAAGCCATGGCATCGAGACCGTGGTGGACGTAAGGAGATTTCCCATAAGTCGCTTCGAACACTTCCATGGCGACAACCTGGACAGGTCCCTGGAAGAGGCCGATATCCGGTACATCCACATGGGAGAGGAGCTAGGCGGGCACCGCCGCGGGGGCTACGAGGCTTTCATGGAAACGGACACATTTGTCTCCGGACTGGACAGGCTGGAGGAAATAGCCACTGAGAGCAGGACGGCGATTGTGTGTGCTGAGAGGTTCCCCTGGCGCTGCCACCGGCGCTTTATCCGGGCGGGGCTGGAGGGGAGGGGGTGGACCGTCTGTCACATAATCGATGAGGGAAGGGACTGGATTCCCGGCAAGAAGCAATCGGGGAGGTCAGGGCAACAATGAAGCTCTGGATAATCAGGAACTAACACTCATAACGGTGGCCATAAGCGGCCTACGTGTTCAAAAGGAAAAGATTCAATAGCTTGTCACGCTGAATATTTCAAAAAAGTCCCAAAAACCGTTGTATCCAGCCCGTCCGTCTTCATGGCTTTGTTCGCTGGCAATTTGCCAGGTCATGCGCCCTACGATTTGGATAGGAGTCGTTCATACTCATCGTGAGTACCGATCCAGAACCAAAAGAACGTATCATCTCGTAGAAGTGCAAGTGCACGATAGCCACTGCCGATGCGAATGGACCACAGCTCACCGACCTTCTTGAAACGTAGGGACGGATGGTGCGGGTTGACCCGCCATAAGCGATAAACAGTCCGAGCTCTGCTCTTGATTTCCGTAGGAAGTTTCCGGTAGCTGGTCCAGAAGTCAGGAGTTGTCGAGGACTTCATCAAGGGGCTTAGTCCTTCCCTCAGCGATATCCCTATGGACACGCTCAAGAACGCCTTCCAGACGTCCTCCAGGTTGAGAGTCACGAGCGATCTCCTTGTCCCAATCATCGCTGTGTTCCGCCTCGAACTCAGCGAGCCACGACAGGAACTCCTCCCTCTCGTCATCTGGAAGGGCCTTCACCTGTTCAGCAAGTTTTTTAACCCTAGCAGTCATAACTCCTCCATGATATCGTACTAAATTCGTTCATGCAAGAGTGTTGCCCCTGCGAGCACTCTTTCCAGCGAGCGCCCGAAAGGGGCACCAGGGGTGCCAGCGAAACAGCCCGTTGCACCCAGGTACTTTGATGCAATTGTAGCAAAACCCTTGAATTAAAGCCGGCCACCTTTCGGGAGCAAAGGTGAAACCGACTGACTCTTTGGAATGAGCCGAGGCTCAACCTTGGCATCGCCTGGAATGAGTTGTTATGCCCCCTCTCATATGATTGTGCATTTGCGGATTGCCATCTGAATACGAAAAATCTCAATCGGAGCTATTGATTCAAAGAATCAGTGATTTTACCCATTGACTTTGGTGGTTTGTGCCATTGATTGTGAGATGACTTAGAGCTATCCTTGTGTGGGTTATTTTTGACACGGAATGAAGGGTTTGGTGGCTCTGGCTAAACCATCAGCAGAGTCAGTCATGTTTGAAGGAGGTGGAACAAATGAGAAGGAAGTTACTCATATCACTCATACCTCTGACCCTGCTGATGATAATTCTCTCTGGCGTGCTAGTCGTGGCGGATGCGAAGGAAAAGGACAATGAGTTTCATCGTGACGGCCAATTCCAGTACGCTTCGGAACCCCATTATACAAGCTGGGGACTGCCCTGTTTGAGAACACCGGTAGGAGTCAATTATGCAGGTGGCGGGGGAGGCACTATTACAGAAGCAAGCGGATACAGCTACAAGAGAACGGAATTCAAGGTGGTGACGGGGTTCAGTATTGACAAGCTTCATGAATGCTATAAAGAGCAGCTTGAACAATTCGACTGGACCCTGGATGAGCAGGGCGGTAACGATGTTGTTATCTGGAGCAATTGGTCCTTTGCTTCCCCTCAGAGTGATAACTGCCATGGAACGCTGACCATCCTCAGGGGTGGAGAAGGAGACTGGCTGGACATTCAACAATGTCTACCCGTCAAGCCGACCCTCATCAGGAACGAAGAGGGAGACTGGCTGGCCGTCCAACTATATGTACCTGTTACATGGCAAATTACCAGATAGCGTTTGAAATTACTTACTGGCAGTAGAACAGGTGGGCACAACAACAATTATACAGTCTGTATAAAACGGCAAACGCAAACCGTCTTTCGCTGTATAAGAAGCTTCCCCAACGCCGGAGATGGTGAGAGGATATCACTCCATCTTCAAGGATGTCAAGCTTAATTGCGTAATCAATTATACCTGTGTTTGGTCACAGGGACGTACTACTTGTTTGGTCCATTCGAAAAGCTCTGCTTCCCTATTGCGAGACTGAGTAAATCTGTTTGTGGCACGGGCAAATGCATGCGCTTATTATGTTGCGTCCCCATCACCGGCCAAGGCTTCCAACACCGCCCTGGGGTTCCTGTCCATGACGTTCAGAAGTATCAGGGCTGGGCCCTTTGGGCTTCTATCCCCCTGCTCCCAATGACGCAGCGTGCCAACGGAAAGACCAAACAGCGAGCTGAATTACCTTTAACTCATTCCGATCTTCTCTCGAATAGCCCGCACATCCACAGGGCGAGGTTTATGTATGATTACCCCATTTGCCCTGCCGGAGGCATGATCGATGGCTTCAAGCAATCCTGCATGTATCTCGTCAAATGCTCTACCCATTTGTTTTCCTCCAATAATTCACCAACCGTTCTACTGATCTGGCCAGTATCTGTTTTTCCCGCTGGGAGATGTTTGCTCTCTCGTTCTTGCCGAACACAGAAGTAGGGCGGCATTTTACATGCCGCCTCGGTGGCGGGTCGAAGATCCGCCGCAGGAGGAGAGTAACTCCCCGCCCTGCATCTCCAGATTCCGTGTCAAGTAGAGAATGCAGATTTTAATAAGGGCAACATAAAGCTTTGATAATCAGGGGCTCCCGTTTTATTAATTCCCATTGACCGCCTGGTTACACTGTCTACTGATGTGCCACCGGGCGGAGTTCATAGATGCGCCCATATCGTGCTGCCGATTTCAAATCACCCTGGCGAAGAGCATCCCGCACATCGTCCAACCTGTAAGCATCGTTGATACTAAGATACGGAGACCATCCGGTCTCATCTTCCATCAGTTCGACTTCTACCTCAGCCACATAGTGGCCTTCATGAATATATTTGGATTTTCGCCGCTTCATAATTAGCGCCTCCGCAAAAAACTTTCATCCCATCTTTCCGGATCCGGCCTGTAGGCCGTAACCATGACAACAGGTTTATCATGTCCTTTCGGAATACCCCATACAACATGGATTGGATTCCCCGAACGAGCCTGCTGTAAAAGCAGAATACATCGACCCTTGGGATAATTCGGATACTCTTCTATAACTGCCCCGCTCCCTACTCCGTCAAGAACCTCTCGGACAGTCAATCTGTCTTCAGCCAATTCATCATACCCATGCTCTGATATCACCACATCCCCGGCGACAATAAGATATTGTATCTCCTTGAAAAGACTGCTCAAGCTATTTCTCCAATCTAATCATAGCACAAGATTTTGCATAACGCTGCGCATCAGCCGCGCGGTTTTTGCGTCGGCTGAATTAGCATTGTTAAATTTCGCCTCTAATTACCAAGATTCACAGTGAATTGAGGTGCACGCCCATTAACACCAAAGATTAATGTAGATGGTATGGTTTTACACCAAATGTAGTAGCTTTCTGTTGGTGTAGCTTGGTTACCCGCACTCATTACCCACATTTTTCCATCGGGTGACGTTCCTTCTCCGCAGTTAACCAGCATACCTGAATTTGTGGGCACATCTCTTGGGCCAATCATAATGTTCGGATCAACATTTTGTTTTTCAGACATAGGGATCGCTGCTAGAAAAGGCGCCCAAACACCTGCTCTCGGCCTAACTTCTATCGCAATCGGCTTTGAACCAGCTTGGTTTTTATGTATTTGAATGTAAAAGGGCTGAATTTGTAGCCTTTGTACTTGATGAAGTCTTCCCTCTGCAGCGGCGACTATCCGCTCTTTCCAATCCGGATCAGTGATACTGACGTATAATCTTGTTCGGATGCCTGTTGGGATCAGATTTTGATCTGCCGGACCAAGAAATAATGCGATGACTGGATAGTTTTGTCCACGGGCGCTTAGAGCACGATCCAAGGCATAAGCATATTCTTCCTTACACCGCTCACTGGATAGGCTATTGTTTGTTGCTACCAATAACCATGCATCGCTTTGGTCTGGAGAGATAATAAAGCCTTCTATTTGTTCCCAAAGTCTTCGGCCAGCGGAAATATTCCAGCGATCCAATTTAACTTCTACTCCCGCTTGTTCTAACTCCTGAGCGACGAAATCAACATCACCATGCTGATTATCATCCCAAGCGTAGGTAATCCATATTTTTGCCATTGTTTGGAATCCCCTTCGGAAATTTAACAACAATTATACAGTCTGTATAAAACGGCAAACGCAAACCGTCTTTCGCTGTATAAGAAATTCCCCCAACTTCGGAGATGGCAACAGCATACTACTCTATCCCAATGATGTCAAGCTCATTGGAAGCAGCCCCCTGAGAGCCCTTGACATCCGTTGACCTGACACAGTATCTTGGAACCACTGCCTGCAGCAGCACGAAAATATTGTTTAACGGAGGTGAAAGTATGAAAAGCTATCGGAAGGAGCTGTGGTTCAATGTCAAGGAGAGGCGTGAGTTCATCAACATCACTCCGCAGGTCGAGGAGGCCCTCCGGGAGAGCGGGATAAGAGAGGGACTGGCGCTGGTGAATGCCATGCACATCACCGCCTCGGTGTTCATAAATGACGACGAGCCAGGCCTCCTTCAGGACTACGAAGACTGGCTGGAATGGCTGGCCCCGCACGAGCCCATCGATCGTTATCGCCACAACCGGACAGGCGAGGACAACGGCGATGCCCACCACAAACGGCAGATCATGGGGCGAGAGGTTGTGGTGGCGGTGACTGACGGGAAGCTGGACTTCGGCCCGTGGGAGCAAATCTTCTACGGCGAATTCGACGGACGCCGCCGCAAACGCGTGCTGGTGAAGATAATCGGGGAATAGAAAGCGAAAGGTTGATTTGACACCCACAACGCGCACACCGTAGAATCGTTTGGAGACAGCATGGCAACTGACTTCCGCATAGGAGTGGATGTAGGCGGGACCTTCACCGACCTGGTGGCCTTCGATGAGGCAACGGGGAAAACATACCTCGTAAAGACCTCCTCCACTCCCCACGACCCCAGCGAGGGAGCGGCAAACGCCGTCAGGGAGCTTCTCGCACACCATCCCGGGACGCCCAGAATGATCGTCCACGCCTCGACGGTGGGGACCAACCTCTTCCTGGGCCAGCTCGGACTCGAGATTCCCAAAGGAGCGCTCATCACCACGTCGGGGTTTCGGGACGTCCTGGAGATAGGCAGACAGAAAAGACCCGACCTGTACAATCCGTTCTTCCAGAGACCCAAACCTCTGATTCAACGGGATTCCCGGTTCGGAATCGAGGAACGGATTAACGCTGAAGGGAAGGTCCTGAAATCTATCGATGAAAGGCAGGTAAGAGACCTCGCCAGGCGATTGAAAGAGAAAGGGATTCAAAGCGTGGCCGTAACATTCCTTCATTCGTACATCAATCCCGAGCACGAAAAAGAGGTTGCAGATATCTTGAGGGAGGAATTGCCGGACGCCGTAATCGTCACTTCCCATGAAGTCGATCCATCCTACCGCGAATACGAGCGCACAAGCACGACGGTGGTGAACAGCCTCATGGTGCCGGTCGTCTCGCGCTACCTAGGAAACCTCGAGCAAAGGCTGCAAGAGCTCAAGGTCAACTCACCGCTGTACATAATGCAGTCCAACGGAGGGCTCGCCACGACGGAGGTGGCTTCCAGGCTCCCGGCCGCCACCATCGAGTCGGGGCCAGCAACGGGCGTAACGGCAGCGGCCCACTGGGGCCGGTTGCTGGGGATGGAGAATGTCCTGAGCTTCGACATGGGAGGAACCACCGCCAAGGCGGGACTCGTCGCCGGCGGTACCCCAAAGATGGTAAGCGAGTGTGAAGTTGGCGGACTGGTGCACAGCGGCCGCAGCGTCAAAGGCAGCGGCTATCCGGTGAGGTATCCGTTTATCGACCTCGCGGAGGTCAGCGGCGGCGGAGGCACTATCGCCTGGATCGATGAAGCTGGCGCTCTGATGGTAGGGCCTACCAGCGCCGGTGCCGACCCCGGACCTGCTTGCTACGGCAAGAGCGGTAAGGAACCGACAATCACCGACGCGAACCTTTTGCTAGGCCGACTCAGTCCTGAAGGGCTCTCCGGCGGTGCCGTGCCGGTCTACCCGGAGCTTGCCGCCAAAGCGGTGAAGGAGAGAATCGCGGACCCGCTGGGCATTTCCCCGGTCGAGGCTGCTTCGGGCATTATAGAGCTGGTCAATCAGCACATGACCCGCGCCCTGAGGCTGGTATCCGTGGAGCGGGGCCACGATCCGAGAGAGTTCACCATGCTGGCCTTCGGAGGTTCCGGTCCGATGCACGCACCTTTCCTCGCCGAGGGACTCGGAATTCCGGGGATTTTCATCCCGCCCGCTCCGGGCGTCTTCTCGGCACTGGGACTCCTCCTCGCTGACTTCCGCCACGACTTCGCCAGGAGCATTATGCAGGAGGCATCGAAGGTCGATGTGAAGTCGCTGGAGAAAACATTTACGGATATGAAGAATGAAGCAACCGGCATCCTTCAGCGGGAAGGATTCGAAGCCGACCGGATCGTACTGGAAGGAAACCTTGATTTGCGCTACCTGGGGCAGTCCTACGAACTCCGTGTCCCGGCGACAGGTGGCCTTGAGCAGGCAAAGGAACTCTTCCATCAACGCCATGAGGAAGTCTACGGCTACTCCTCGAGGAATGAACCGGTGGAAATCGTCAATGCACATCTCGCTGCCCAGGGCTTGAGTCCCAAACCTGAGTTCGAGGAAGCCGCGCCCGGGAATGAGACCCCGCCGCAGGAAGCCCTTGTCAGTCAAAGGGATGTCTACTTTCCTCAAACCGGATGGACAAAGACCCCGGTTTACAGCCGCAGCCTTCTTCTCATGAATAACCGGATCAAAGGTCCGGCCATCATCGAGCAGTACGATGCGACGACTGTCATCCCTCCCGGGTGGCTGGCGACCGTCGACCGTTTCGGCAACCTTTGCCTTGGAGGAGGCTCCTGAATGAGCATCGATCCCATCACGATAGAGGTAGTCCGCAACGCTCTGATCTATACCGCAGAGGAAGCGGGCATCGCCCTCAGGAACTCTTCCTATTCGCACAATATCAAGGAGCGGATGGACCACTCATGCGCGCTCCTCGACCCTCAGGGAAATCTTTTGGCTCAGGCCGAGCATATTCCCGTCCATCTGGGGTCGCTGCCCTGGGGAGTTAAGAACGTGATTCGTTACATGGCGGAAAAGGGAGAGGAATGGGAAGAGGGGGACATCGTCATAGTAAACGACCCCTACATCGCTGGAACTCACCTGAACGATGTGATGATCGTAAAGCCAGTGTTCCTCAACGCGCAGCTTGTCGGGTTCAGTGCGAACAAAGCCCATCACGTGGACGTCGGGGGAGATGTCCCCGGCAGCATCTCCAGTACGGCCACATCGCTCTTCCAGGAAGGAGCCGTCGTACAGCCCACAAATCTTTTGAAACAGGGGAGCATGGATGAAGAGGTTCTGAACGATTTCCTCTCCCAGGTCAGAAACCCGGACATCACCCGCGGGGACCTGAGGGCCCAGATAGCGGCAGCGAACCTCGGGGAGAGGAGATTCCTCGAACTGGGCCAGAAACACGGCGCGGACGTGATATTCGCCATTTTCCGGAACATCATTTCCTACGGCGAAAGGCGAATGACCAGGCAATTGCAATCGATTCCCGAGGGGACCTACCAGGCCGAGGATTGCCTGGAGGATGTGGCAGGGCCCGACCGGCTAACCTGGATTCGCGTTACCCTGAAGAGACAGAATGATGTTCTTCTGGTCGACTACTCGGACACCGATGACCAGATTCAGGTGCCGTTCAATGCTGTCCTGGGGGTAACCCTTTCCGCAACCTACTTTGCCGTCAAGTCCATCATCGACCCTGACGGCCCGATGAACGAGGGTATTCTCACCCCGATAAAGGTATCCGCGCCAGAAGGAAGCCTTCTCAACCCGCGGAGTCCAGCGCCTGTTTCGGGAGGGAATTTGGAGACTTCACAGAGGATCGCCGACGTGGTCCTGAAGGCCCTTGCCCGGGCAGTTCCGGGAAGAGTCCCTGCCGCCTCTCAGGGGACCATGAACAATCTCAATGTGGGGGGCTTCGATTCGCAGAGGAAGAAGGAATGGACTTTCGTTGAGACCATTGGCGGCGGCTCGGGTGCTAGGCAGGGTTCCGACGGAGTCGACGGCATTCACGTAAACATGACCAATACCATGAACACGCCTGTCGAGGCCATCGAGCAGTATTACCCCGTTCTCTTCCAGCAGTATGAACTCCGGCCCGGGACGGGCGGTCGTGGCAAGTGGCATGGGGGAGATGGGATCATCAGGGCCTGGAAGTTACTGGGTCCCTCCGCCGAGGTGACAGTCATCGGGGACAGGCACAAGGTCCCACCCTGGGGACTTGAAGGGGGCGAGCCAGGGGAAGTTGGCCGCTACTGGGTCAGGAAAGCCGACGGGACGGAGTACCAGATCAGGAGCAAGATGACCCTGAGACTCAGCGAAGGGGACACGCTGTTCATGGGGACGCCGGGTGGGGCGGGGTACGGATTGGCTGATGGCTCATAGCTGATAGCACCTGACCAGCGTTCCCGTCATTCCGGACTCCGATTCGGAATCCAGGTGTAGCCGCACCCTCAAGGGTGCGATTGGCGCAGGCTAAAGCCTGCGGCTACAGATGATGAGTGAGATTCTTCGTCCGCCTGAGGCGGACGAAGAATGACAATAGTGAGGCGATTGCACAATCCACTGCCAGAAGTCAATCACGCGGTGGGCATCACGCATTCGAAGTATTCTCCTCTTTACTCTTCCCCTTGGGTTTTCTCCGCCTGGTACTTCGGCGTTTGCCTGCCCACAAACCCTTGAAGAAGCTGCGATCCAGCAAATACTGGTTATCCGCTACGTTCAGGAGGTCCTTGGAGACTCCCTTCTCGAAGTAAGCTACCTCAACGTGCTTACCCATGTTTTTTACCGCCTGAAGGGCGTAAGCGAAATCGGAGTCGCCGCTCACAAGGATGGCGACATCGTAGAAGTCATTCCAGGCAAAATACAGCAGGTCCGTCGCCAGCATAACATCCAGTCCCTTCTCAACCGGGACTCCCTGGGACACTTTTGTGCCACCCAACCGGATCTCCAGATACGGCGTTCTGCGCAGAATGTCAAGGAATTCCTGTTGCTCCTTGTGGCCCTCCGGCCATTGATCCGGGTCCTGTAAGATGTTGTAGTAGTAGGTTCTGAACAAACTCCTGGAGCCACATAACTTATTTATAAAATCGGTGAACCTGAGGTCGTGGCGTCCAAAACCGCTCTGCAGAGCATGATACAGATTACTTCCGTCTATGAATATCGCGACTCTCTCTTCCATGGGTCCCCCTTTTTGTTATTTCAAGTTATCTTATGAACCCGATTATACAACCGATAAATACCAATGACCAAATTCCAAGCTTCGTCAGGTAAATTTTGAGTTCCCACCTTCTGATAGTACAATATTCATGGTGTACCCGAACAATGAAATACCGCGGAAATTCGAAAATAAAACATGAGCACGGCATCATACCCGGATTGAGGGAGTTCCTCGAAGACGAGCTGGAGCCTATGTATGAAACCCGGACAATCATCCCGGGCAGGATTACGAAGAAAAAAGGCACCAGTCCGGGGTTCCGGGTCCGCTTCCAATACCCCACAAGCAGCGGCGCCAAAATCCTTGCTTACAACTCGGGGGCAGTTCAGGAAGTGTTTGTAGTAACCTCCGATCCCGAGAGCCTGAAGCGGAAGCTCGAGCAATCCGGCAAGAAGCCGTCACCACCCAAACCTAAAAAGACGGAGAAGGCCCCGCGATCGAGCATGAGAGACCTGGAACAGGCAACGGATGAATTCACAGAGGAGATAGGCACTCCCGAAACCGCTTTTGAGCCCTCGGAGTTCCAGAGAGAGGCGCTAGACTGCATCCCTGAGGGCGATGTAATGGTCATCGCTCCCACAGGCAGCGGAAAGACATGGATCGCCGAGCAGGCAATGGCAAAGCTCCTCGCGGAAGGCAAACAGTGCTGGTACACCACTCCCCTCAAGGCCCTCTCCAATCAGAAATACGATAACTTCCAGAGGCTCTTCGGCGAGGAAAACGTCGGAATCCTTACAGGGGAAAGGGAGGAAAACTCCCAGGCTCCCTTAATCGTGGCTACAACCGAGGTCTTCCGAAACGCGCTCTACACCGGCAGCAGGCAACCCTGGCTTGCCGTCCTGGACGAAGCTCATTACCTCGGTGACGAAGACAGGGGCACAACCTGGGAGGAAATCATCATCCTCGCATCGCCTGAGACGCACTTGCTTCTCCTCTCCGCCACGATCTCCAATGCCGAGGAAATCGCCGAGTGGATGGAAAGCGTGCGTGGTCACAAACCCTATCTCGTCACGGAGAACGAAAGGCCAGTCCCCCTGCGCCATGGTTTCATCACGGGAAAATACATCCTGCCCCTTGAACCTGAGTTGATCGACCAGCAGAAACCGAAAAAGGGCAGAAGCCGGTTCCGTCCGGAGAGGATGATCGAGATGCTCGAGGAAAGAAACCTGCTTCCGGCAATCGTCTTCCTTCCCACGAGAAAGGACTGCGACCGGGCCGCCAGGGGGTTCCAGGGCTCGCCGGAGGCCGAGACGTCGTCGAGAATAGGTGTCCTCAACGAGATAGGAAAGGACAATCCCCATCTCTGGAAGAATCCTTTGATCAACTCTCTCATAGACAGCGGCGTGGCCTCTCACCATGCCGGCCATCTCACGGAATGGAAGATAGCAGTGGAGCGCTTGCTTGCCTTGGGCAAGCTGCGAGCCGTTTTCGCCACCACCACACTTGCAGCGGGACTCGACGTTCCGGCACGCTCGGTGGTCCTTCCCACCCTGCTGACTCGGGATGCGGTGGGGACAAGGCCCCTCAACTCGCTGGAGTTCCATCAGATGACGGGTAGGGCGGGGAGGCGAGGAAAGGACAATGTCGGATTCGTCATCCTGGATATGAGTCACCCCAGAGACCTCCTCACAGCCCTGAACCTTAAAGATGCTGCTCCCGACCCTATAAAGTCAGCCTTCAGCATCAACTACTACCAGATACTCAACCTTCTCTCCCGATTCGATATCGAGGAAACCACACAGATTCTGGAAAAGAGCCTCCTGCTCTTTCAACAAACCTCCCGGAAACGCGCCAAGAAAACCAGGGCAAAGCTCTGGGACGAGATGAACAAGAGGATCGAGGTCTTGCAGAACTTCGGGTACCTTGATAGCAACCTCTCACCAACCGAACTCGGAGAATGGGCCTCGCTCATCCGCCACGAGTATTCACTCGTCTTCTCAGAGGCAATAAGGCGCGAACTCTATCCCTCGCTTTCACCCTCTGAATTCGCGGGTTGGGCTGCAGCCATGAGTCCCAGCCGGGCCCCGGATTACAGCATCTCCCGCCTCAACCTGAAGCCCCTCCTCAAGGTGATAAACGAACTGCAGAGGACGGAAAAGAGAAAGGGAATCCCGCCCGTCCAGTCATCTTCTGAAGAGGCAGTGAAGAAGGCAACAGCCGTCAAGGCCTGGGCCGAGGGAGCGGAATGGAGAAAAACGATCCTGGAAGCCGGCATCGAGGAAGGGGATTTTCAGCGACTGGTGCTGCAAACATCAGAGGTCCTGCGTGAACTATCGAGATTACCCTTACCTGTAGCCTCGCTGGCAAGCAAAGCCCGCGACATGATTCTCCGGCCACCGTTTGAATTAGGCTAACGCCTACAGTAGAATTTTAAACACGCCTACCTGCTTGTGGCGTGCAACCTCTCCCCTGCGAAGTCTGACAATCTATGATATTCATCTTGGTATAATGAGTCGGCCCATGAGCGAAGACACTAACGACCTTTTCCGATCCAACGGGAGCAGTAGTTAGCCAGTAAAACGGAGGTGGGAGTTACGGATCGACCTGCAGTGTCCTGCAGGTCGATCCCCGTCAAGTTCTGCCAATGATTACAATGCTATCCAGCCACTGGCATTTGGCATTGCTCTTACTGGGGTCGTTGGTTGCTTTGATCCCCGGTGCGATATGTTGGAGGCGATCACACCGGGTAGGACCATGTCTGATGCTGGTCGCGGGTACTGCTATTTTTCTGTACTACTTTTTTGTCATGATCTATGTCGGTTATCTTGTCGTGACAGGCAACCGCCAGCTGCCTCTGCTCGCAATGGCGTTCCCGATGGTCCTGACGTTTGGCCTGCCACTTTTCCTCTGTACAGCCCTGGCCTGGCGAGAACCTCGCCCGGGTGGGATAAGCGGCATCGTTCTTTCTTTACTCCTAGGTATAATGCTAAACTTTGTAGATACACAGAGTACGCCCTTGATTTTTGGCTGTGTGTTCATCTCTCTGCTCATCATATTCTTATCGGGAAGCGTTTGGTCAATTATCTCTGAAGAGAGGCATGGTGATTAGCATACTAAAGCTGGTTCAAGAATAGAGTGGTAGTCTCTTCAATCATGGTCTTTCCAGCATATACCTGATCGCTTCATAGCGATTCTTCAGGTGCAGCTTGGAGTAGATGTTGCTTATATGATTTTTGACAGTCTTCTCTTCTACGTTCAGTATTCTGGCGATCTCCTGATTGCCCTTTCCAGCGGCAATCAGGCTCATAATCT
>JBKGZM010000043.1:0-16654 GCA_046545575.1 Dehalococcoidia bacterium
TTCCCTGTTATTCTGAGTCTCCTGCCGGATGAGTTTGATGCTGTGAAGGACTTCTCTGGAAGATAATAAAGGGCGCATAGAGTCTGGACGCTGTGATATCACGCAATCTTCATGACTGGCATGTTTCTACAGTTCAGGCCAGGGCGATTCAGGGAGAGCTGGCTGGACTCGTATCGAGAGAGGGAGATGCTGAAGATGCTCATCTGGTAGCTGGGGTAGATATCTCGGTACAGGGTTCTGCTGGGGTTGGGAGAGGGGCGGTGGTAGTCGTAAAGTACCCTGAGCTAACAGTGGAGGAGATTCAGATCGCGGAGGAGGGACTTGCTCTTCCCTACATCCCTGGCTTGCTTTCCTTCCGGGAGGCTCCCGTCATGCTGGCTGCCTGTGAAAAGCTCTCCTGCACCCCGGACCTGATCATGGTTGATGGCCAGGGTATAGCACATCCCAGGCGGTTGGGGCTTGCCTCGCATCTTGGACTTTTGTGGGATAGGCCCACGCTCGGCTGTGCCAAGTCGCGCTTGTGTGGTGAGCATAGTCCTGTTGGGCCTGAACAAGGAGAGTTCTGTGAGCTTATCGATAACGGAGAGAAAATCGGGGCGGTGGTGAGGACCAGGGCAAATGTGAAACCTATTTATGTTTCCATAGGGCACAAAATAGGTCTGGAGGCGGGAATCCGGTGGGTACTGAGTTTATGCAGGGGATTCCGTCTGCCGGAGCCGACCCGGCTGGCCCATCTCGCCGCGGGCGGTAAGCTTACAGGTCAGTTGAGTTTTTAAGCGCCGACCTTGTGCATATGCCGCGAGCGGGTCTGGTTGGGCTGGTTGGGTAGGGGAGGCTTTAGCCTCCCCTAAGCAGGGCGAATGAATTCGCCCCTACCCTTTGGGGAACGGGTTAGATCTTTTCTAGTAAGGAGATACATGGATTACGACAGTATCGAGTCTGTTTTCAATCCGCGGTCGATCGCGCTTGTCGGGGTTACCACGAACGCTGAGCACTGGACGAGGACCTTCTTGAGCGGTCTGCTCGAATTTGGGTTTGAGGGTTCGCTCTATCTGGTGAATCCCAAAGGCGGGGAAATAGACGGCTTTAAGCTCTATCATAGTATCAAGGATGTTCCTGAGTCTGTTGACTATGTGATAGGGCTGGTTCCTGCGCGCGTTGCTCCTGGGCTAGTCAGAGAGGCAGCCTCAAAGGGAGCAAAGGCTATTCAGTTCGGTACTGCTGGCTTTGCTGAAACGGGCAGTGAGCATGGGCGCAACTTACAGAACGATTTGATTAAGGCTGCGAGAGAGACCGGGATTCGGGTTATCGGCCCCAATTGCATGGGGATCTATTCGCCTGGGTCGGGGCTTTCCTTCTGTGATGATTTCCCTAAGGAGAAGGGTCTAGTAGGATTTATTAGTCAGAGCGGTGGCAATACCTTCGAACTGGTTCGGGAGGCGGGGAGGCGGGGCGTCAGGTTCAGTAAGGTTGTGAGCTATGGCAACGCCTCTGATCTGAACGAGAGCGATTTCCTGGAGTACATGGCAACTGATTCTGAGACGAAGATAATCGCTGTGTATATTGAGGGCGTCGAAGATGGTACAAGGTTTCGAGAGGCATTGGGGAAGGCGGCGAGTGAAAAGCCGGTGGTATTGTTGAAGGGTGGCATAACCGAAGCGGGGACCAGAGCAGCTTCTGGCCATACAGGTGCTCTTGCTGGTAGCGAGGCTATTTGGGAAGCGCTTTGTAAGCAGCTGGAGGTGATGCGAGTTTACTCCTTGCAGGAGCTAGCCGATATGCTGGTTACCCTCTCATTTATGTCCCGTCCGGCTGGAAGGAGAGTGGGCCTGGTGGGGTTGGGAGGTGGAGCCAGCGTGTTAATCACGGATGACTTTGAGCGGAGGGGCTTGAAGGTCCCATCACTTCCAGAGGAAGTTAGGGGCAAGCTGCGGGAATTCTCTTCTGATGCCGGCAATATTTTTCGGAACCCCGTAGACTATTCCCAGGCGATGGAGGTCAACAAAGCAATCAAGACCTTTGAGACGATTTCTCAATGGGATGAGATTGACTTCTTAATCGGGTTCACAAAGCTTTCTCAAACTCCCAAAACATTGCTTTTTGATCGGTTGAGGAAAGGGATGCTTGAAGCAAGCAAGGTGGTACAGAAGCCTATGGCTTTTGTGATCGAGCCTGAGCTCTCACCTGAGAAGGCTAAAGACTCTCTCTCATTGATCCAGGAGTTCACCGACGCAGGACTGCCGGTTTACTATTCGTTCGCCAGTGCTGCCAATGCTATAAGCCTAAGGTTGGGCCACGCGGGATAGAAATATTCAGGAGGCAAGCATGGAAGATCTCAAGACAAGAGTCGTGAATCTATCGATGAGGATCAAACGCATGAAGGAGCATCTTTGACCTGCCTGGGAAGGAAAAGGAACTCGCTGACTTGGAGTCTGAGTCCAGTAAGGCCGACTTTTGGCAGGAACAGTCCAGGGCGCGGCAGGCCATGCAGCGGATGGCCCGCTTAAAGGAGACGGTCGAGAGATGGAAGGAACTGGAAGCGAAGTGTAATGATCTGAGTGCCCTTGTTGATTTAGACAGTGAGGACATAGATAGTTCTATGGGAGATGAGCTTGCCGCAGAGGTTGATGACCTGGAGCGGCGATTTGAGGACTTGGAGTTTCTGGAAACGCTAAGCGGCGAGTATGACATAAATAGTGCCTTCCTGGCAATTCATGCCGGTGCCGGGGGCACTGAATCTCAGGATTGGGCCAATATGCTGCTCCGTATGTACCTCAGATGGTGTGAGAACCGCCGTTATCAAACCGAGATCATCGATACCTCTCCCGGTGAGGAAACGGGGATTAAGAGCGCCCTTGTGGAGATCAAGGGAGATTATGCCTATGGATATCTTAAGGCTGAGAAGGGGGTGCACCGCCTTGTTCGTTTGTCTCCCTTCGATGCCGATCATGCGCGCCATACTTCTTTTGCTTTGGTTGAGGTGATGCCGGAAGTCGGGAGCGATGTTGATATAGATATAAATCCCAGTGATTTAAATATAGAGACATTCAGGTCCAGCGGTCCGGGCGGCCAGCATATGCAGAAAACCAGTTCAGCTGTCCGGATTACCCATATCCCTACAGGAGTTGTTGCTTCCTGTCAAAGCGATCGTTCTCAGGGTAGAAATAAGGAGCATGCTATGCGGGTCCTGAGAGGGCGGTTGCTTCAGATGGAGATGGAAAGAAAGGCAGAGGAGCAAGCAAGGCTGAAAGGCGAGCATGTCAGTGCCGGTTGGGGAAACCAGATTCGGAGCTATGTTTTGCACCCGTATAGGATGGTCAAGGATCACCGTACGGGTTTTGAGACCAGTAATGCGGAGGCGGTGCTTGAGGGTGACCTGGATGATTTTATGAAAGCCTACTTGAAGTCGGCTCTGGGGACATAAATCTCACTCATTTCTCGTCTGCTGCCAGCCGTAGTAGAGACGACGCAGCGCTGTCAGATTGGGTCCCACCGCTAGGATCCACAAGACCACTGTAACTGCTATCGGAGATACCGGGCTGAGAAGAAGCCCGAGGGCAAGCAGGATAACCCTTTCTGGACGGGCGAAGAACCCCACTTCCCCATTTATCCCCAGACCTTCTGACCGGGCTCTGGTGTAGCTTACCAACATTGCCCCGATGATGGATACATAGATTAAGATGGTCTCCAGCGTGGCGTTTTGCCCGAGATAGAAGATCAGAAGTCCCACAAATAAAACCGCTTCTGATATGCGGTCTACGGTTGAATCGAGCAAGGCGCCGAACCGGGATGTTTTTCCCGTTACCTTGGCCAGCGCTCCATCGAGCATGTCGAACCATCCCGAGAGGAGAACAAGGAATCCGGCCACGAAGAGATGCTCTGTGGCGATGACCCATGCGGTCACTGCATTTAACAAAAGGCCAAATATAGTGAGAGCATTCGGGGAGATGCTGGTCCTGGCGAGGAGGTGTACAACCGGTTGAGTAAGGAGCCAGCCTAAGCTAGGGCGCAACCTGGCAATCATTTGAGTATCTTGTGGCGGGGTCTGTCAAGTACTTCCTCGTAGTAGTTCATAACGCTGCGTGCAACACGGTCCCAACTGTACTGTTGAGCTTTTATCCTTCCATTGGCTCCCAGACGTTCACGGAGTGGTTTATCCTTGATGAGGAGATTTATCGCCGCCGCAAGCGTTTCGGAGTCTTTTGGCCTCACCAGAAGGCTGTCAACGTTTCGATTGGCCACACTGGCATATCCTTCAATGTTTGAGGCCACAACAGGTTTCCCGGATGCCATAGCCTCCAGTAACACTATGCCAAAGCTCTCGCTGCTTATCGCCGGGGCGCAGCATATATCTGCTGTCTGGTAATACCTGGCCAAATCACTCCATGAGACATGCCCTGCAAAAAACACGTCCTTGAGCCCATATCTCTTGACTGCCAGGTCATATTTCCAGTGCCCCCATCCTTGAGGACCAACCGCGATAAGACGAGTATTGGGGTTCTGTTGTTTTACACGCCTGTAGGCGTCTATGAGATAGTCAAATCCCTTGCGCTTCTCCTGTCTTCCCACGAACAGGATATTTATCTTGCCGTCCTTAAACTCCTCGAATGGTGGTGCAGGGGTTGCAAAACGCTGCCAGTCAATCCCGTTGGGTATTATCGTGCATTCGCTTGGGAAATAGTGATTTATGAAGTCCTGGGCTAAATGGGAGACAGCGATCCTTCCGTGGAGATTTGGAACCCAGCGGTTAAGCACGGGTTTCCAGAACCAGTATCCCCAGCTTCGTGCTCTGGAAGCATGGAATGTGCCGATGTTAACAGTTTTAGAGTACCGCAAACAAGCTGTAGTGAGCGGAGGGAACAGGGGTTCATGAAGGTGGACTACGTCGAATTTCTCTTGCTCTAATATCTCGGGTATACGGCCGGAGAGGAACAGCTTCGGAGAGACAGGTGCGCGGGAAATTGAACCGCTGGCGTGGATTGGAATCGGCCTGCCAACGAAGTACACCGTGCGGTTAGTAGGTGATTTTTCCGGTTTGGAAGACGGCAGAATGTATTTGACCTCGTGACCCATGCGGGTGAAGTTATCACCCAAACAAAAAACGTGATGGTTAACCCCGCTGGGATACATGTAATCATAAGGAGAGACGAGAACGATCTTCATATCTTTATTCTACACCTTCTGATTCTCAGGAATCTTTACGCTTACTGGTTCGTTGTTTGCTCTGGGATGTGTCCGCATCCCCGACGAGTGTCTGAGCCTTAGCGTGATGTTCGCCCGCGATGAATTGCTCGGTCATGGTTCGAGCCTCGTCGTCGGTGTATTGTATAGGCGGTGACTTCATGAAATAGGCCGATGGTCCGATGAGAGTACCGCTTGTCCCCTGTTCGCGGGCCAGCTTACAACATCTTACAGCATCGATGACTACACCGGCAGAGTTGGGGCTATCCCAAACCTCAAGCTTGGCCTCCAGATTTAACGGAACATCGCCGAAGGTACGACCTTCCATCCGTATATAACACCACTTGCGGTCCTCCAGCCACGGTACGTAGTCACTGGGCCCGACGTGTATATTCCCAGGCCCCATATCGTAGTCCAGCTGGGAAGTGACTGAATTGGTCTTGGATATCTTTTTCGACTCCAGCCGCTCGCGTTCCAGCATGTTGTAGAAATCAGTGTTTCCACCGAAGTTCAGCTGGTAGGACTTCTCCAGTTTGACCCCCCGGTTTCTGAACAATCGGGTTAACACCCTGTGTGTGATGGTAGCGCCTACTTGCGATTTGATATCGTCGCCGATAATGGGCAACCCTTTTTCGGCAAACCTTTGCTGCCAGTATTTCTCACGCCCAATGAACACGGGCATACAGTTTATAAAGCCGCATCCGGCAGACAGTACCTGCTCAACATACCATTTGGTGGCTTCCTCGCTGCCTACTGGAAGGTAGTTGATAACTACGTCAACCTCTCGTTCTCTCAGGATATTGATGATGTCCACAGTTGACCCGGGTGCCTTCGTTACCATTTGAGAAAGATATTTCCCCAAACCATCATGCGTCATTCCCCGTTCCACCGGGACGTTAAGGTGTGGGACATCGCAGAATTTGTATGTATTGTTTGGCTTGGTGAAGATGGCTTCCGACAGGTCTTTGCCTACCTTGTTTTTATCTACATCGAACGCTGCAACGAAGTTTATATCGCTGATGTGGTAGCCTCCCAGGTTTACATGCATAAGCCCTGGAATGAAGTCCTCTTCCGTCGCGTTCTGGTAATAGTGTACCCCCTGGACAAATGAAGAAGCACAATTCCCTACTCCGATAATCGCCGCGTTTATTTTGCCCATACCCGTTATACTCCTCTTGTTATTGCCTGGTTTATTGGATCGTATCTTAATACGATAATAAGCCCTGAACTTCTATTTTTCAATACCAACATGAGATAGAACATAATAACCTGCACATCCCCGGGCGAGCCAGGAACGGATAAACAGATTAAAATCCGGTGCAGGCTGTCCAAGCAGTTAGCCAACAGCCTTCAGCAAGAATTCGTTAACAGATACCTGAATGCTAACAGATATCTATAAGAAGATAAGATCAGTGCTTGTACGCCTTTGGCGGATTGCACAAGACTTGATGCTTGAGCTACTATTTGCCCTTCCCGATCCGATAGACCTTGGTTCCGCAGACAGGGCAGACACCTTGTGTAGCTGGTTTACCGTTTTTCAGTGTGACCTGCTTTGGATCCTTGATCTCGCGTTTTGCCCTGCACTTGAAGCAATAAGCCTCCATCGATTTTCCTCCTTTTCAATTTAGTAGCCGTTTGTACTAGACTACACCCTTTGTAGCTTCAATGTCAAGTGTAACTGGGCGTGATCCGAATTGCAATAGTTATCCCACGACCTTAACGAGTTTGCGGCAAAGCTGTTATAATTGGATTTGAGATCGATAATGAGTGAATATGAAGACAAGGTACAATATGCCGTCAGTCATACCGAGGTGGTAAGATCCCCGCAGCAGAGATTGAACACCTTCGGTGCTACGGATATACACTATTATTTGCTTACGGAGCCCATGGACAGTGTGAATGAGACAAGGGTCAGGGAAGGACGGGTGATTGCTGAACGGCCCAAACTGGTAACGCCAACTTACCTGTTGAGCATATTTGAAGGGTTCGGAGAACACGACAGGGAGGAAATCCAGGCGATTCTCGATAGCCACGGCGGCGACCCCAATATCCTGGAATACAAATACAGGAATGAAGTAAAGGATACCTGGACCCTTTCCGAGAATATAAGCGATGTGGTGCTCAAGATGAACTCCAAGATAGATGAAGAGGGCGATTCTCTGGCGGCCATCGTGAAGGGGCCCGATGATGCCTGGCAGATCGCGCTTATGAGGTTTATTACAGACATCACAAAATCCTCACTCCAGCAAAACATCGCCGATTTGAGCAGCAGGGGTTTACTGGACAGGGAACAGGGCATCCCAAAGTTTGTCAAAGAGGAAATTGAGGGCTTGTTCAGGGCAGTGGCAGAGGACCGTGCCAGCATAGGTGATTTGGGCTCGAAGTTGCGGAGCTACGGGCTGTTTGAACAGTATCAGGACAGGTTCTTTGCCCTTCTCGATAGGAAGCGGTAGCCAGCATGGACGAATTTGATAAAGCGGCGGAACTGATTGCTGCCTCTAAACGCATGGTGGTTTTCACCGGAGCTGGGCTCAGCACTGAATCCGGTGTTCCTGACTTTCGCAGTCCGGGAGGCATCTGGGAACGATTCGACCCCAACGAGTTCCTTTATGTCAAATTCATGGCCAGCCAGGAGGTCAAGGAGAAATACTGGGCCTTCTGCAAGGAACGCTGGCCAGTGATGTCCTCTGCTGAGCCCAATGCCGCGCACCTTGCCATTGCCGAACTTGAGAGGCTCGGGAAAGTGGACTGCGTTGTAACGCAGAATATCGACACCCTGCATCAGAAGAGTGGAATCCCTGAAGAGAAGATAATAGAACTTCACGGGACCACGAAATGGGTGGAATGCCTTGGCTGTGGCAAGAGGTATCCCCGGGAGGATATACAGGAGTGGCTGGAGCAAGGGGTGACAGTCCCGACCTGTCCTGATTGTGGCGAGGTGATGAAGCCTGCAACTGTGATGTTCGGACAGTCCATGCCTGAACGGGAGACGAGGGAGGCAGAGAAGCGCTCTGCAGCCTGCGATCTTTTTCTTTCCCTGGGATCATCCCTCGTTGTTTACCCGGCGGCGCAGATGCCGCTTATAGCGAAGAATAACGGGGCGAATCTCATCATCATTAATCTGACCCCTGCCCCTCATGATGTCCACGCTGATGTAGCCATTCATCGCAAGCTTGGCGAGGCGATGCAGGAGATCCTCGACAGGGTGAAGAGCCTGTTCTCATAAGGGTAAATTGAATCCCATGCGAATCGACATTGTGACCCTGTTTCCGGATATGTTCGATGGCCCTTTCAGGGAAAGTATTATCAAGCGAGCCATCGATAACAGAATTGTGGAGATAGCTCTTCATAATCTGAGAGAACATGGTCTGGGCAGACATCGGGTGGTCGATGATTACCCTCATGGGGGTGGGGCGGGGATGGTAATGAGGCCGGAGCCGCTGTTCGACGCCGTGGAATCGGTAGGGGCTGAGCCTGAGACGCCGGTGATCCTGCTTACCCCGCAGGGGAGACCCTTTCATCAGCAGGTAGCTGAAGAGCTGGCAGCGCACGCTCGAATTTTGCTTGTGTGCGGCCACTACGAGGGGGTCGACGAACGGGTGCGGGAGCACCTGGTTACCGATGAGATAAGCATCGGCGACTATGTCCTCACCGGTGGGGAACTGGCGGCGATGGTGGTAGTCGACGCTGTGGTGCGGCAGCTTCCGGGAGTACTTGGCTCCGAGGATTCAGTAAAGGATGACTCACATGCCGATGGACTTTTAGAGTATCCGCAGTACACGCGTCCTCAGTCTTTTCGCGGATGGGAAGTGCCATCTATTCTCCTCTCCGGAAATCATGCGGAAATCGCCAAATGGCGGCGTCAGCAGGCCATCCTCCGCACGCTTGCCCGGCGTCCTGCCCTGCTGGAGAACGCACAGCTTTCGGAAGAAGAGCGCAGGATGGTGGAAAAACAGATTGATTAATGTTACAATTTAACGGTTAATTATATAGAGGGATCGATAGAGATGGATATAGAATCGGTGGTTGAAAAGCAGGAGAACCCGAACATAGTCGACTTCAAACCCGGTGACACTGTACGAGTCTACTTCAAGATCGTTGAAAGCGGACGGGAGCGTACTCAGCCGTTTACCGGCATCGTCATTCGCAAACGCCGGGCTGGTATCGCGTCCAACTTCACAGTAAGGCAGATCGCTCATAGCATTGGAGTTGAGAGGACCTTCCCTTTCTACTCTCCCCTTGTAAGCAAGGTTGAGATGGTAGAGCCTGGCAACGTTCGCAAGGCGAAGCTGTATTATATCAGAGGACTCAGCAGGAAGAAGACCCGTACCAAGATCAAGGGCTAATCCTTACAAGAGAGACGGCTAAAAACCGGGTTGAAGCGATGAGGTATGCCAATGTCGCGGTCAATGCTCCAACAGCTTGGCCGCGAACTTTTACCTATTCCCTGCCCTCGAATTCCACGGTCTCGGTCGGATCGGCCGTCTGGGTTCCTTTTGGGAGAAGGTCGCTGCAGGGGATAGTTTTTGAACTGAGCGATTATTCCCCCGTTGAAGAGACCAAAAGAATCTCCCGCGTCATAGGATCAAAGCCTCTTCTCTCAGAGCGTCAGGTGGAACTCGCCCGCTGGATAAGCCATTATTACCTCGCTCCCTACTTCAGCTCTACATCCCTGATGCTCCCCCCTGGATTCGAGAGACGGCTGGTCACTTTTGTTGAACCTGTTTCGAATCCGCCTGAGAAATCCCTTTCTTCGCTAACCTCGCTGCAGAAGAAGACGCTTAACTTCTTGCAAAAGCATGGCCGCATTGAGGCGCGGCAACTCAAGAAGAAGGTCCCGCAAAAGAGTATTGACTCCACTGTCAACCAGCTTGCTCGGAAGGGACTGGTGGTCAAGACCGCTGAACTGGCGGCTCCCAAGGTACGCCCCAAGATGGTGCCGTACATCCGGCTGGCTGTGGATATCGATCGGGCGAGGGAGAATGTGGGCCTGCTGGAGAAGAAGGCATTCAGGCAGGCGGAACTGCTGAAGCTCCTGGTGGCGGAAGGGGAAATGCCACTCTCGGAGGCGAGAAATCGCGCACAGGCTTCTCCAGAAGCGGCTAAAGCGCTGGAGCGTAAAGGGCTGGTGGCAATCAAACAGTTCAGGGTGAGGCGCGACCCGCTGGCTGATTTAACATTCTCCACTGCCGAACGGCCCACCCCCACCCCACCCCAGCAAGCCGCCATCGGGCAAATAACGGAAGCCCTTCACGACTCAGCCAGCGAGACCTCCGATGCGTCCAGCCCCACCACCTTCCTCCTCCACGGCGTCACCGGAAGCGGCAAGACAGAGGTCTACCTGAGAGCACTGGAGGAGACGGTTTCCCTTGGCAAGAAGGGTATTGTGCTCGTTCCGGAGATATCACTCACCCCTCAGACCATCTCCCGCTTTGCCTCCCGCTTCCCCGGAAGGGTGGCCGTACTGCACAGCGGACTCTCCATCGGCGAGCAGTTCGACGAGTGGCACCGCATCCGCGACGGCGAGTTTGATGTCGTCATCGGCTCGCGGTCGGCCATCTTCGCCCCACAGCCGGACCTGGGACTCATCGTCATCGACGAAGAGCACGAGTGGACCTACAAACAGCACGACCAGATTCCCCTCTATCATTCCCGGAACGTCGCGCTCAAGCTCGGCGAACTCACCGGCGCGGTGCTTGTTCTGGGGAGTGCTACCCCCGATTTGGAGAGCTACTACAGGGCACAACGGGGCGACTACCGCCTGCTGGAGCTCCCCGAGAGGGTCGGGAGGAGCCAGGGAAAACCGTACCCGCCGCCGCGGGTCCAGGTGATCGACATGCGCCGTGAGCTCAAGAGCGGGAACAGGAGCATCTTCAGCAGGCGGCTCATCCGCTCCACGGGCGACGCGCTGGCTGCCGGCGAGCAGGTTATCCTCTTTTTGAACCGCCGTGGGACGAATCCCTTCGTCCAGTGCCGCGACTGCGGACATGTCATGCGGTGCCGGAGCTGTGAGGTGGCTCTGACCTACCACGCCAGAGAGGACCGGCTTATCTGCCATCAGTGCGGTTACTCCGTGCCGCCGCCCGAGACGTGCCCCGAATGTGAGAGCAAGCGGATGAAATTCCTGGGCACGGGCACGCAGAGGGTGGAGGAAGAGGTAGCCAAACTCTTTCCCGAGGCCCGGACACTCCGCTGGGACCGCGACGTGACCAAAAGGCGTGCGTCCCACGGGAATATACTGAGGAAATTCGAGTCGCACGAGGCCGATATACTGGTCGGGACGCAGATGATAGCCAAGGGACTGGACATTCCGCTGGTGACGGTGGTGGGTGTTGTCAACGCGGATCTGGGACTGTACTTTCCTGATTTCCGGGCGGGGGAACGGGCGTTCCAGCTCATCCTGCAGGTGATGGGTCGGGCGGGGAGGGGGATTCGTGGCGGACGTGTAATCATCCAGACCTTCACCCCCGAGCACTACGCCATTATCGCCGCAGCCGAGCAGGACTATCTCACTTTCTATGAGCAGGAGGCGGCCTTCCGGCACTACTACGGCTACCCCCCGTTCAACAGGTTGGCCCGACTGCTCTACACGCACACCAACGTTGAACGCTGCCAGGACGAGGCCGCCCGGATGATAGGCGTCCTGCGGGATGAGAAGGACTCCCAGGGTCTGGCCAACACCAGCCTGATCGGTCCGTCTCCAGCCTACACCGAGCGCATACGCGGCCGCTACCGCTGGCAGATAGTCATTCGCGGCCCCGACCCCACCACCCTCCTTTCACAGGTCCCCATTCCCCAGGGCTGGACGGTGGACATCGACCCCGTGGGACTGGCATAAGTCGGCCTGCTATTTGACTTGAAATGCTGTCAACGCCATGTTTGCGGCGGTTTTCGGTCTTCTGCTAGGATATGTTTATCAAACAGGGATGTAGGGCGGTCCGCCTCTGGCGGACCGCCCAGAAAATACTTTTACGGGGAGACAAAAAATGCGCAGCCTCAGAATCGCTCTGGCCCAGATGAACAGCACAGTCGGTGACCTGGACGGGAACACCGACAAAATCATCAGGTACATCGACGAGGCCAGAAAGTCCCAGGTGGACCTCGTCTGCTTCCCGGGGATGGCCGTTACCGGCTATCCTCCCAGGGACCTGCTCCTGAAGCCCGGGTTCATTGCCGCGAACCTGGAAAGGCGTGACCGGATAGTGGAGAACTCAGGGGACATCGTGGTGGTGTTCGGTTTCGTGGATTCGGCTGACGGACTCTACAACGCGGCCGCTGTGGCCTTCGGGGGAGAACTTGCTATGGTATACCACAAGACCCATCTTTGCCGGTATCCCTTCTTCGATGAATATCGCTACTTTCGCACGGGTTTCGAGCCGGGAGGATTCGTCATAAACGGGATCGATACGGAGGTTGCCCTCTCCGAGGATAACTTGGGGCAGGAACCGTTTCAGTCGGTTGCCCCTCCTGATCTCATTGTGAATTTGTGCGCTACCCCGTTTGATTCGACGCGGGAACAGTCCATGGAACAGGCTCTCTCCGATATGGCATCGCAGGCCGGCGTTATCATGGCCTCGGTGAACCTGGTGGGGGGGCAGGATGAGATGGTGTTCGATGGGGGGAGCGGGGTGGTGGGGAAGGACGGAAGGGTGCTGGCGCAGGGTAAGCGATTCGAGGAGGAGCTTTTAATTGCGGACCTCGATTTCGAGGCGGGAGGAGAACCTGCAAGCTCACAGACCGTGATTTCCACCCGGGAACAGACTGCCTCCAAACCCTCCATTCCCGGGCATTCGGTGGTTCCATACGGCCGCACGGGAGAGATATATGCCGCGCTTGTCCTTGGCACCCGAGATTACATCCGGAAGAACGGATTCCCCAAGGCATTGCTGGGCCTCTCAGGCGGAATAGACTCCGCCCTGGCCGCCGTTATCGCGGTGGATGCCGTGGGGGCGGGGAACGTGGTTGGCGTCGCTATGCCGTCTCAGTATTCGTCGCAGGGAAGCAGGGATGATGCACAACTCCTGGCACAGAACCTGGGTATTGCGCTGATGAATATCCCCATAGAGGAGACCTTTAATACCTCTCTCAACATGTTCTCCGAACAGTTTGCCGGCATGCAGCCGGGGGTTGCCGAGGAAAACCTCCAGGCCCGCATCAGGGGAAATATCCTCATGACGCTGTCCAACAAGTTCGGCTGGCTGGTCCTCAATACCGGCAACAGGAGCGAGGGCGCCGTCGGCTACTGCACGCTGTACGGCGACATGGTCGGCGGGTTTGCCGTCCTCAAGGATGTCCCCAAAAGCACGGTCTATGAGCTATCGAGGTACAAGAACTCTCAGGCGGGCAGGGAGGTCATTTCCCAGAGCATTATCGACCGTGAACCCTCGGCGGAGTTGAGTCCGGGCCAGCGGGACGTCGACAGCCTGCCGCCTTACGAGCTACTGGATCCCATCCTCGAGGCGTACATCGGAGAAAACAATGGCCTTGAGGAGATTGTTGCCATGGGCTTTGAGCGGGAGGTTGTGCAAAAGGTTATGTCAAAAGTCGACGGGAATGAGTACAAACGCCGCCAGGCCCCTCCCGGGATAACGCTTACACCCACCAGAGACTGGCATCTCCCGATGACCAACCGGTTCAGAGGGCGGTAGTGGTTTGCGGCCACTGATTAAGCGCCCTCTTTTTTGTGTTCTGTTATCCTATATTGGAAAGAGCAGTTCGCTGCTTTAGCACGAGCGAGTAAAATTAGTTTACGGTTGCTTGTTTGTGAACCAAGGATGGTTATCTAACCATTGGGCCATATGGCACATCGGGGCCATGCCATACGTCGCTTAACGCCTCTTCTATACTAATATCATCTTGGGACATAGTGAGTAGGTGACCTTTGTTCTCGTCATCTACCCAGTGGAATGCAACGAAATCAGTCGGCCAAGGATTACTACTTGCATCAAGGAGAAGCTCACCTCTTACACGGAGTTCGTCAAGTCTCGCAGTATTCATCAATTTTGCTGTGGACATTTCGATAACCCAAAGGTATTTGGGCATTGGTTTTCCTTGGTAGAATATTCTGACAAAACTACCCATATCATCACGTTGCCCCAGTGCGGATTTATAACGGTTCGACGGAGTCAGGTAACAACGCAAAACTAGATCATCAGGAAGTTCCAATCCACATCGGGCAGCACAACGTGGGATAATGCCTACAGCTTTTCCCTCCGCTTCCGTATGGTTAAGGGTTACGCCTTTGGGTAGTGGCACTATCACGCCCCATAGGTTAGCAATACTTTCCTTTGGGGTATTTCCAAGAGTTGAGTTCGTCTCAATAGATATAGGACAGTGCCACTGCTTTAGGTCTACGCTGATTTCCGGTGATAGACCGACATTCTTGTGGAGAGCATTTATTTTTTGCCTTAACCTAGCAGGATTAGCTCTTAAGAATTTCAATCTCCGATAGATCCCTCTCTGATCGTCATGGACATAGAAAAAAGGAACCCACTCTGAACTTCTGAAGTATTTTAGAGTGGTTGAACCTTGAGACTCGACCGTGATATGAGTTGCACGTCGTAATGGCCGCTTGTGGCCATGCCCCAAAGCAGTTATAGCATGATAAGTACCGTTTGGTAATGTTAACAAAAGAATTGGCGGGAGTTCTGATTCAATATAGCAATATACCTCATAAAGTGCTTCAAATGGATCTGTTTCATCGAATATGATTGGTTCGTAGCCCATTATCTTCAAGGCGTGCATCATCTGTTCATATGTTAGGCCTTCAGTTGGCCCAACCCTTGTTCCTGTTATATCGCGCGTTGCATAATCCATTATTTGAGATGTAGTATATTTAGGATAATCTAAGGCATGTGCAATTATTGTGGTGCTAACCCAGATAGCCACGGAACTACACGTCTGCACACGGCTATCTTGCTCCATATATGGTGCCGCTTTTGCAAATAACGTTGAGCCTGCAACATTAACCGGCATATCAGCCTTACATGTGTGGAATTCGGTTTCAGGTTCGTCACGACGCGGCCTTATTGCACTTCTGCCCAATATCTTTGTTTCTAGAGGTCTTTTTATAGAGAAGCCAAGATAATAATCTTGTAATCTCTCCAATGCCCTGAAACCAGCGACATCCGAGTTCTTGAGTTTGGTAGAGAAAAAGTGCAGCCTTGTGCAAAGTCGCTCAACGCCTTTGAACATCTTGGAATAAAATGTGCTAACGCTATCGATGTAGTCTTGATCAAAATAACCGTGCTCAACCAGCACTGTTTGGCATAGCGAAAGCTTCTTGCTTTTCGGAGGGTGCATGACGTAATCTAATACAGATTGAGCGGCTGTTGACTCTTCACCTACCGGAGATATGATCGCTTGGAGGATTTCACGATCTTTTTTCCTCCTAACATTCAAAATATGCCACTTTTCATAAGGTTGTTCAGGCATTTCGTACTCCTTTCAGACAGAACGAGTTATTATCGAGGTAAGAAATTGCTCAAAATGCAAGAAGGGCCACCATTGTTGGTTTAGTGGCCCTTCTCTCAAATTTGTCTTGGGTATGTTTAGGCACATGCTCACATTCTGCGTTCTTTTGCATCTGCAGGCAACCCGTACCGTTTAGCACCAGATTTGATAACCGGTGGGGTGGAATGTATGCTGCGGGTTTTCTTCCCTTTCCTTGCTATTTCCTGTTCCGTTAGCTTCGGCTGATGGCTTTTCCATCCACTTGCCTCACACTCTTTAAGAATAGCTTGGCCTTTCATTTATTCTACCTCCTTTGAACACAAAACACTTTCCTCCTAAGCTTGCAATACCCCCTCTTTGTTTTTCTGATACTGGTTATAAGAAGTCTTTTATCGCTGTTCCTTTCTGATGTATTGTCCTTTATTATGTATTATAATATAGCTTGGATCGGTGTCAATAGATGGTTAACCCCAATTCTATATCCAGAAACTGGAAAAACATAATTATGGCCTTGCGCAATAGCATATCGCCCATCTATTGTAGCGACGAAACGTACTCCTTCAATTTATTCTCTAAGTTCTGCAAGCATTCATTGTCTGACGGATCACACAACTGAAGTTCCAGTTCCAATGTTTCCACACTTCTCCTTAGCCGCGAGCGGTCACTAAAATAGCTTTTCAAGATAGTTTGTCCACGGCTAAATTTTTCGCTAGCGTTTATACCACCCAACCCGAGAACTGCCAATATGCCTGAAATGCTGTTAAAGAAATATAATATAATACTCATGCCAATAGGGACAAAGACTATCAAAGAAATATCTATAATAAACGTGGTTCGTAGGTCCCGAAGGGTTCCCTCGATAACTGAGGCATAGCGACTTATCGCCTTTTGAATTCTGTCATAGTGAGACAAAGTATCTTGAACCCCTAAGTCGAATCCTTTTCAACCTCGGGAAGTATCTCTTTAAGGCTCTGTTTTCATTTAGTGTTGGCCAAATTGAATCGTTGCTGCCCCCAAGCAT
>JBKGZM010000044.1:0-16624 GCA_046545575.1 Dehalococcoidia bacterium
CCCTGATTTCGGGAATTCGTGCCTAAATTCCCTGAAAATGCAGGAAGTCGGGAGATACTCATCTACCGGGTATTCCTCTCTATACACTTTCCTGATACTCTCAGCAAGTTCATTTGGCGAAACGTTCTTGTTTAAATATGCTCCCGCGCCCGCCTTAATCGAGTCAAATAATTCTTCTTCACCAAAATATGAACTCATGGTAATTACCTTAGTAACCGGGGAAAACTGGGAAATCCGACGGGCCAATGCTACTCCCGTAGTAGCAGGCATGTTTATGTCTACAAGAGCTACGTCAGGGGGAAAATTTTCAATCAAACTTGCAACATCCTCACTCGGATCACACTCCGCCACCACTTCGATATCTTCATATGATGACAGAATCTGTCGCACCCCAGCGCGGAATATTGTCTGTCTATCAAATAATGCCACTCGGATACTGTTTTGAAGCGAGGTTTCCAGAGATTCTCTCATAAGCATCTCCCCAATAGTACTGTACCTCCAATTGGAGCTAACCGAACGTTATTTTTGCCTAAACTATACCAGCTTTCAAGTTATCAGTCCATACCACGAAAGAGGTATTTTAAAAATAGACGCTCGGTTAATTGACAGCCCCAGCGTCTCTTGGTATCATTCAACCATAGAAGAAAGGCGCGAGGTACTAGCTATGAAAAATAGTATGCCAAAATACGAGCCAGACCTCTTGAGAGGCAATGCTGACTGTCTTTTGCTTTTCTTGATAAAGGAAAACCAGCAGGCCTATGGTTATCAGCTAATCAAAGAGATAGAAAATAGGAGTAAGGGGTACTTTCAGTTCAGGGAGGGAACGGTCTATCCTGCCCTTCATCGGCTGGAAAGTGACGGGTTTATTCAAGGAGAGTGGCGTCAACTGCCAAGCGGACAAGAGCGACGATATTACACCATAACAGAAAAGGGCAAGCAAGCACTCGATGAAAAGATGGCCGCATGGAAGGGGTTTACCACTGCAGTGGATCTCATCTTTAAGTCGACATAGATAACTCCCGAGGGCAAAATGCAGTTTGAAATCAGAAACTACATGGACGAGTTGAGGTCTCAGCTTCATCTGGACCCGGCTACCGAAGCACGGGTTTTGAGGGAATTGGGAGGCTATTTTAGAGAAAAGACGGCGGACCTGAGAGCAGAGGGGCTCTCTGACGAGGAGGCAAATGAGCTTGCGATAGAGTCGTGCGGGCAACCAAAGGTTCTGGCCCAGCAAATCTATGAAGCACATAGCCAGGGCAGCTGGATAGATGCTGCGATGGCTTGTTTACCGCACTTTATCGTAGCCGGACTCTTCATGCTAAGTTTATGGCAAAATATGCTTGTTGTCTCAATCATTTCAGGACTGATAGTATGTGTAAGTCTGTACGGATGGCAGCATGGCAAACCGGGATGGCTGTATCCATGGGCTGGCTATTCCCTCGCTTTCTTCGTGGTAGGCGGATATGCTTCATGGCCTACCCTTAAGCAAGCCGGGGCTTTCCTGCTATGGGAACGCGGTTCTCTGCCAAACATCTGGCTATTATTGGGGATTTGCGGACTTTTCGTGTTCTCGCTCTGGCTAATAATCCGGACTACTATCCGCGTGGTTCGACGGGACTGGATTCTTGCCTCTCTCATGCTTATGCCACTACCGATCATCGGGGGGTGGCTTTTTGGATTAAAGGAGTTTGGCACCGTTTTCGATGCAGCCAGCATGGATGCCTCACATGCTCTGAATATGCCCATGAGTACAGCATTGGTCGTACTGGGTATTACCTCAACTGCCTTCATTCGTTTGCGTCAACGCAAGCTGAAAGTCGGTGCGCTGGCAATGCTGGGCTCGCTTGCCTTTGCTGTACTTGCCAGGCACCTTGGCAGTGGTCTAAGCTTCCCCGCGTTGTTATTGACCTCTTTTCTTTTGCTCACTTTCTTGCTAAGTCCGGCTCTCCTCGAGGCCAAGATCGGACATGGCGAAGACACCGAGCGGATGTGGTCGGAGATAGGCTGGATAAGACATCCTTCAACTGCTCAAAGCAAGTAGCACCTTTACTCTTTTTGTAGTGATTTCTTAAACCTTACTCGATCTCAGATTTGATTACCCCTCTCAATGTAAACGTTACCAGAAGTTAATCTGTAGTCATCCTGCACAGCCCTTTAGCCCGAATACCGCATTTGTGCGAGCACCAACGTATTGTGTTATACTGAAGCCGTCTGCCAACTTTGACAAAATCATAGGAGGAGTTGTAGGATTTAGATGGCACTTAGGTACCCTGTCTTCCTCGCGAGGAGAAATCGATGTCTGAGATTTTAGATAGCATCAATTCCCCTGGTGACCTCAAGGAGTTGTCCTATAGCAAATTGGAGCGGCTCGCCTCCGAGATCAGGGCAATGCTTGTCGAAAGGGCATCCTTGAACGGAGGGCACCTAGCCTCAAATCTAGGCGCGGTTGAATTAACCATCGCCTTACACCGCGTCTTTACCAGTCCCAAAGATAAGATAGTGTGGGATGTGGGCCATCAGAGTTATACCCACAAACTTCTAACCGGACGGAAGGACAGCTTCGCCACCATTCGGCAATACGAGGGGCTATCAGGCTTTCCTGCTCGCGATGAGAGCCCCCACGATGCCTTCGGAGCTGGACACGCTGGCACATCGGTCTCAGCAGCTCTGGGTATGGCACTGGCACGGGACCTCAAGGGAGAGGACTTTCATGTAGTCCCTGTTATCGGAGATGGGGCCCTTACAGCTGGCATCGCATTGGAGGCGATTAATAATGTGGGACAGATGGGGACGAAATTAACCGTAGTCCTGTGCGATAACAACATGGCGATATCCCCGACCGTCGGGGCTATATCGACCTTGCTCAGTCAGGTTAGGACAGATCCCAAGTATGAGATGGCAAAGGGCGAAGCCAGGAAATTCGTGACCTCTATGCCAATGGGAGGTCATGCATGGGCTGCCAGCAAGATCATGAAGGACCGACTCAAGAGGGCGATTATTCCCCCTGCTTTCTGGGAGGACCTGGGATTTGTCTACATAGGACCTGTGAACGGACACAGCATCCACGAGGTTGAGTCCGCGCTGAAAAGAGCGCGTGATTTCGAGAGTAAACCGACGCTAGTCCATGTTCTGACTAAAAAGGGGAAAGGCTACTCACCGGCCGAGGATGATGCTGTTAAGTTTCACGGTGTATCGCCGCCCAAGACCAACAAATCCGAGGCCCCCTCATATAGCGAGGTCTTTGGGCAGACAATCCTACGGTTGCTTGAAGAGGACCAAAGGGTCGTGGCTATCACAGCGGCTATGCTGGAAGGCACCGGTTTGGCCGAAGCTGCCAGGCAGCTCCCAAACAGGGTTTTCGATGTAGGAATTTGTGAGCAGCATGCAGTTACTCTGGCCGCTGGTTTGAGTACGCAGGGATTTATCCCGATCGTAGCTATCTATTCTACTTTCTTGCAGCGCGCCTACGACCAGATAATCCATGATGTCTGCATTCAGAATCTGCCCGTGGTTTTTGCCCTTGACCGGGCCGGCATAGTTGGCGACGATGGCAAGACACATCAGGGCACCTTCGATCTCAGCTATTTGCGCAGTGTTCCCAACATGGTCGTGGCCGCTCCAAAGGATGAGGATGAACTCCAGCATTTGCTCTTCACGGCAGTCAATGCAGGGCGTCCCATGGCTGTCCGTTATCCCAGAGGCCGCGGTGAAGGAGTCCCCATGGGGCAAGAGCTGAAGAAGCTACCCCTCGGCAAGGGGGAAGTATTAAGAGAGGGCCACGACATTGCCATACTGGCGATTGGGTCCACTGTTTACCCTGCCTTGAACGCAGCGGAACAGCTAGCCAGAGAGGGTGTGGAGTGCTCTGTCATCAATGCCAGATTTGCAAAACCCCTGGACGAAGATCTAATAGTAGGGATCAGTGCCAGAACTAAGAGGGTCTTGACCGTTGAGGAAAACTCCGTGAATGGAGGATTTGGCAGTGCTGTCCTGGAGTTGTTTGAGAGCTACAATATCTCAGGTGTTAAGACGCGGTGTATCGGGCTCCCGGACGAGTTCATTGAGCATGGCCCTCAGGCGATATTCCGCTCTATGTTCGGCCTTGATTCCGAAGGCATAGCCAAGAAGGTGAGAACATCCTTTTCTGAACTTTTCCCCGAATCCTGTATCGCTCACTCCAGTCGTGGGAACAGTGACTGAGCGAGCGGATCAGCATAGAGCAGCGGAAAAAGTGAGCCAATGAATTTACCTTCAATCTTTGAAAGGTATCGCAGCGAGGTGGACAGCGAGCTACGATCGATCTTCGTCGACCATCACCTGCCACTTTATCAGATGATGCAGTATCACCTCGGATGGACGGATGAGAATGGACGCCACATCGAGGGTACCTCAGGCAAGGCACTGCGCCCAACTCTGTGCCTGCTCGCCTGCGAGGCTGCAGGAGAGTATTTTCATAAAGCATTGCCAGCTGCTGCGGCAATTGAGCTGGTTCACAACTTCTCGCTGATCCACGATGATATTCAGGATAATGACCATGAGCGTCGTCACCGCCCCACAGTTTGGAGTATATGGGGGATTCCACAAGCCATTAATGTGGGAGATGGTATGAGGAGCGTGGCCAGCCTTGCGCTCCTCCGTCTCGAGGATCGCGATGTCCCCACTGAAAAGCAGCAGCGTGTTCAATGCCTTCTGGATGAAAGTTGTCTACGAATGATCGAGGGACAATATCTCGACCTGAGTTATGAGGATCGGTTCGACATCACCGTCGAGGATTATCTGGAGATGATCGACCGTAAAACCGCGGCTATAATGTCCTGTGCATTACAGACAGGAGCCATTATAGGCACTGACGATGAATCCGTCATCAAATGCCTCAGAGAATTCGGAAGAAATATCGGGCTTGCCTTCCAGATCAAAGACGATATCATTGGCATCTGGGGAGATCAGGACAAAACCGGCAAACCTCTGGCCAGTGATATCCGCAGGAAAAAGAAGTCTCTCCCTGTAGTATACACGCTGCAAAGCGCGAGTGGCACTACCAGGGAAGATATTTCAAACGTCTATAAGAAGCCCAGCATCACTGATCATGAGGTGGGCAAAGTCCTAGATATTCTCGATGATGTACAGGCAAAAGCCTATGCGGAGAGAATGGCTGAGGAATATCGTAACAGTGCCCTGATTGAGTTGGGGAAGATAAGGTTGTCCCCATGGGCAAAAGCACATCTGGAGGAGATAGCCTATTTCCTTGTTGAACGCGATTTCTGAAATTGTAAATTCGGGGAAGATCTCAATACCCCGCTCATCATTCCAACCCATGGTGGCGGTGCAAGACAGGCGATGGGAATCGACAGAAACCTAGCCAAGATATAATGTTAGCAGTACTGTGTGCCATTCCTCAGGAGTTCAACAGCTTGCTCAGAAAAGTGAAGGCTGGAAAAATCACTTCAGAAAGTGGTTTCAGGATGTGTGAGGCAACGTACGAGAGCAAAGATATATTGCTCGTGCAAACGGGCCCTGGAAGGAAAAAAGCGGAGCGGGTCACCGAGTCAGTGCTTCAGGATTACACCGTTGACGGGGTAGTATCGCTGGGATTAGCCGGGGCACTGGACGAGAAACTTGCGGTTGGGAACCTCGTGCTCTGCCGAAGTCTGTATTCCCAGACAAGCAACCCAAGTACCCCTTGTCACTGCGATAGCGATTGGGTTTCCTCATCATTGGCGAGAGCAGAGCAAAAGGAAATTGCCCTGCAAGAAGGCAATAGCGTGAGCGTCAGAGTGCCCGTTTGTGATGCCATAACCAAAAAAGCCCTTGCTAAAGAGTTTCCTGCGGTGGTGGTAGAGATGGAGAGCTACTGGATCGGACAGATTGCGCACTCACGAGGAGTTCCGTTCCTCTGTATTCGAGCTGTCTCCGACGCTTTGAGCGACTATTTGCCGCCGTTTGACCGACTTATGAACGCCAATGGCTCCTGGCGAAAAGGGAAAGCTACTTTGTACTTCCTGCCCAAGCCCTGGCGAGTAGCAAAACTCATATTGCTCTATAGGAAAATGCAGCAGGCTGCGGAGAGTTTGACAAATTCGTTTGCGCTTATAAAATAATTCGAAAATGAAGGTCCTAGTTACAGGAGCTACGGGCTTTATCGGGGCTAACGTAGCGCGAGAATTATTAAAGCAGGAATTCCAGGTAAAGGCCCTGGTCAGAAAAGGGTGCAACCTCAGGAATGTCGAAGGGCTTCCATTGGAGATGGTTGAGGGAGACCTAAGGGATAAGCGATCCCTGAGGGAAGCACTTTTGGATTGTGAAGCGCTTTTCCACATCGCGGCGTCGTATACGTTCTGGACGCCGAATCCTCAGTCTATCTATGACACAAATGTGAGGGGAACAAAGAACATACTCACTGCGGCCATGGAAAAAGATATCAAGAAAGTTGTGTACACGAGCACCGAGTCCACTATAGGAATCGGGAAGAACGATGATTTTGGCACCGAGGCCCGGGAAATAAATCCTGAGCATCTCAAGGGCCACTACAAATGGTCGAAGTTCCTCGCGGAGAAAGTTGCATTGAATATGTGCCGAAGAGGGCTTCCACTGGTTATCGTAAACCCTACCGCTCCTGTAGGCCCCTTCGATGTCAAACCTACCCCTACAGGAGGAGTCCTCGTGAGTCTCCTGCGAGGGGCAATGCCCGTATACCTGGATATGGGATTGAACATCGTGAGTGTCGAGGATGTGGCCAAGGGGCACATCCTGGCTCTGCAAAAGGGGCAAATAGGAGAACGGTACATACTCGGAAATCAGAATCTTCTCCTTCGCGAGATATTTGACACCCTGAAAAAAGTAGTAGGGGTCAAAGCCCCTCGGGTGAGGATACCCGGGTGGTTTGCTATGGGAATGGCATATATCGATGACATACTGGAGGGCGTGATTATGAACCGCCCTCCCAGGGCTCAGTTAGACGCAGTCAGAGCTGCCCGTAAAGTCAGGTTCCATGACTGCTCCAAGGCGATAAGGGAGTTGGGCATGCCTCAAACTCCGATTGAAGAGGCACTCGGGAAAGCGGCAAACTGGTTCAGGGATAATGGATATGTTCGCTGAGAGGTTCCCAAGTTCAAGGTTCATAGTTATTTAAAGAAATATGAAGAACCCGGACAACTGACCATGAACGCTCAACCATGAACCCTAAATCCGACGGGTACGATACTATGGAACTACAGACACAGGCCAACTGGGAATACTGCGAAGAAATGCTCCCGAAGGTCTCACGGACCTTTGCCCTTAATATCCGTGAGTTAAAGGGGGATACCCATCGCGCAGTTCTCCTCGGCTATCTGTTCTTCCGAATAGCGGATACATTCGAGGACAACACATATCAGAGTGAAGAGGAGAAGATTAAGACACTCTATAACTATTCTGATATTTTCAAAGGCAATAAGAGTCTGAATGAGCGCCTAGAATTATACGAGTCGTTGAAATTCGGATGGCGTGAGCAGTCTCCTGATAAAGAGCTTGTGGAGAACGGGGATCAGGTTATCCGGTGCTACTTCGATTTGCCAGCCGTTTACCGCGAGATAATAGACCCGCATATCGTCATGACCTCGGAAGGGATGGCCGATTTTCAGCAGAGGAAGCTGGACAGCGGTTTGAAAATATTTCAACTTCAAGACGTGAGTGATCTGGAGGGCTATTGCTACTATGTGGCCGGTGTGGTGGGGATGATGCTCACCCAGATCTTCTGCCAGCAGGAAAACATCTCGGGCTTGCGGTCGCAATTGGAGAATTATCAAGTCGACTTTGGCCTGGCCCTGCAACTCACTAACGTAATTAAGGATTCCCAAAAGGACCTGGAAAGGGGCTGGTGCTACCTCCCTGCCTCCGTAACAGAGAAATATCAAGTCAAACCAGAAGAACTTACCGGGATTGCTCCCAACCGTAAGAAGGAGCTGTTGAGAGAACTGCTCGACGTTATATTGCCGTCATATAATTCGACCCTGAAATATATAGAGACGATTCCCGAAGATGAGCGCTCCGTGCGGATGTTTTGTATAATAGCCTTCGTTTTATCCTATAATACGTTACTTAATATCATGAACATGAAGGGGAGCAAAGTATCGAGGCCACAGGTCACTGAGATACTGGCAAGGTGCAAATCCTTTGCCGCATCAAACAAGCTGCTGGAAGAGGACTACTCAAAGGTCGTGAACCTGCTGAGAGGATAACCTGTTATAAGGAGAGACAATGAGTAAATGGGAACACGAGAAAAAGCAAGTCCTGAAAGCGGCCAAGAGTATCTCCGAAAAAGGACTGGTGGCAGGGACCTCAGGGAATGTAAGCTTGCGCTTGGCTTCGGAGGGGGAACAGGAACTTCTGGCGATCACCCCCAGCGGTAAGAACTACGAGACACTCACAGTTAACGATATACAGGTAATCGACTTTGAAGGTAAGACTGTAGAGGGCGAGCTTAGTCCCTCCAGTGAGATGCTGCTCCATATCGGGATCTACAAAGCAAGGAAAGACGTTAAAGCAGTGGTTCACACACATTCGATATTCGCCAGTGTCATGGCTGTGGCCCGACTTGAAATTCCACCCATCCTGGATGAGCAGGTTATTTTAACAGGCGGAGAGGTAAAGGTAGCAGAATATGCTCCCCCGGGAGGTGAGGAACTCTCTCGAAATGCCCTTGCCGCGCTGGAGAACAGGAATGCCGTATTACTGGCCAACCACGGGGCTGTGGGCGCAGGTAAAACCATGGACGAGGCACTTACGGTAGCTGAGGTTGTAGAACGAGTGGCACAAATATATCTGCATACACTTTCCCTTAACAAGGTTAGCATGATTCCTGAGGAAGTAGTAGAGAAGGAAAAGAACCTCTTTCGCAAGCTCCAAAGCGGCGAGGAGCAATAGAATTTATCTTATATATAAGGTACGCTTCACAGGAAAGTCGCGGAACCACACACTCACGATAAACTCCACTAATCACACAGGCACGTCATCCTGAATCAAATTCAGGATCTCTACCTCGCCCTAAATCCAGGAACAATCCCTGGCGGCATATAAAATGCCGCCCTACTTTGCTCAGGATGCTCTCATTTCGACCAAAGGGAGAAATCCTGAGACCTGAACGACCATGTAAAATCGGCTGGGCAGGAAAGCTCATGCCTCTCGCCAAAATTGTAAGCAAATTGCACGAAATAATGGAACGATTTAAAAAGATCTTGCATCTTATTTAGTAGATGGCCATTTAGAAACCAGAAAGGAACGTTCCGATTGGATGAATCAGAAGCGGCTCTGGTCGGCCGCTGTCAAGACGGCGATACAGAGGCATTTCGTACCCTCGTGGAAAAATACTCGCGGGTGCTGTTCGGTACCGCGTACTTAATGACGCGGGACCGTGGCCTGGCGGAAGACGCGGTGCAAGGCGCCCTTGTAAGGATATGGGAGAAGTTGCCTTCGTTTCGTGCCCATGGCAGTCTTAAAGCCTGGCTTGTCCGGATCGTGGTGAACGAGGTGAATCAGCAACGCAGAAAGAAGCAACCACCTGTCGTATCTCTTGAGCATGCTCCGGAAGTGCCGAATGACCCGCCTGAAATCGAAGAAGCACTATTTCACGATGAAGAGCGTCAGCGTCTGCGGCAGGCTTTGGAAACATTGACGGCCGAGCAAAGGGAAGTGGTGGTACTTCGCTATTTTTCTGAACTCACGGTGCCTGAAGTAGCAGCAGTCATGGGCAAACGCGAGGGTACGATCAAGTCACGCCTGAGCCGTGCGCTGGATCAACTTGGCGAAATCCTCCGCAAGGATGAAATCTTTCAGGACAGGAATAACGACAATGGATAGAGAAACACTTGAACGAGATCTTCGATACTATTTTTCAGCAGAAGTAAGGGAGGCAGAGCCGTCCCCGGATTGGTGGGATAACGCGATTTCGCGTGTGACCGTGCGAAGAAAACGCTCATTCTGGTTTGGGCTGATGCCGAAAACGCGTCTGGCGTGGGTGCTGCTACCAATTATCATTCTGCTCATCAGTGGAACGGTCTACGGCACTACCTCAATCGTCAGGGAGCTTTTCCATGAATATACTACAGGAGGTGTTGAGGAGGCAGGGTTAGCACAAGAGCTGAACCTCAGCCAAACCACTGATGGCGTCACCGTCAAGCTTGAGCGTGCCTATGCCGACCCAAATGTAGTGCTGGTGGGTTTCACGGTGAGCGGGCCAGAGGAAAGTTACCATGCGCATCCCGGCGAACTGTCAACATCTGACGGCCGGAGGCTACCCGGAATGACTGGCATGGGCGTGGTGCCAGGGTCGAAGGGAATGATGGGCAACTGGGAATCTTCTGAACGTGCGGCAGTGATAACTGCTTTCGATCCCTCATCTATCCGGGGAAACCCCTCCGAACTCAACCTGACTTTGGAAACCAGTGTGGCGGATTCAGTACCTAGTCAAACGCCGGGGCAGGCTTCAGTCGGGCCCTTCAAATTCGACTTCAGCATACCTTTCCATCCCGGCAAGGTTATCGATATCGGCCAGACTGTTGAGGCAGCAGGGGTCCCCATCACGCTGAAGCAGGTTGTGATAAGCCCCTGGGCAACGCGAGCCCTGTTTAGCTTCGACCTGCCACCGGAGGAAGACCAGAGCGGTTGCCTTCCCACAGTATCCATGCAATTACCTGGTGGCAACACCAAGCACGGTGATTTTGGCAGTGGATCAAAGACCTCATTTTCACAGTACTTCGTTGGAGATTTCACTAATGCGCAAGGGGAGTGGAATATAGTGATAGACAATCTGGATCTCCGCAGGGGATATGGTGAAGTAGAAAGACTGACAGGGCCCTGGGACTTCCGATTCGAGGTGTCCCAAGTTGACGATGAATAGGTTTTTGATGTGGGTTAGCAAGAGCCTTGTTCGGAGTAGCTGAGATATGGGCTAAAATGAGGTGATAAATTCGAGAATCATCATAAATATAGAGAACACAAATAAGATAGCAGGCTCTCTTTCGCGTCAAGGTTGGTAGTTTTCGCACACTCAAACCTATTCTTTGGAGGCAGGCAGGCCTGGCCGCTCCACATTTGACGGCGAAAAAGCCAAAAGGAAATTTCCCCAAATTCAACAAAAAGATAAATAGCGGACCAACCAGTCTAAAGGAGGAATAATGTGGAGAAAAACGCTTCTGTATACTGTAACGATTTGTGTACTGTTGTTAGTCTTAAACAGTCAGAGTGTGTTCGCCTGTGAGATTACTGAAGGTAACGATGATATTCACAAATGGACTGGCGCCAAGGAAAATGTAGCGTCAATCCAAGGAGTAAAGGCAGACTTGGGAACATACAACCCTAGCCCGGTTTTCCAAACGACCTCTTTCTGGGTGATGCTTACACAGAATGAACAGGATCCAGATAGATGGGCCCAGGTCGGTTGGTATAAGGCAGAGGATAATTCGAATATATACGTTTGGTGTGAGTTCACTGATGATAGTGGCCAGGTTAATGACTATTTCTATTATGAGCCTGGAGATTATTGGACAGGAGTCCCTTCAACTACCCCTACTAGTTCAGAAACTTATCAAGTCACGTATTCAGCTGATTCCCCTGGAACATTTTATATGAGGTACGCGAACGGGGCCTCTAATTCCGCCTCATATATGTGGGAGCCTTCCCGGCTTGAGGTTCAAGGTGAGACACTGAATTATGCCGATCCAGACAAAGGTGACCATGTAGTTGGGGACGTATCAAATAAAGTTCATGCTTCTTCTATAAAGAAGAAACTTAACGGTACTTGGCAAGATGCTTCCCCTAACTACAGTGCAGAAGGCCATGGTGCGTATGATAATAATACCACCATGCCCGGTTTCCGTATATGGGATACAAGACAATGCGAGAAATAGGAGGAAGGGAATGAAACAAAGAATTCTGAATCAATACCATGTAGCGATAACGGTTATAGGTATCACAGCTTTGCTCAGCACGATATTGACAGGTATGGCCAGTTGTGTAACAGAAAAGGCAGCGGGAGAGAAAGCAACAGTACTGACCACAAGGGATATCGGTCATCACTTTCCCTCTGATAAGGTCGAAATAGAGTCTGCCTCCTTCCAGCCTGAGATTAGTAAGAAAGATGCCCTGTCTACAGTGAGGAAGATCCTCAGGCAAAACTTCAACGTTGCCCACCCTGAGAGTTTTCCGACGGAGACAACGGTTGGTCTTTTTAGTGGAGAGACTCATGACGGGCGCGGAAAGGTGAGTGATATTCCTGTGTGGATAGTGGTTGTTAAAGAACTTCCCTCTAGCATTAGTCCTGGGAGTGTACCCCAAGGAACTGCCCCTGGTTCACACATTCAGCTAGGGGCACCTAAGTATAACGTGGCTATAGATGCCCAGACAGGTGCTGTGGTTCATTCGGTTATTAACAGGAAAATTATTGAATAGGTTACATGCAACCGGCTATCAAGAGAATTAGATCAGAAGTGTGATGTAAGGGCCTAGAACCTTCCTAGGCCCCTACACTCATACATATAACGGAAGGGGATTGACATGTAAGCCTATAGCTGGTGAAACGGGGTGATGCATATGAGAGTATGAAGTTTGAGGTAAATGGGGAGGTGGTTAATTAAAAGGCAAAAAATGAAAAAACTAAACAAAGGAGAAAAAAATAATGAAAAAACTAATGGGGTCAACTAAATCCCTTTCACCTGTTCTAGGAATCGCTTTAATTGTGGTGGCTTTGGTGATATCAGGCGTATTCTTTGGCGGTCTCCTGGGGGATCAAACGCAGGCTCAAGAACAAGGTGCTACGCAGGTTGAGAATACCGAGTTCCACAGTGACTCGAACGTAGAAAAAGTGGCCATCGAGGACTTAGCAAATATTTTCGAGGAATTCGGGCTTGAAGAACCTGAGGATGGTGCCCCGCTTGATATGGAGACATACAACGAAGCTGGGGAGAAAATTGATGCTGTCCTTACAGCTACAGGCCTAGAGGACGTGAATGAAGAGACCATCATTGGCATTCTGGAAGCCCATGGTTTCCAAATTGTGTTGGTGGACCGAGACGACGAAGTTATGGAGATAGCCGCGAAAGAGGGCAAAACTACCACTTTTACCCTTACACCAGAGCTTTTGGGCTGCAAAGGATCGCGTGCTATTACTGAGCAGAGAGGGGAATATACTCTAACGCACACCAGTGGAATCAATCTGCACAAATTGGAAATTCCAATTCCTGCTGGTGGGGTTAGTCCATTGTACAACTGGATTATAACTGTGGAACGTGATGACTCGTGGAATATTGGAGAGAGTGAACTTCTGCTTCACACAGAGGGCAAATTCTACGTGGATAAGGGTGACGAAGTTGAAAGCATCATTGACAACTCTTACACTGAGACAGCAACTGGTTTCTCGAACTGTGAATTCAATCACAGTTCCAGTGGAGAAGGCAGTTCAGTTGGCCATGTCGATGCTGACTCCTTGTGGGCCCAGAACACAGGACCGGTTACTACAAAATGGTATATAAATGCATGGGTCAGCTGTGATTATCTGTGCAATACGGATAGCGATGGTCATGGTGATAAATGGGTAGCCTATGGATGGGGATGTTCATCAACACCGTGAATTATATTATAAGGAGGGAGATAAAATGAAAAAGGCATTGATTTCAAAGAAGTCTCTTTTCCCCGTTTTGGCGATCATTCTCGTTCTAGCTATAGCTGTAACAGGAGCCTCTTTTGCTATGGCCCAGGGAGCATATACTCCATCAGATTTGTCGCGGAGGGCTGAGGGGAGTGAACCTCAAGTATTCGGCCCCACGGCACCCTCAGAGTCTGGCGGAGAGATCGCCGCATCGGGAGAGGGTGGACCAGCCTCAGCTGACCAGGCAGGACTTGATGGCTCGTCCGTGCCGGAGGCAGCGCCGCCGGAAATCGACGACCCGATCAGTGACGCGGAACTTCAGGATTTGCAGGCTATCGCCAGCCAAAAAGGCATATCGCTCCAGGCCGCTATCGATCGGTATGCCTGGAACGACAACTTCGCCTTGGCAGTTGCGAAGATCCGCGAAGCGTCTCCCGCAACTTTTGCCAGAGCGGAGATCGTAGACGCTGGTCACGCGTGGGTTGGCTTCGCGGGCCCCGCTCCCGAGGCAGCACGCGAGATGATCGACGCTTTCGGCAACAATCACAGTGGTGTTTCCGTCAGCGTGCGCATCGACCTGGGCTTCACTGAGGTGGAGCTCGAAAGGGCGATCGAAGCAGTCCACTTCGCAGTCCTCGAGACGCCTGAAGTCTGCGATGCCTCCACCTCGTTCGACTTCGCGACAGGTCAGATAACGACGAGTATTGTACTAGAGGGCACTGCCTCTGACTCTGTTCTCGATGATCTCGAGGCCATCGCGGCGAAGAACCTCACTGATGCGACCAGGCCGGACATTCTCAACAGCATTACGGTCTCCGTGGTCCGCTCTAATCACAATGTTACAGGCGGTGTCGAGAGCAACGCTGAGCATCTGGGTGGTGAAACCCTTAGTACTTGCACCTCAGGATTCGTGACGAAGAACTCATCAGGGGTGAGGGGCATTTCTACTGCTGGACATTGCAACGACTCTCAAACTGATGACGGCTCGAGTCTGACTTACAAGGAAGAGTATGTGGGCACTCACGGCGACTTCCAGTGGCACACGGGACCCCAGAACGAACCTGACGACTTCTACTCGGGCAATGATTCGTCAACTGAAGTAAACAGACGCGATGTCTCTTCCGTCGGAACTCCAGTCGTGGGGCAGTCGCTTTGCCGAAACGGTAGGACGAGCTACAAGGGCTGTCAGGAAGTACGGAAGCTCAACGTCTGCAACGGAGATGCATGCAATCTCGTGGAGATGGGGGAGCATCTGTCTGCGGACGGCGATAGCGGCGGACCTGTGTTCTGGGGCAACACGGCCTATGGTCTCCATCAAGGCTGGATTTATGACCCGATCTGGCCATTTGACCGGCAGGTTTTCTCCCGAGCTGACCGCATTGATGACGCTTTAGGCATTTCCATTGCCACCAATTGAATATCGGGAGACTTGGCCGGATGCGCCAGGCTCCAAGGTGCGCAACACGGGGCAAGTCATCGCATTTGCCCATTGCAATTGAACGCCATGGCAAGGCGCAGGCAGCCAATGGAGTAGACTTATGACTAACAAATCTGGTTTAAGAGGATTCTTATCCGGCCGTCTAGGACGCCTAACTGTTGCAGTCATGGTGCTCGGGTTCACGGTCTTCGTAGCGCTTTTCGTCGCCTGGCTGACCCTCGGTGAGGGCACCTGGCGCGGCGAAGTGAGTGTGGCCAACGCGGAGTTGCGTTCCCCGGACAGGCTCGCACTCATTGTCTGCTCCTGCAACGGGGACCCAGAAGTGTCGCTGTTGCGGGAGACAGAAGTCGACGTGCAAGTTAAGGTGGTTGCCTCCTCCAGTCCGCTACGAGGTGGCGGCGACTGCCTAGATGTTGTTGAGGTCCAACTTCAAGAGCCACTGGGAGATCGAGTAGTCGTTGACAAGCACACCGGGCAATCAGTGAGCGTTAGCTATCGACACACTCCAGTCAACTGATCGTCGGATCAGGAGAAAATCAGTATCGCTTGAAGTGCTGACCCGGTACGTCGTTGAGCAGTCGCTCGATGGCATCATTTTCGCCGACCGCCAGGGGGAGGATGGTCCCGTGGCGGTCGGCCTCTGAGGGGGCAAATAAAATGAAAAAGGCGTTGGTCAAGAGTGAGATAACTGCTAACAAGGGAGATAAATATATGAGTAAAACAAGTTCGATGGCAAAACTGCTGGCAATAGGACTTCTTCTTGTTGGCGGCATGGGTATTGCCACTGGGTGTGCCCGATACGATTCTACAAATGTTAGCGTTCAGGAGGCCAAAGCGGTTTTAGACAAAGCAGTGACTTATGCTTCCTCAGGAAAAGTGGAGAAACTGTGCAACATGGGTGGCAGTGTGTCCATCTGTGAACATCATTTGCGGGACGCTGGTGGGGATGAGTCAATTCCCAGTGAACCCCCCGAAATAGTTGACACGTACCTGGTCCGTGAAAAACACTCCGATAACAGAACTCAACTCGGGGGACGAGTTCTCGTTTTGGAGGGCGTTGATGGTCGAGGTGCTACTTATCACACTGAATTCCTGGTCACCCGAGTTCCGGATTCCAGAGAGTTAATAGCTCTATATCCCGTATACTGGTCCGGCATAGGTGTCGGGCAGACTGACGAGGAGGCCCAAGGTATCGCTACGCCTGAATCCCTTGAATCATCGAGGGCCCAGCGGGATTGAGTTTAAAGACTCGAAAATATGTTATAGGATAGACCATGGTTACTGGACCGTCATTCAAGCTCGGGATCGTCGACCCTGATTCCGTATCACGGGCCGGGATAAGATGGATTCTCCGAGAAAAGGAAATCCTGGAGGATTTTAGTGTCACTTGGGAGGCTGAGGGCTATGGCGAAGCGCTTACCGAGTGTGAGAGGTCATGCCCTGATTTGGTGATAATCAGCGTCCAGTACTATACTCACAATTTGGTTTCCTTCATACAAGATTTGCCACACCGGTTTTCCACCATCCTAACACTTCTCATTGCCCCGCCTCCAGATGATCTCAATGTT
>JBKGZM010000045.1:0-15940 GCA_046545575.1 Dehalococcoidia bacterium
CCACCGAACGTCATTCTATATGCCTTGCTTAGGGGAGTCAAGTGCATACCCCTATAGTTAAAAACGTGATCATTATGATGTTCTACGTATGGCACTTTAATGCCCTCCACTTCGCTGAGAAGCCGGGAATAAAACTCGGTATTTTGCCGGCGCTGTTCAATCCACTCATCCAGGTGTTTTAGCTTTACCCTGAGTATAGCAGCCTGAGGGGAGTCAAGTCTACTGTTAAAACCAGGCATGAGATGATAGTATTTCTCTTTGCAACCGTGGTTTCTCAGCATCCTCCTATAGCTACCCAGGTAATTCCCCACCTCGGCATCTTGGAGTCTTTCATCTCTTCTTATGAACGACTTTGCGTAACCGCAGAAGAGAGCAAGTGCCTTGATGACGCAATTCTTCGGGCGAGCAATGATTATCAAGGCTATCATCGCATTTAGTATCTGCAAAGGGTTCATGCCAACATAGTAATGCCTCTGTCCTCTATTAAAATAACCAGGCCAAACTCCGTTCTTTGCACTTGTTCCTCTTGTCTGAAAGCACGCAACATCCGAGAGCTCCCTGATTCCCCATCCTTTTAGTTGAGCCATTACATTTGAAACTGTATCGGGAGACCTGGTTAGAATATACCCCCCCGTTTGCACGAAAGCTTCCCATCTCCAGACCCTTCCAGTACCGCGAGGCACCTTATTGCCCAAAGGAATTCTTCTTTCCTCAGATGCGGCAGTTTCTCCGTCCTGCCTGACCAAAACAGTACCACTAACAATGCCAAATTCAGGGTTGTTCTGCAAGAACCTGATACAGTTAGCGAAGTAGCCCTTCGGATATATCATATCGGTATCAGATAGTGCGATGTAATCAACCTGCTGCCCGGCGTCCTCGCAGCAGTGTAAGGCAGCTTCGAAACCCTTCATGCAGACCATGCTGTAATGCTCTCCCAAATCATATGTGTGCTCCTGAGTCAACGTTACTAAATGAATCCAAGGATATTGTACGGAAGCATCACGCACGATTTGCTGAGTTCTATCTGTGCTTGCATCATCGACTATGAACCAGGCCACAGGCTTTATGTCTTGATTGACCACTGAGTCAATCAGATTAGGGAGGTTATCCTCTTCATCCTTTGCTGGGGTTACCAGCACATATCTAGCATCTGATAATTCGGCAAATGCGTTGGATGGGCTCATAATAGATGATTCCTTTCGCAACATGGTGCAAGGGCCTTCCAACCTATCGGCACTTTTTACCAGCAAACTCCTTCATATATTCTGGCCTCCGCTGCGTTAGGTATTCCTCTGCCATCGATTACTATTTTGCCTTTGTAGTCCAGGTGCTCAAATTCTTCCCACTCAGTTAATATGACTACCCCATCAGAGTTTAGCACTTCTTGTGCAGCGACATACTGGACGGCGGGGTAGAGTTCCTTGAAGCTTTCGACTGCGGCGGGGTCGTATGCCTTAACTGTACTACCCCGGTCCAGCAACTCTCCAATGACCTTTATAGCAACAGCCTCCCTTATGTCCGCAGTGCCTGGCTTGAATGCCAGACCTAGCACACCTACTGTAGCGTGCTCCAGATTTACGTGCTTGCTGAGTAACTCCACTGGTTTCAGTGCCTGTTGATCATTCACACTCAGAACCGCTGAAAGGACCTCCGGTTCATATTTGAGCTGGCGCGCCTTTGATGCCAGGGCCTTCAGGTCTTTGGGCAGGCAGGAACCTCCAAAGCCGACACCAGCATTCAAGAACTTATGCCCGATGCGCTCATCTAATCCCATCCCGTAGGCTACTTGTCGCACGTCTACTTGCAGGCTCTTACAGATATTGCCTATCTCATTTATGAACGATATCTTGGTTGCTATAAACGCATTAGAGGCGTACTTAATCATTTCCGCAGTTGTCAAATCCGTTCTCACAATCGTCGAGGTGAATCCTTCGCTGATTTCGGTCAGGATGTCACCGCTCTTATGGTCATATTCGCCTATCACAATTCTATCCGGGTGCAGGAAGGTATTCAGTGCTACTCCTTCCCTGAGGAATTCCGGGTTCACTGCTACTCCAATATTGGTCCCAACATTCTTTGCGGAGTGTTTTTCTATTAACGGGATTATCTCTCCACTTGTTGTACCTGGAACAATTGTGCTTCTTATTGCCACTACGTGGTAATCGGATTTCTTTCTTAGCACCTCTGATAACCCTTCTACAGCTTTCTTGATTCTGCTCAGATCAATACCTCCGTCTAACGCGGAAGGGGTATCAACGCAGACCAGTGTTACATCAGTGTCCAGGATCCTCGCATAGTCAGAGGTTGCAACCAGGTTGCCCAAGCTCCTGACGCATTGCCTTACCATGTCATCAAGTCCTTCTTCGGGAAACGGAGCTATACCCTGTGTTATCATCTGGACTCTATGCACGTCCTTGTCAACACATGTTACCCTATGCCCTTTTGAAGAAAGGCCCACTGCTGTAATCAAGCCAACGTAACCAGCCCCAATCACCGAAATGTTCAAAGCATGCCTCCCTCTGCAATATCAACGAATTGTTTCGCTATAACTTTCCAGTTGAGCTTCTCATCTATTATCCTTCTCCCCTCCTGACCTAGCCGCTGCCTGAATATGGGATCAAGTAACCTCTGCATTTGTTCAGCCAGATTCGACGGATCATAGCCACTGTATGTTAGTGCGCTGGTAACAAACGTCATTTCATTAATGTTGCGTGAGTCACTCACGATTATCGGAAGGCCACATGACATGGCCTCTAACATGCTGATTGAGGCCCAAGCCGGCCATACAGCCACGTCAGCTGCCGAGTAGTACCTGGGCAGCTCTTCGTTAGGGACCGTATCATGCCAGACCAACTTATCACCCAGCTTTAAAGAGTTTGCTTCATCCTTCAACCGACTAACATAATCCTGGGGGCCACTGCCTACCAATATGAGTTTCACATCGTTATTAGCAGATGCGAGCCTCCCCAAAGCCTGGATTAACACCGACAATTTCTTCTTAGGAACTATCTTGCCGGTGTAAATGAAGACTATGTCGTTTTCATGAATGGATAGTTTCGTTCTTACCTCATGGCGCGCTGTAGGGTCAAACTGGAATCGTTCGTGGTCCGCACCCAGCGGAATTACATGTATTTGATCTAGAGGAATGCCATGTTTATGGTGCATGAAAGTCCTCGACGGCTCACCAATAGCCACCAGGCCATCTGCGGTTTGTCTAATGAGACGAGAGAAAGTCTGCCTATATAGCGGATAAATTACTCGCATTTTGCTGGTACTGTTCCCAAAAGTCGAGTGTACATCATAGATCAACTTAAAACTGGCTCCTCTCTTTTTCATGAGGGCAATCCTTATGGTAGAAAGGTTGGGAATATCGTGCACAATAACTATCTCCGGCTCCAGCTCCTGGACCTTTTTTCCCAAGTCACGTAGCCAAATACAGTGGGGGATCTCGAACAGCGTACTTAACCTACATGTTTTGATTCCTTCCTCCACAACCAATCCAGCTCCCATTATCCTGCTCCCAAGTAGCTGTTGATTGCTCTTGTAAAGAAATGCCCCGTACCGATCGGATGTTACCACATAGACATCGTGCCCCAGTTTGGCTTGTTCACGGGCCAAGAATGTCTCCTGATAACCCAACTGAGGATAGAAGTATTCTTTAATGTGAACAATTCTCATATCCTATGCCGCTATTATGTCAAAAATATGTAATCTCATATCCATAGTCTTACAATGCCTTCAAAATTCTTACAGCCTCTCAGTTGTTTATTTGCGTTCTCCATCTTCGATTGCTATCAACTCCTTATAGAGATCGGCAATAATCTTTGGCTTATTGAACTTCCTCACCACATATTCTCTGCCTTCCCCCCCCATTTCTTCCCTTAACTTGTGATTGCCGACAAGCTTATTAATGGCTTGGGCAAATGCCGTTGGATCATTTTCTACTATTATACCAGCGCCAGATTCCTCAGCTAAAGTCTCGATCTCCCCCTGCCCGCAGGCTATGAAAGGGATTCCAGCACCCATGTACTCCAGGACTTTTATTGGGATCACTGATCGAAGAGATTCCACTGATTTTAACGGACAGATCCCCATCAGGCAACTTGAAAGGAGCCTTTGCAGTTTCTCCCTTGACAGCTTGGGAAGAAATTTGACGCGGCCATTAAGATTGTGTTCATTGACAAACTGTTGCAGTTCAGGTTTTCTGTCGCCACCTCCGCGGATGAGCAAATTGACCTCGGGGTCATCAATATAATGAAAGGCTTTGATGACGGTCTCTAACTCATACGCATGACCGACGTTTCCCAAATAGACTAGATTCTTGCCTCGTTTAACGTCTCTGGGGTAGAAAATATCCGGGTCAAGGCCATTTGGATTGAATATAAGCTTCCCATTAATATTGTAGTCACGCTGCAACCTGTTTTTGATGGTTTCAGCTGTGTAGGCGATTAGGTCAACCCGTTGATATGCCCTTTTCTTCACTGCGGAAAGCAATCTGAAAAATACAGACTTTCTCGATGTAAGACCAAGCGCTGCTGCGTTTTCTTGCCATAGGTCTCTGACGTCAATCACCCATTTTATACCAAGGACTCTTTTCAAGAGATATCCGGTGACTATCACAGTATCAGGAGGCTGGGATGTGAAGATAATGACATTGTCTTTCTTCTTGAAAACCAGGCTGAAGGATAATCGAATTGCAGCGTGTAACGGGAATCCAGTATATTCAAGGAATCGGGCTATAAAAGAAGGATTTGGGGAGTGTGGCTGGGGTGATAGCAACCTCGTCACTCTGACTTCATTGATTATTTCCCTGTGCACAGGTCTCCATTGTCTTTTGAATTCACCATAAGGGTACTTGGGGTAAGGAGCTAATACCTCAACATTCACTCCCAGCTTGTGGAGATAGTATGCTACCTCATAGGTATGGGTTGCCCCACCCCACACTTCGGGCGGAAATGTGTTAGTTACGACGAATACCTTCATCATGTATTTCATTTGCCTCAGCTAGCTTGATAGGATCGCTTCCTTTTTGTTGGTTCAACCACAGCAATGAATAGGTCAGGCAATCAAGAACTTCTGAGGTCATAAACAGGTCAGGATAATTCCTGATCGGCTCTATCCAGGTTGATTTAATACCCATGAGCTTTGAGAGACGTCGGAACAAAGCATCATCTAAATTCACAGAATATCTTCTTCTTGCCACTTGCTTGTATAACCCGTATCCCAATTTAAACAGCCTGTGACGCGTTGTGCAATTCCCTAAATTAGCAGTTTTGAGCGTCTGGGATATACTCAAAGGCAAGCTCCAGAGTGAGGCTGCCTCCCACCTGTTGACCAAGCCATTTATGTTCTTTTTCAACGGATATAAAGCACGATATGCATTCTCAAAGTAATTGTTATCATATTGTGAAAGGTAACAAAACGCACTAGCAGCGAAAGCATGACTGCCAGAGAGGAAATAGGCATACATTAATCCGCTTTTGGACCAGTCAAAATGCCCATCTTCGCTTTGAACCGAGGCTAGCCACTTTGCTCCATGCAGCAGACTATCGATCACCCGCTCGTCACCCAGAACTCTGTGAATTCTGGATAGATAAAACATTGTTACGCCCTGATAGTGTATGCAGGGGACATATGAGGACTGAGAAGAATACGCTTTTTCCACCGTAGTATAAGGATAGGCTCCATCGTTGAACTGGAAAGAACAAACTCTGCGGGCTGCTCTCCTTGCTGCGTCAAGGCATTTCCTATCCCTGTCTCGCTGTCCCAGTTCAGCAAGAAATGCTCCGCAGGAAGCATTAACATTCAAGTGGTCCGCATAATTCTGAGCTGACTTTAGAAAATAACCAGGTGAAAGTTCACTGGCCAGTACATATTGCTTGGCTTTCTCCAAACAATCCCCTAATTGTTCATAATCATGATATATCTCCATAGCAAGGAACAAGCTTTCTCCCACTAATGATGTTATCAGTGCAGACGGTTGGTTGTAGTACGAATGAATCTCATTCCATGAGCCATCTTCATTCTGTTGCCCCAGTATCCAGTTCATTAGCTTCCTGACACCATCGCCCTCAACCGGATCTACACCAAGCATGTGCAGTCTTATGAGCGCTTTAAGAACTTCAGCATTTGCTCGATTTCGGTCTATTCCAAATACAGGGTCAGTGATATAGGCGACGCCAGAGTTGATGGACAATATTGGAGCGACTCCTTGTTCTATTATATCGGTACATATTGAGAGTAAGTCATCTTCCATCGATGGCATTTGGCAGTCCAGTTCCTCCATAAATGATAGAATTATTCAAACGGATTTTCCTGAAGATCCCCCACCCATCAATCAGTATAGGTGTCCGCATGAGGGCCACCAAATCTTCAATCCTTTGGCCATTTGACCTTGCCATTTCATTAAACTCTTTATGGGGCACGGTGAAGACGGCTGCATCTTTTCCCCTGAAGGCCTCTTCTGCGTTGGAGTATACTTTGAACCCGACCTCTTCTTGATATATCCACGGATCCAATATGCTAATATCTGCTGCGCGTTGTTGTAAGCAACGAGCAAGGGAAAGCCCATGGCTTTCCCTAATATCGTCAATGTTTTCTTTGTAAGTAATGCCACAGATGAGTATCCTGCTCGCTTCAGTATCAATCCCTTTTATCTTCAGAGCATCTGCAACCTGGTTTGCCGTATGTTCCACTCTGCGGTTATTGGACTTCCAAGCCGCATACCAAACCGATTGAGTCCCTCGATTTGCTGCTTTGAAAGAATCCTCCAAATAGAGTGGATCCTTCGTCAGACAATATCCCCCAACTCCACACGACGGATAAGGAATGTTATTCCTCTCATAGCTTTCATTCGCTGCATCTATTATCTCGAAGGCATCCAACTGGTACAACTCTGCTATGTGGGCGATATCATTGGCGAAGCCAAACCGGGTTACCCTGTAAGCATTGTCCATTAATTTCACAAACTCGGCAGCTGTGCTATTCTTAACCTTAATCACTTTGCCTCCCAAGGTGAAGATAAAATCCGCGATCTTTTGAGTGCTCTCATCATTGACACCTCCAACGATCTTGGGCAAAGCTTTCAGCTCTGCAATCGCTCGTCCTTCCACAATTCTTTCCGGGCAGAATCCTATAAAGAAATCTTTGCCAGAGTAAAGCCCTGTCTTGCTCTCAATGATACCGCTAATTCGCTCTGTTACTCCCAGAGGCAAAGTGGTTTTTAGGATTATGGTCTTGTGTTCCAGAGAATAATGCGTGAGTTCATCAATGAAATTTACTAGACCGCCAATGTCGGGTTTCTCCTCCTTTACGCCAGTCCCGATTGTAACCAATATAAAATCCGAAGCCTCTATCCCTTCCTTCAAGCTTGATGTAGCGTCCAGTGAAACTCTCACATGTCTTTTAAGAAGCTCCGTAAGTCCAGGCTCATAGAAAGGGCTAATTCCTCGACTGATCTCCGAGAGTAGTTTCTTATCTACATCAACCAGCTTAACGTTATGCCCTACGTCAGCGCAAACAAGAGCTAACGGTAGCCCCACCCGACCACTTCCAATAACACAGACCTTGGTCATACTTTGCCTCCAGGCCTCCTCTATTTCTAAGATGGCTTATGTCCCGAATCTATGTCACATGCCTTACAGTGGCCTTGCAGAATGGCCTACCCCTGCCGGGTTTCTCCGCTTCGCCTCGCCTTCTTCTTTCTTTTGAGAGATTGTGAAGCATATTGTAAACGTCTCTTCTCCCGCTGAGCACTTACAAGTCTGATATGGTCCTCAAGAGCCCTTTTAAGCCCCCCATCTACTTCAGTTTTATTGTACAGGTTCTCTTCTTCCTTAGGGTCATCCTTGAGGTTGTAAAATTGATGCTCTGCATCAACATGGTCCCAAATGAGTTTTGAATCGTTATTTCTCACGGCTGTAGCAAAAATATTCTTCTTATCTGTCTCCATAATATGTTCCGCAATAATATATTCTCTAGTGCCTGCTTGCCCATTCCATCGTTTGGGAATTCCCAACCCCAGGTGACTACATAAGAGAGGTCCCAGATCTAAGAGCGAGGTCAAATCATTCACTTCCCTCTTTGTGGAGTCTGGCAACTTCACGAGTAAAGGCACGCGTAGCAATTCGTCAAAAAGCTTGATGGCAAATTTCGACTCGTAGGCAGCTGCATGCGAGTAGTGCCCGTGCTCTCTGAATTCCTCACCATGATCAGAAGTAAGAATAATTATTGAGTCATCATAAATCCCTTTGTGTTTTAGAAAGTCTAACAGTGATTTGAACTCATAATCAAAATAATAAATCTCCGATAGATATAGATTCTTGATGATTTCGTGTTCGTGGTCCGTGATCTTGTTTGGTGAACTCAACATTATAGTCATTAATTTATTGATTTTCCGTTCTGAGACATTAGGAATCCTAAACGTAACTGGAGGGGTATATGGATAATGCACGTCCATATAATGGAGCCAAAGAAAGAATTGAGTGTCTCGATTCTTCTCCATGAAATCAATCGCTTTCTCATTTATGAAATTGGCCCTCCTAAATAAGTCGCCTGTTGCTCCGAAAACCGTGTTGTTTAAGGCTCGCAAGAAGTTAAAAATTCTACCACGTGGGAGTTTATCTCTAACCCTTCTTTTAAGAGTTGAAGACTTCGGGGTTGCGCTTACTGAATCATAAAAAATACTGAACCCGTTATCGTAGCCATAGGCACGGGACAAAAAAGGATTAGAGTGAAAAGCGGCTGTAAAGAAGCCGTTTTTCGCCAGGAATCTGGCAAGCGTTAGAGTATTATTATCTATCTTGCCTTTAGCCTGTGTTAAGGATCTGTATTGAGATCCAAGTATTCCAGGAAATGAGACCGATGTTCTCGGTCCAGTTGCAAAAGCATTATTATAAACTACAGACTCCTGTGCTAGCATATCAATATTAGGGGTATACTTCTTTACGCTGGGATTGTAACATCCCACATAATCCTTCCTCAGACAGTCAACGGTTATAAGAATAATATTCATAACACCACTCAAGTATGCTTAGACCAGAGGTCCCCAAAACGTGGTAACACTCAAACACTTTGTTGTATGCTGCAGCTCTTAGGTGCGCTCTCCTATGCGGACTCCATGTCCCCTAATCCTAACTCCCGCGGCTTGCAAATTCCGCGGCAGCTTCTCTGGTAGGGAAGGAATAATAGCTGCCTTCACCTTCCAGCAGAAATCGAGACCCATTACCATCTCAATTCTGCCTAAAGCCTCCAAAAGCGCCTCTGATCCTACATTCGCAACTTTGGTCTGTAGTGAATGTAGCGTATCCTGGACGGCTATGTCAATGGTAGAAGGGTCCCATAGTCACCCTCAACGTCTAACGTCAAGCAAACAATCTTCTTATTCTCCAGTGCATGGTGGGTAAGGACTGTATACTGACTATTCAAACTCATATGATCAAATCCCTAAAAACGCAATATGTTCTTAGCACGAATCTTCATGACCGACAGAGCAACACCGAGTCCGTGCCTGATGGCTTTCCAGTGGAGTCCTTTTGGCGTGTAGGCGCAGGTGATGGGAGTCTCTTTGATGGTGACTCCTTGCCTTCTGGCCATCTCCAGGCTCTCGATGCTGACGCTCATACCATCCTCGGAAAGGGAAAGGTTTTCCAGTATGTTTCTATTGTAGGCCCTGAACCCGCTCTGGGCGTCGGACACCTTTACTTTCGAGCCGAGGTTCCACAACCAGGTAATGACACGGATGCCGAAGCCGCGATATTTTGGGATAGTTGATGGTCGATAGTCGGGAGTCGGGAGTCGGGAGTCTGTCGACTCAATTGGGATGGTTGAGACGGTTGGGTCAGTTGAATCTGATGGCTGACTAATGACCGCTGACCGCTGATGGCTCATAGCTGATGGCTGATGGCTATTGACTGTTGACTCTCGACTCTCGACTCTCGACTGAGCAAGAAACCGTGAGCCGATGACGAGGTCTGCTTCTCCGTTGAGGATGGGTTCCAGGAGCTGGGGTATCTCGTCCGGATTGTGCTGGCCATCCCCGTCAAGGGTGATAAGAATATCTGCACCGTTGTCCCTGGCTGCCCTGATGCAGGACCTGATGGCATGGCCATATCCCCTGTTCGTGATGTGGTTGGCCACCACCGCCCCTGCCGCCTCCGCTGCCTCGGCCGTCCCGTCATGCGAGCCATCGTCTATCACGATCACCTCGTCGACGTGTTTCTTGGCCCCGGCAACAATGCCAGCGATGGATTCCCGGGTGTTGAAGCATGGGATGGCGGCAATGACCTTCGGTCGAGTTCCTTGAGTTCTTTGAGTTTGTTGAGTTGATTGAGTTGATTGAGTTGGGGTCATTGTTCTATGCTCGTTAAATTTGTCCTTTTACCCATTCTATCACCTGCCACTTCCTCCTGCACTGCTCAGGTTCAAGGCTCGGCTCTATGCCACCTGGATAGTTACGAAACCTTCTTTCCATAGAATACATACACAGTTGCGGTTACTATTGCGCTTAATAAACCTCAACTTTAACTCGATAACCCAGTCGAGAAAGATAGTCATGGCACTCATCCCAGGATAACCCAAACTCCTTAACATCAGCGAGCCCTATGCGGTTTAGGATTTCCCTTATCAATTCGAAATCCTCTTCGTTATATTCCGCCTCGCAGATCATGTTCTCAGCCCAGTCAACCATTTGCTCCAGGGTGATGGAACGGTTAAGGTAATCCAATATCTTATTCCCCACATCTTCTTTGCTAACCTTCATCTCTACCTCCCTTTAGTCGCCGATGACCTGAATCCTCGGGAAACTTCTCATGGATTTCGATTAGATTGGACTCGGCATCATAAATCTCCTGATAGAATCTGGTTGTTTCTTCTTTTCCGTTAACTTCCTTTACATAGCGGGCTTTGAACCCGAATCTGCCGGGAACCTCATCCCAATATCTTCTGCCACTATTTGGCAACTCCGCCCAGTATGAGAACTTTTTCTCATTGTTAGCCCTCTTTCTGTTAACTTGTTCATTCATTGGACTGTTGTGCCTTAATACATCTCCAACCCCACCCCTTTGTAACCCCCTTGTTCCCCCTTTAGGAAAGGGGGATACTGGTGGGCAATCCAGGGCACTAACGAAATCGGAGCCCTGCTTCCCCCTTTGGAAAAGGGGGATTTAGGGGGATTATGGATTCTCATTCAGCCCTGCCTGTGACCTTGTGTAATGGTGAAATGACACCCTTTAGTACCTTTGAGGCCTTCATAATCTCTATGCCGATAATTTGGCGGTTTTCGTCAAACTCCAGTCCTATCCCGGGCTGAACCTCTACAAACTCGTTCTCCTTCCCTTCCCTAGTCATGTAAAGGATATCGTTCTCTTCATCATAGAATGATTTTAGCTCCTGTTTCATATTCTCATCCACCTTCCTGAGTTAATCCTATTATTCTTCTGCCCCTCCTTCATTCTCCCCTACGTCCAGCACAACATCCTCGGAGACTCGCTTGTTCACAACTTCCTGTTGCCTGTCGTCCAATCGGCTATATAGTAGGTCCGTTCTGTCATCATAGAGAATGTTCATCTTCTTCCCCATCAACCGCCTACGCCTCTCCCCAGACTTCGCTGGGGAGAGGTTGCCCGCCATAGGCGGGCAATTGAATTCAGAATTCTACATTCCGTATCGACAACATTTTGTTCCGCCTCTGGCGGAATTAGGCGCTTAGCACCTATATAAAACACTCCTCTCTGGAATGCGCCTGAGTTAGGCAATGCTCAAGCCAACAACCCCGCCGCCAATGATGATTACTTCAGGCATTTGGGCCTCGTAAAAGAGTGCAGGGTCAGACAGGAAGCTCCCTGACACGGATTCTATGTTCTTCTATCACGGTGCCACCGACAAGTTCTTTTCTGATACAGCCCAAGCTGCGTAGTCAAGCACCTGTTTTATGTCTTCCTCTTCAAGCTCGGGATAATCTTCAAGTATTTCTCTTGTGCTCTTCCCAGCAGCAATGAGCCTGATTACGAGGGATACAGGTATTCGCAGTCCTCTCACACAAGGCTGCCCGCCCATGACCCCAGGCTGTATGGTGATTCTGTCCAATTTCAACTGGTCTTGCATATAACCCTCCTTCCCGCGTAAGTAGCGTGCTGCGCCTAATAATTGCACACTATCGACTGCCGATTGAGCCGAATAACTTCGCACTCCATTGGTTCCTCAATAAACCGAATGTAAAGGGCGTCTACCTTTGGATCATATGCTATCTTCATATTCCCCTCCCATTAACTAAAAAATAATATACCTACGCCTCTCCCCAGACTTCGCTGGAGAGAGGTGGCCCGCCATAGGCGGGCAGTCAAATTTGAGATTCTACATTCCGTATCGACGACATTTTGTTCCGCCTCTGGCGGAATTAGGCGCTAAGCGCCTAGCCTTTTGCCAGGCTTGAATGTCTTCAAATTTCTCTATCTTCATCTTGAAACACCAACTATGAGATGGGGGAGTCCACCTTTGCTTCCTCTATGCTGGACAGGGTTTTTGATCTGAGTCTGGTAATTCTTATATAGGTAACCTCCGCTCCACTTTCTTCAAGCTCCCGTCCAAGCTTTAAATTATGGTTCTTAAGGTCGGGGTCAAACTCAGGAAGGAGTACAATTTCAGCTTCAACAGGAATCTGCTCTTCAAATTCTGGGTGCTCAAATAGGTATCGGCTAAACTCAGTGCTTAGCTCAGTATTCCTTTGTATCATCTCCTTTTCCTCCATGTACTACCAGGGTCTCATATTGGATGCGAAAATATACGACCTTACCTCTTACCCTACCATGCTTATGTCTATATCGGTCAAATAGACCAAGCCTTACTACATACTCAACCTCGCGTTCCACGGTCTAAGCCTTGTTCTATAGTCTAGTGTAATGGTTCCACTACTATTATACTACCCTCACGTAGTTCGGTTTTGTTGGTTTGGTTGGTTTTGTTAGGTTGTGTTCATTGTTCTATGTTACAGGCTCCGCCTTCCAAGTTCTACGTTCAAGGTTCCAGGTTCTGAGTTTAACGATTACTCTTGCGCGGTTGCCAATGTGCGAACACTGAACACCTCATCCTCAGTTAAGGGCTCAATGGTTGATTCAGGCACGGTTATCACTGCTATTGTATCCCCCAGCGCATTAAACAGTTCCAGCGAGTAACCATCTTCGCCCTCAGAAATAGGATGGTGTTCGACAATGGTTGCAACATCGCCCTTCTTCAATCCCCTCTCAGGAATATCTCTTCTCAAAACAACTTCCTCAAATAACTTGTGTGGCATTCTATCTATCTCCTTTTGTCGGGATACATAGTAATGAACTTGGTATCGACCGTTGTGCTCTCAGTCATCCAGATTGTGCACACTTGCAGATTTGATATCTGATGTGACGCATGGAATAAGTCTACCGTAATGTAGTCGGGTGCGTCAACCAGGATTGGGAATCGGGGACCAGGGCCCCATGTAGGTGTCCAACCGAATGTCATTGCGAGGCTTGTCCCGAGCATTAGCGAGGGAACTCGCCGAAGCAATCTCTTTAAACCCCCTGAATCCCCCTTTACCAAAGGGGGACTAAGGGGGTTGCTTTCCGCCTCTGGCGGATGAGTACGTGAACGATTATAGCTGCACCAGAACTGCCAACACTACATCCTCTCCATAACCTCTTCCGCCCAGCGGACAACCCTTTCGGCTATTGCTACAGCCTCTTGGTATTCCTGATAGGTGACTGGCTCACCCAGGCCGGGATAGCGTGCCACAACGGCAAACCTGGTCAATCGTCCTGCTTCTTTCGCTACTTCAGGGATCGCTTCACCTGCTTGCTCGAGTACCGTGATGAGGTCGGCTAAGTCATGAACGTAAGGAAATGTAACTCCCCGATCAATGAGCAGAGCCTTGAGAGCTTTTTCAGCTGCCTGCTGGGCATCAAACAAAGGTCTTCTAAATAGACACCGGGGACCTCCGTTTTTGCCCGGATTAAGTTGCTACGGGCACGGCTGAGCCATTCTCCCGGGTTATCTGGGGGCAGACGTTCCGGCTGCATAGACGGTCTTTCCTTCCCGCAGGGCAGGCGCAATAACCAGAGAATGGCTATTCCGATACCGCTCAACGTCCTCGGGGGTGACGACGATGACATCTACAGCTTGTCCCACACCGATGAGGCTCATATAGATGTCCTCCGTAAGGCGGCCGCGATGAAAATTCCCCTGCTTAACTACTAGCAGATCTAAATCACTGTTGGATCTTACTTTGCCTCTGGCAGCGGAGCCAAAGAGAATGATTTGATCCGGCTGGGCTACCTCGACAATACGCCTGATGATCTCCGCTAATGCCTCTTCATTCGGCTCTGTCTGATATTGAGCCATATCCTACCTCTTCCTCATTTTAACTTCTTTTAACGGTGCGGGGCAATCGTCAATGCCACCAAGAGGATAGGTGAAACCCTCTAATTTACCATAATGGGGTTTAAAACTGCACGTTGAACTGCCCAACGATTTCTTGTGCCTTATGATACTTTTCAGGCGTGCCAAGTTCCGCGTTCAAGGTTCCATCCTTTTATTGCACTATTTGGCCTTACTGGACGCCCTCTCAAGGCTAAAATTTACAGTAGCAAGTTCCTGTGGCGAGAGATAATCGCTAGCATCCATAATCTCCATACCAATAAGGTTGCCGCTCTCGTCGTAATCCAGAATCAGGCCCTCTCTTATTTCATCACTTTCATGATATGGGGTTTCCTTAAGCCTTACATAAAGAGCGTCTACTTCCTCATCATAAGTAATCCTCATCCCTTCACCTCCAATACTTGTCTATCCTGGATGTACAGTAGCCTGTGATCACTTTCTTTGCATCGTTCTCTTCCAAGAAAATCACTCTAAGAAGAAAATGTTCGCCATCCTTCTCAAACATCTTATGGGCAATCTTTCTTCCCTTCTTACTGTGCAGGACTTGGTCCGGTTCTTCAAGAGCACTGGCTACTATACTCTCAGGTATATTCCTCTCCTTCAATTGTCGCTTAGCATGTTTGGAGAAGTTTACCTTGATTTCTCTTTACCTCCTCTACCCAATTGCTGCCAAACTCTCCACAATTAAACGAGGTTAAACCTTCAAGGTTTTCTCCCCCTCTCCTCCGCTCCCTAACTCCCGTCCCCGATCCCCACTCAGGTGGTCCAATTATAGCAACTTTGCTGTGTGGGAGTCTAGCGCATTTGTCATTTCGACCGAAGGGAGAAATCTTCCTCCCCCAAAGATTCTCTCTTGACTCCCGACTCTCGACTCCCGACTACCAACCGATCAACCATCGAAGTACGTAGAATATCTGCTGGAAATGTCCCCAGGCGATTTTCCTTGGCTTGAGAACCGGGCGAAGTGAGACGGGCACCTCGGCGGTCCTGGCACCATGGTGATTTGCTTCAAGCACCAGTATACCACATGTGCACTTCCCTGTCAGCTTTAGCTGAACAGCGAGTTCTCTCTTGATGGCCCTGAAACCGGTGCCCGAGTCGGCCACTTTCACTTTGAAGCTGGTAAGCCAGTTGATGAACTTCTCTGATATCCTGGAGATTTCCTCTCTTTTCCCAAGCACTAAATCGGCTTTGCCGTCCGAAATGGGTTTGATGAGTTGTGGGATGTCACGGGGATCATGCTCGCCGTCGGCATCAATAGTTACTACAATGTCGCCGCTGGCTCTTTGGAATCCGGTCTTGATAGCTCCGATGTAGCCCCTCCTCCGGGTATTGCCCACCACCGTAGCTCCGAGTTCCCTTGCTACCCCGGCTGTTCCGTCCGTGCTGGCATCGTCCACCACGATGACCTCGCCAGCGTGCTTTTGGGAATCTTTTATTACCTGACCAATTCGCTCGCTTTCATTTCGTGCGGGGATTATTACTGTGCAGGAGAGCGGGGGTGCGGAGGTGCTAGGGTGCAAGGGTGCAGAGGTGC
>JBKGZM010000046.1:0-15883 GCA_046545575.1 Dehalococcoidia bacterium
GAACGAGAAAATAAACCAAGGGGCTTGACAAAGAGGCCCCTCATAGAAGGAGGTTCGAAAATGAAAAAGGTATGGATTGTGGCATTTAGCGTGTTCATTCTGACAGCCCTTGTTGCGGCCGTAGGGTGTGCAGTACCGGGCAGCGGTTCTGCTGCTGGTGATGGGGTTACCGTCTCGGGGGAGAAATTACTCTCAGTCGGCAATTCCCAGCAGACAGGGATATGGGTGAACGGTCAGGGCAAGGTCTCTGTGACTCCTGATCTCGCTGTCCTCACTCTGGGAGTAGAAGCTCAGGCGGATACGGTGTCCGAAGCTCGAACGCAGGCCGCTGAAGCCATGAACGAGGTCATGCAGGCCTTGAAGGATGCCGGAGTGGCTGAAAAGGATATCCAGACCCGGTATTTCAGCATTCAACAACAGACGAAGCGGGATAGAGAAAATGAAGAACAGATAGTGACCGGATACCGGGTGACCAATACGGTGACTGCCAAGATAAGGCAGGAGCCTCAAGAGAGTCAACCGCTGGACTACAAGGTAACCAGTGTCATTGACTCCGTGGCCGGGGCCGGTGGCGACCTCGCCAGGATTCAGGGAATAAACTTCACCATAGAAGACCCGACGGAGTACCAGGTAGAGGCTCGGGAGAAGGCCTTTAAAGCGGCCAAGTCCAAGGCGGAACAGCTTGCCGAATTGGCCGGCGTGACCCTTGGCGAGCCCACATACATTACGGAAGGCAGTGGGGGTTACAGCGCCCCCATGCCTGTTCCGGCTGCTATGGATAGGGCTGAGAGTGCCTCTACGCCGATAAGTCTCGGCGAGCAAGAGGTCAGTGTCAACGTACAGGTTTGCTTTGGCATAGAGTAAGGATGGTCGGAATCGCGGCGCGAGGCGAAGCCTCGCGCCGCGAACTCTCACCCCCGAACTTGATTTACCAGCTCCAGTGCTTTCCGCCTGACCTCCTCATTTATATCAAGCCAGCGAATCCGCTCGTCATCCAGCCGAAACCAGGCGTATTGATGGCGGGCGAAACGGTGTGTCTCGAACTTGATGCGCTGAGCCGCCGCGGACAGGTCCATTTCCCCATCGAGGAACTGAATGATCTCTCGATATCCCACGCTGGACATTGCAGGCAGATCGGCGGAATATCCTCTGTTGAGCAGCTCTCTTACCTCCTCGACCAGCCCCTGCCCGATCATCGAATCCACCCGGGAATCAATACGTCGATATAGTTCATCCCTTTGCGCGGTCAATCCCACAATCAATGTATTAAACGCAGGCGGATTCTTCGTACGGAAATGTGAAAAGGGCTTGCCGGTGGTGTGGCAAACCTCCAGCGCCCTGATAACACGGCGCACATTCCGTGGATCGATTCGCCCGGCTGCCGAGGGGTCCAGCTCCTGCAGTTCCTGGTAAAGCCTGTCGCTTTCTCCGTTCTTTGCCCTCTCCTCAAGCTCCTGCCTCAGACGATTATTTGGCGGAACCTGTGGAATGTTCCATCCCTCCAGGGTGGCCCAGACATAGAGACAGGTCCCTCCTACGAGGAAGGGCAACCTGTTTCGCTGTTGAATATCGTTTATTGTCTTGTAGGCCATGTCCTGATACATGGCTACATTGAATGAATCATCTGGATTGATTATGTCAATTAGATGGTGAGGGGCAATGCTCCGCTCGTGGGGAGTTGGCTTTGCGGTGCCGATGTCCATATGGCGGTAGACCTGGCGACTGTCAGCGCTTACGATCTCCCCGTTATATCTGTGGGCAAGCTCTAACGCCAGAGAGCTCTTGCCCACAGCGGTAGGGCCCACGATCACAACGAGTGAATTCACTTTTTATCACTAATGTAGTGCACTCTGCTCCACCATGCTCACGAATTCATCGGGTTTGAGGCTTGCCCCGCCGACCAGCACACCATCGATCTCGGGCTGTCCCATGAAGGCAGAGATGTTCTTGGAATTGGTGCTCCCGCCATACTGGATTCGCAGGCTCTCCGCTACCGGACCAAAGAGCTGCGAAACAACAGTCCTTATCAGTCCGATAGTCCTGTCGGCCTCCTCCTCTGTTGCTGCCTTTCCGGTGCCAATAGCCCAGACGGGCTCATACGCCATTATGAGGTTCTCTATTGATTCCAGCCCCTCCAGCGCCGCTCTGACCTGCCGGGTGATTACCTGTTCCGTTTTTCTTGATTCTTTCTGGTTGAGTGTTTCACCAACGCAGATGATTGGCGTGAGCCCGAATCTTATAGCCGCCTTTATCTTCTTGTTGATCATTTCGTCGGATTCGCCCAGGTACATTCGCCTCTCCGAGTGACCCAGAATCACGTACTGGCACAGGTCAGCGATCATCAGTGGAGAGACCTCGCCGGTGTATGCCCCCTTCTCCTCGAAATACATATTCTGAGCACCCAGTCCGATTGATGAGCCCTTGAGGATTTCCTTTATCGGGTACAGGTATACAAACGGAGGGCAGATTACCTTTTCCGCTCCCTTTATGCCTTCAAGTCTGTCCTTCATTGCATTTACCAGGTCTATTGCCTCGGTAACGGTGGTGTTCATCTTCCAGTTTCCAGCGATTATCGGTGTACGCATAATTTACCTCCTGGGGGAAAGGACCTATTGTTTCTGAATATACTGCATAAAGCCTTTGACGGCGTTCGTGAGGAAATATCGTTCCCGCTGGTATTCCTCTGCCGGGAGTGTGTCAATGGTTGCCAGATTCCCGTCCTGCGAGATAAGCTCTGACAGCATCTCATCCGGGGACAGGTTTCTTGTAAGCCCTTTGGAAATTGTGTCAAACCATAGTTTGAGCATTTCTCTGTACTCTTTGAGCCGTTTCGGCGCGTCTGGTTGAGGGCCGAAATGAGCGTAGTATATGCCGCTTGTGTCGTGTTGCAGTAATTCATCGATGGAGGAGAGCTTGTCGTCCAGCCTGAGTGGAGGAGGGGTGGCGGGCCTCAGCAGGTCGATTTTGGGAACATAGATTCCTCCTGCCTCACCGGCAAAGAGCATTCCTGTGTTTCTTTCCAGAAAACTCATGTGGTGTGAGGCATGGCCCGGTGTGTAGACCACCTCAAGTTCGAAGTCGTTACCCAGCCGGATCACGGTTCCCTCCTCCACAGGGGATATCCGTTCTTGCGGGACATTCTGCGGTCGGCCCTGCATTTCCGCGAGCTCTTCCGTTGTTTTCAAGCTCCCCTGCCACAGCTTTTCGGGGTCTGCCAGGTGAGGGGCGCCTTTGGGATGGACGATGACTTTTGCATTTGGCAAATAGTTCAAAAGGTCACCGGTGGCCCCTGCGTGGTCGATGTGGACATGGGTGAGCAGGATGCAACTCACCTTATCACGGTCCACTTCCAGTTCCTTAAGGCCCTCGATGATGGCGTCTGCGCCGGACCGAGGTCCCACGTCTATGAGCGCCTTGTACTCGTTGCCCAGCACGTAAACGCTCACGAACTCCTGCCATCCCGTTACCGGGGGCTCGGGATTGATCATGCTGAGAGATGAAGAAAGCCTCTGAGTGCGCATTGTCAGGCTCCAAACTTGTTGAGTTTCAGGGCGTTGGCCATGGCAAGGGGCATGATGTCGGTACTTGATATCGTGCCTAGTCCGCCTGCCACACAGGCTTTCTCAGAGAACTCTTTCACTGCGTCGGTGCGACAATACCTGGAGTGAATAAGCAGAGGCACCGGATGCCAGCTATGGCCTTTCAATACAGCGGGAGTCGAATGATCGGCGGATACGACCAGCACATCGGGGCTCAAATCCATGAGCTCCGGTAACACTTGGTCAGCCTCTTCTATTACCTTTACCTTCCGCTGGAAATCCCCGTCCTCTCCTGAAGAGTCCGTCTGTTTAATGTGGATGTAGAAGAAATCGTGGTCACCCCAGTGAGACCTCAAGGTGCTGATCTCGTCAGTGAAGGTTGTTCCCGTAGCGAGAACATCCATTCCTACCAGCTTTGCGAGTCCGCGGTACATGGGATATGTGGCGATGGCAGCCGGACTTAGCTTGAATATATCCCTCATCTGAGGCAGGTTCGGATGCTGGGATATTCCCCGGAAGAGGAGCATGTTGGCGGGGGAGGAATCTGCAAGGAGGGACCTGGATTTGGCGATGAACTCGTTGACTATCGCGGCTGTCCTTTTAGCGCCATCAGAATGCGGTATTGCTTCCTTTGGCGTGAGTCCAGCCTGCTGGGGATCGGTATCCTCAACATCGCCGCTGAGTTCAGGACCTCTAAACACTACCGCAAAGCGGTGCTCTCTTACCGGAAGGACGAATATCTCAATGCCTTCTATGGTGATTTGATTGAGCTTCTTGCAGAGTTCGGCGCTTTTCTCGCTGGCGATACGGCCGGCACGGCGGTCGGTGATAACGCCATTTTCATCGACGGTACAGAAGTTGCAACGCGCAGCGACGTCGCCTTCTGCTAACTCGAAGTCGATGCCCAGGACTTCCAGCACTCCCCGCCCCACAATATATTGCACAGGGTCATAGCCGAAGAGTGAGAGATGTCCAGGAGCACTGCCCGGGGTAATCCCCGGACTTACTGGATGTGCAAGTCCACACACACCTTCGCTTGCCAGCCTGTCGAGATTGGGCGTGCTGGCGGTTTCCAGCTCGGTTCTCCCTGTTTCAGGGTCTGTCAGGCCGCCGAGTCCGTCGAACACGAGCATGACTATTTTGGATGGTGTTCTTACTGAGATTTGCTTCAGGATATCCAAATTCATCATTGATTTATTGCTGAAGGTATTTTATCTTGAATGGCTCGTTTATTCAAACCCTACTTATCCAACAGCACCTTGACCCCGGGCAATCTCTTGCCCTCAAGGAATCTGAGAGAAGCTCCGCCGCCTGTTGAGATGTGGGAAATATGGTCTCTGAGTCCTAATTCCACTACGGCTTCAGCGGTATCTCCCCCGCCGATGATTGTCATTGCATCAAGCTTAGCTATGGAGGATGCTATAGACCTGGTGCCCTCAGCGAAGGGGGGAAACTCGAATACTCCCATCGTACCATTCCAGACAACTGTCTTACACCTGGTGAGTTCTTCGTTGAATTTGGCAGCAGTCTCGGGGCCGATGTCCATGATCATCCAGTCCTCAGGCACTTCGGAGATAGGAACGGTTTTGTGTTCGGATTCGCGACTGAATTCCTTGGCGACAACTGCGTCGGTGGGTAGTAGCAAGTGAACGCTGTTGTTGGACGCTTTATCCAGTATTTTGCGCGCAGACTCCAGGTGGTCAAGCTCGACCTTTGAGCTGCCGGTGTTGTAGCCCTGAGCTTTGAGGAACGTATTGGCCATGCCGCCGCCGATTATTAGATAATCTACCTTTTTCATGATGTTTTCCAGCAGTCCGATCTTGTCGCTGACTTTTGCCCCGCCAACGACCATCGCAAACGGTCGGTCGGGATTTGCCAGGGCTTTGCCCAGGAAGCCCAGTTCTTTTGCCATTAGCAGTCCTGCGACCGCTGGCAAATGCTGGGCCACGCCCACAGTTGAAGCGTGGGCTCTGTGCGCTGCACCGAAGGCATCATCGACATAGATATCGGCTAATCGAGCCAGGGATTGGGAGAATTGAGGGTCGTTTTCCTCTTCCTCAGGGTAGAAGCGCAGATTCTCCAGAAGGATCACGTCTCCTTCCCTCATTTCATTGACCGCTTGCTCAACCCCGGTGCCGATGCAATCGCGTGTGCAGCTTACCGGTCTTCCCAAAAGCTTAGAAAGCCACTCACCCACAGGAGCAAGCCTCAGCTTCTCTACTACTTTTCCATCGGGCCGGCCCAGGTGCGACGCCAGGATCGTTTTGGCTCCCTGATTGACAAGATGCTCGATTGTGGGAAGGGTTGCCCGTATGCGGCTGTCATCGGTGATTTCCCCTGTTGACCTGTCCATCGGGACGTTGAAGTCGACGCGGACAAGAACCCTCTTTCCCTTGGTTTGGATGTCCTTGATTGTTTTCTTCTCCAAGTTTTAACCTCCAGAATTGTTGAGCAATGCGTCTATTATCCTCCCGTGCTAGAACATACCGAAAAGCTTGCGTTCTGTCAATTGGTGTTTTCTTTTCTAGACTAGAGGCCAGGGATAGGGCTTGCTTCAGGTCTCGTAGCTTGGTATACTCTTGCGTGAACAGAGCGCAAGGATGGTTGATTTCACGTTAATGTATCTATTGCTTATATTTGGTGGGGCTTTGGGGGTTTTCCAGATCGCAGCTGCTCATGGTCGGTTGAGAGGACTCTATTTATTCAAGAACACAGTTATTACATACCTCGTCGGTTTTCTACTTCTAGGGGTAACCTATGGCTGGTTTTTCAGCCAAACGAACCTCGATATGCCTCATGCAGAGGTGGAGGGCGCGCAGCAGCTGGGATATTTCCTTTTGGGGTCGTTGCTTGCGCTTCTTGCCACTTTCCTGTTTTCCTCCCTTAATCCTCGTAGCGGCGAGTCCGGTAAGGCCTCAACACTTGGGGAGGGACTTGAGGACTTGAAAGGGAGACCCGTTTTTCAGGCGTTTATACAGAGACTTTCCAACAAGGCGAAAAAGGGATAATGATTTCCCCTGATGCACAACTCTCCATATGGCTTACAGGCCTGGCGGGGAATTCTGCTGTACTCGATAGGCTCATGAGTTTGCTGGCCTGTGATTTCTTTGTGCCGGTCACCATGAGCATGGTCCTGCTGTTTCTATGGTTTGGTACCAGGGACCCGCTTGTGCGGAGCAAAAATCAGTGGGGGGCTATGTGTGCATCAACTTCCCTGGGGTTTGCCAATCTGGCTGTGTGGCTTCTTAATCATGTGGCAAAGTTTGACCCTTGGCCCCGGCCATTTGAGGTGCATGAATCGGCCCGGGAAGCAGCGGAGATCGTTTTCTACTTTCCCGGTGACCCCTCATTCCCTGCCAATGTGGCGGCGTCAATCTTTGCGGCTGCCATGGGGATGTGGTTCTACAGCAGGAAGGCCTCGACCCCCGTCTTTGTCCTTGCCTTCCTCTGGTCCTTTGCGCGAGTCTATGCGGGCGTCCATTATCCTCTGGATGTTCTGGGTGGTGCGGTAATCGGGATGGTGATAGCGTATGGCACTTACAGGTTTCTAGAACTGGTTAAACCGATTCCCCGATTCCTTTTCTGGTTGGCCAGAAAGCTTTACCTGGCCTGAATCGTTGGGCCGGACCTTGGAGGTCATTCACTGAACACCCTTACTCGCCGGTGGGGCTCCTTACCTGTGCTTTCGGAACTCAGGGCATGTCTTACTATGAGCTCATGCTGTAAGCGGCGAATAAATGAGTTCGTAGGGCTCAGCTCCAGGGGATCGCTTCCCTGCTTGACCGCGTTGATTGCCTCTTGAGCTTCCTTCAGGGCTGTTGTGACAGCGTCAGGGGCCGCTCGTGTATCGTAGATGTCGGTCAGGCTTTTCTCCACTTGCGAAGGGGTATTGCTTCTCAAGACGTAAACCGGGATCTTTCTTTCCTCAGCGGCATTTAGGATTTGGAGGTTCTTCCGGTAATGATTCTTGCTGATCATCAGGAGATCAGCGGAATCAAGGTTATCAACGACATTCATAGGAAGCTGCAGTTTCTCAGCCACCTTTTCCAGCCGGTTGCGGTCGATACCGAATGGGAAAATCCTTTTCGTGGTCAAAGTTTTGGCAGGTTTTACATCATGCTCTGCTTGCACTACCGGGGAGGAAGCTTTCCTTTTGGTTTGGATTTTGCCGTCTTTTCCGAACCAGCGTTCCTCTGTTTCCGTCTTTTGACCACGGAGTATGGCGTCGACTGTCCTGGATACATCAGGGTGGATGGCGACGCGGTCCCAGCTCTGTATTTCAGCCACGATGTCAAAGGTGGGTGGTGCTTTTCTTTCCAGAATGGATTTCTTTGTGCGCCGCCGGCGTGCCTCTTCGTCGCCGAGTGTCACTGACTGAATACCACCCACGAGGTCAGCGAGGGTCGGGTTCATGATCAGGTTTTCCAGCGTGGTGCCGTGTGCTGTTCCTACGAGCTGTACTCCGCGTTCGGCAATAGTACGAGCAGCCTGGGTCTCAAGTTCGGTGCCGATCTCGTCGATGACGATTACCTCTGGCATGTGGTTTTCCACTGCCTCGATCATTACAGCATGCTGCATTGAAGGCTCGGGAACCTGCATTCTTCGTGCGCGACCAATGGCGGGGTGTGGTATATCGCCATCTCCGGCGATCTCGTTGGAGGTATCGACGATAACCACTCGCTTGTTCAGATCGTCGGCGAGCACGCGGGCTGTTTCACGCAGCATCGTTGTCTTGCCGACTCCCGGGCGTCCCAGAAGCATAATGCTCTGTCCTGATTCTACCAGGTCCTGGATGAGGTCTATGGTGCCGAAGACAGCCCGCCCCACACGGCATGAAAGTCCTATTATCCGCCCGGTCCGATTACGCATTGCCGAGATACGGTGCAGGGTCCTCTCGATGCCGGCGCGATTATCTCCGCTGAAATTGCCCAGATGGGACACCACATGGTCGATATCTTCCATGGTAACTTCGGAAGAGCTGAGAAGCTCTTGCTCGTCTGAGTAACGGGCTTCCGGCTGCCGTCCCAGGTCAAGCACTACCTCCAGTAACGAATGGCGATTTTCCTTATGCCATAGAGGCCGGGCGATATGCGGCGGCAAAACGCTGAGAAGTATGTCCAGGTCATCGGTAACTATTTTCTGCATTTTTCCCTCCTCTCTGCCATACTCAGAAAGTAGGCGTGAAAACGGGTATCGTTTGTGAGTTCAGGATGGAAAGAGGCAACCAGGATATTGCGTTGCCTTGCGGCTACCGGGGTTCCATCGGGGAGTTTGGCTAGAATCTCCACGTCTGGACCTGTATCCTCGATCCAGGGGGCACGGATAAACACCGCATGGAATGGCGGCTCACCGAGTGCTGGTACAGGGAGGTCGATTTCGAAGCTATCCACCTGGCGACCGAAGGCATTGCGTCGGACTACGATATCCATTGCGCCCAGCGCTTGTTCTCTGAGTCCGATTGCCTCTCTAGCCAGTAGTATCATGCCTGCGCAGATTCCGAAAACAGGTAAGCCATCTGTGATATGTCTCTGTAAAGCGTTTGTCAGTTCGTAGTCATTCATCAACCTGCTGATGCTGGAGCTTTCGCCGCCGGGAATGATAAGTCCGTCCATCTGCTCAATCTGGCGAGGTAGACGGATGAGAATAGCCTCCGCCCCTATCTGAGTCAAGCATTTCTCATGCTCAACAAACGCTCCCTGTAAAGCCAATACGCCGATTTTCTTCAACGTGGAACACCTGGTGTCATGCAACCTTTGGAGTGAGTTAGAGGGGTTGGGAATCACCCTCACCTTAATCCTCTCCCCTCAAGGGAGAGGAAACTTTTATGGTCAGCTATGAAAGGTAGTCTCAAAAACTATCCTCTAGTCGCCATGATCTCATTTTCGGGGATGTTTCCTATCTCCAGTCCCGGCATAGCTTCTCCCAGGTCCCTGGAGGCCTCTGCAATAAGTTGCGGATCCTGGTAGTGTGTCGTTGCCTTGACAATGGCTTTTGCCCTTGTCTCGGGGTTGGAGGATTTGAAAATACCTGAGCCTACGAAAACACCCTCTGCGCCCAACTGCATCATCAGAGCTGCATCCGCTGGTGTGGCTATCCCCCCAGCGGCGAAGTTCACCACCGGAAGTTTGCCGGTTCGATGCACTTCCTGGACCAGTTCAAGGGGGGCCCCCAGGGACTTGGCTTCAGTGCCCAACTCATCTTCCGACATGCTCTGGATTTTGCGCATATTGCCCATCACCGCTCTCATGTGCCTTACCGCTTCAACGACGTTTCCTGTCCCGGCTTCACCCTTGGTCCTCATCATAGCCGCTCCCTCAGCGATGCGCCGAAGAGCCTCGCCTAGGTCGCGGCATCCACATACAAAGGGCACCTTAAAATCATGTTTCCAGACATGATTTGCCTCATCCGCAGGGGTAAGGACCTCTGATTCATCGATATAGTCTACACCCAGGGACTCAAGAACCTGTGCTTCAACGAAGTGCCCGATGCGGCATTTCGCCATCACGGGGATACTAACCGCGTTCATTATCGCCTGAATTACGGTAGGATCGGCCATGCGAGCTATGCCACCAGCGGCACGTATATCAGCGGGCACCCTCTCCAGGGCCATCACAGCGCATGCCCCCGCCTCTTCAGCGATTTTGGCCTGCTCCGGGGTTACAACATCCATAATAACCCCGCCCTTCAGCATCTGGGCCAAGCCTGTTTTTAGCGTCCATGTTCCTTTTTCCATCGTATTGGTCCACTCAGTTATTATATTGATGTACTACACCCAAAGATATTGTACAATTGTGGCATAGTAAACGCAAGGTTAACGGGAACTGCACTTGAAATCCTTGTTAGTGGATAATAGAATGAAAAGGCTGTAATTATGTACAACGAACCAAATCCTCTTCTGATCGTTCTATCAGGCCCGTCGGGTGTGGGGAAGGATGCGCTCATTTTGAGGATGAAGGAACTCGGGCATGACTTTTTCTACGCTATAACTGCGACAACGAGGCCGCAGCGGTCAACCGAGGTTGATGGGGAAGACTACTATTTCGTTGGAAGGGAGAGATTTGAGGGGATGAGAGAGGAAGGGGAGCTTCTCGAATGGGCTGAGGTATACGGGCACCTTTATGGCGTGCCAAAGCAACCTGTCAGGGATGTTCTCCGTGAGGGCAGGGATGTAATGGTTAAAGTCGATGTTCAGGGAGTGGACAACATCAAACGAATCGCTCCTGAAGCGGTGGCCATCTTTGTCTCTCCGCCGTCGATGGAGGAACTCCATCGACGGCTCAGGCAGCGGAAAACGGAGTCGGCAGAGGCTTTGGAGAGACGCATCAGGGAGGCTGATGAGGAAATACAACGCCTGCCCGATTTTGATTACGTTGTGGTAAGCCATACGGGAGATATGGATACGACGATATCGCAGATTTCATCGATAGTTACAGCCGAGAAATGCCGGACAAAACAGAGGCGGGTTGAGCTCTAGATAGAGGTTTTAATGCACAGGGTCCCGAGTCAGAAGCCAGGAGATACTGTACTGCGGCGAAGGCGCTTTAGCACGCGCCTTCGCCGCGTTCTTGGAGTGCCGGAACTCTTCGCCGCCGGCTATGGTAATGTAGGCTCCTCGATATACTACGCCCTTGGTGTGGTGGCGGTGGTGGCGGTGGGGGCTACGCCGGTTGCGCTATTCGTTGCAGGACTTTTCTTCATTTGTACTGCTCTGACCTATGCCGAGGGCGCTGCCATGTTTCCCGAGGCAGGCGGATCAGCAAGCTTTGCCCGGCACGGATTTAATGAGTTCGTAAGCTTCACCGCTGGCTGGGCGCTTATGCTGAGCTACATCGTCACTATCGCTATTTCCGCCTATACTATGTCTCCCTATCTGGGATACTTCTGGGAGCCGCTCAAGGAGTCACAGGTTATTGGCACCCTCTTTTCCATCGGCATTGTGATTTTCCTGATGGTAATTAACATACTCGGAGCGAAGGAAAGCGGTATCGTCAATGTACTTGCCACCATCATAGACCTGCTAACACAGGCCGTGCTTGTGATATTGGGGTTCTTTTTCATTTTCAGTTTGCCAGTGCTGTTTGAGAATATGTTTGGAAACGGGCACTGGCCCGGCATGGGAAATCTCATATTTGGTATTGCACTTGCCTCCATAGCGTATACGGGAGTGGAAACCATTTCACAGATGGCCGAGGAAACCCGCCTTCCGCAAATGCGCGTACCCAGGGCGCTTGTCTACATGATGGTCGCAGTGGTCATAATCTTTTCCTGCATTTCCGTTATTGCCCTTTGTGCCATGACTCCCCAGGTCCTGGTAGATGAGTGGGCTCGCGACCCGGTGGCGGGAATCGCCAACAATTTGCCTTTTGAGTGGATGCGCAGTTTCTTCGAGCCTCTTGTTGGGATACTGGCGGCGACTATACTGCTTATTGCCACCAACGCCGGTCTCATGGGCATTTCCCGCCTGAGCTTCTCTATGGGAGGGCATGGTCAGCTTCCCTCGGTCCTTACTCGTATACACTCCCGGTTCCGGACACCTTATATCTCGCTGATTCTGTTTACCGTGATAGCGGTCGGGATATTGATACCCGGCATGTTTTCCTCCGGATTCTTCCTCGATCTGGGGGCATTGTACACCTTTGGGTCTCTCATGGCGTTCATGCTGGCGCATGCTGCTATTCTGAGGCTCAGGCACAAAAGACCTGACTGGACTAGACCATTCAGGATTAAAGGGAATATACACATAGCGGGGCGTGATTTTCCCGTAACCACTATCATCGGACTTGGTGCCACTGCGCTCGTCTGGGTGGTTGTGCTCATACAACAGCCGTATGCGAGATATGTCGGTTTTGCCTGGCTGGCTATTGGGCTGATGGGTTATGTTGTATACCAGCGACGGTCCAACCTTTCCGTGATGAGAAAGCGGCGGTATCAGGGAGAATAGGGCAGTGTTGCATTTACCTGTATAATGTAGGAGGAAGGATTGGATATCTGTTGTCACAGGGATTAGCCTTTGGAACCGCAGGAATTCCGCACAGCTCGAGATCGCAAACTGTTCAGGCTGGAATAGTACGCATTCATGATCTCGGACTCGGCTGCATGGAGGTGGAATTTGTGCGGGGTGTGAGTATGAATTCGGATGTGGCCGTGACAGTGGGTGAGGTGGCCAGAAAATTTGGTGTAAGGTTAACCGCTCACGGTCCGTACTTCATAAACCTGAATTCGCAGGAAGAAAAGAAGGTAGCAGCTAGCCGACAGAGGATTTTGCAGACTGCCCGGGTTGCATCCACATTTGGGGGATTAGGGGTTGTGTTCCACGCTGCTTTCTATATGAAACAGTCCCCGGATGTGGTGTACGAAACAGTCAAAAAACACCTTGGCGAAATCGTGGAACAGTTGAACAGTGAAAGTAGAGAGGTTTGGATAAGGCCCGAGACGACAGGGAAGCTGGGCCAGTTCGGCACATTAAGTGAGATATTGAGGCTCAGCAGTGAGGTGGAGGGGGTCGCTCCGTGCATTGATTTTGCGCATCTGCACGCGCGAACCGGCAGGTATAATTCCTACAGGGAGTTCTCCCATGTTCTGGACCAGGTAGAGGAGAGGTGTGGTCGGCAGGGATTGGATAACATGCATATTCATGTTTCCGGCATCGATTATGGCCCAAAAGGTGAGAGGAAGCATCTGACCCTCAAGGAATCCGATTTCAAGTATATAGAGTTTCTTCAGGCACTTAAGGACTATGAGGCTAAGGGTGTGGTAATATGTGAGAGCCCTAACCTGGAGGAAGATGCTTTGTTACTGCAGAGTATCTACAGCGGACTATGAATGCAGCCCAGATGATTTGTGTCGAGGTAGGGTAATATGGATATCTCGGTACAGCTAGCACCTCAAAATGAGCGCGGCTTGCTCTTGCCTAATCCGGTTGTCGCGGCCTCGGGGACCTTCGGGTATGGAACGGAATATTCCGAAGTTATGGACTTCCAGCGCCTGGGGGCTATCATCTCAAAGGGAATAACGCTGAGTCCCCGTCGAGGGAATCCACAGCCACGTTTGGTAGAAACCCCCGCAGGGCTCCTGAATTCCGTTGGCCTGGAGAATATCGGCGTTGAAGCCTTAATCCGGGAGAAAGCCCCGATTTGGGCGACCTGGCAGGTGCCGGTGATTGTTAACATCGCAGGAGAGACCGTCGAGGAATATGTTCAAGTAGCGGGTATTCTGGATGGAGTGGAAGGCATCAGCGGGATAGAGGTAAATATCAGTTGCCCCAACGTCGAAGCAGGCGCAATGGAATTCGGGACTGATCCTGAAATGGCAGCACAGGTAACCGCTGCGGTCAAAAAAGAAACGAGGTTGCCGGTCATCGTCAAGTTGAGTCCCAATGTAACCGACATTTCCGAGGTTGCCCGAGCGGTTGCTGCTGCCGGTGCTGATTGTTTGACCGTAATAAACACCTTCAAGGGCATGGCTATCGATGTTGGACAGCGGAAGCCTGCGTTGGGGAATATCTCCGGTGGACTTTCCGGCCCGGCGATCAAGCCCCTTGCTCTGTATATGGTTTACACAGTCGCACACGAAGTCGAGATTCCGGTCATCGGATGCGGTGGCATTTCATCAGCTTATGATGCCCTGGAGTTTATCATGGCCGGCGCCAGCGCTGTTCAGGTGGGTACAGCTACCTTCACCGACCCGCAGGCTATGTTGCGCATCGTAGAAGGCATTGAGGAATATCTTGTTAGAGAAGGTTTTGAAAGCTTGGGAGCACTAATCGGCATGGGGCATTTTGATAAATCATGAACGTGCGAGCGGGAACTGCCAGAGTATCAGACTTTGTACTCGATTTGCTCTTCCCGAGGAGATGTATCGGGTGTGGGATTGAGGGCGATTTCCTATGCCCGCGTTGTTGTGAATTGCTACCCAGGCCGGAGTCCGTCGGGGTCGTATCTTCTCAAGACCGTGACTTGCTGGACTCGCTTGATGGTCTACAATGCGTTTTTCTGTATCAGGGGCTGGCGCGAGATGCCGTTCATTATCTCAAATACAGGAACATGAAGTCTCTGGCCAGGCCACTTGCCGGACTTATGGCGGATCATCTGGAGTCCAATCCCGTATCTGCTGATGTCCTGACGGTAGTACCCATGCATTCAAAGCGACTGCGTAAACGGGGGTACAATCAAGCTGAGTTGCTGGCCAGGGAACTGAGTCGTTTTGTTCAATTGCCTCTGGTGAAGGGAGCTCTTATTCGTCTGAGGAACACGCCTTCGCAGGTTTCTATGATTGCCAGTGATCGCCGGAGCAACGTTGAAGGGGCATTTCGATGTAGAGGGCGAGTGTTCCAGGGGAAGGCTGTCCTTTTGATCGATGATGTATGTACCACGGGGGCTACCTTGAATGCCTGCGCGGCTGCCTTGAAAGAGGCGGGGGCCCGGTCGGTTCAGGGCCTGACGCTCTCAAGGGAATACTGAGAAGGGGAATCGGTGATTAAAGTAACCGACGGGGAAATCCCGGTAGAAGAAACCTTAAACTCGTTACGAGATCCCAGGAGTGGGGCGATACTTTCATACCTGGGCACGGTGCGTGAATCCGCTGAAGGCAGGGCGAGTCGGGGAATGTCTTTTCAGGTCGACAGAACGGTTATGCAGGAGGCGCTTGAAGATGTGAGAACTGAGGCCCTGCAGAAATTCGATGTGAGAGAGATTACATTAGTGCACCGTACTGGATCATTTGCTGTCGGGGACAGCATTCTGCTCATTGCCATAAGTTCGGCTCACCGTGGCCCGGCCCTAAATGCCTGTGAGTACATAATAGACCGCATAAAAGAGTTGCATGAGTCCTGGAAGAGGGAAAAATTCAACGAGTAAAGCGTCCCTTGTTTGCAGTCAAGGCTTTTGGAAGATATAATGTTGAATGTCGAGTTTGCTACACTCACTTGAATCTGACAACTCAACAAACTCAATGAACTCGTAAGATCGGGGAGTAGCGCAGCCTGGCAGCGCGCCATGTTCGGGACGTGGAGGTCGGGAGTTCAAATCTCCCCTCCCCGATTTCCCTTAGGGATGTTATCCAAGTATTGCCTCTATACCGTTGCTAAGATCCTCGTCACCAAAAGGTTTCAAGATATAGTTGTAGGGATGTGTTGCCTCTGCGCGTTCCTTGAATTCGTGATCCACGTATGGAGTAAGATACACCACGGGGATATGGGAGCGCGAGCGTATTTGCTCGGCAGCTTCAATGCCGTCCATTTCCCTCCTCAGGACGACATCCATCAAGACCAGATCGGGGCTATCCTTTGCCGCCCTTCTATGAGGGGCCTCTTTGTCAAGCCCCTTGGTTTATTTTCGTTCTTCGCC
>JBKGZM010000047.1:0-14901 GCA_046545575.1 Dehalococcoidia bacterium
ACCGCAAAGCTATAATGTTGGGCAAAATGACCAATTTCGCGAGAAGACAATCAGTGCCAAGTGAAATGAGACAGCAGGCTTGAGACAATCGGTCTAAAGGTTCGGAATCGGAGGCAACGAAAAGCCAGAATGTGAAATGCTCAGCCCTGTATATCAGATTGGCTCCAGGGCTTTTCTGTAATACTCCACGTGCCCGTCAGCACACATGGGTATGTGACTCTTGACCAGGTAGTCGTACAGCGATGCCAACGATACCACGCCCTTTATCGGGTCTAACTCAGCAGAAGCCTGGCTTATCAATCTTGCTCTCAAATCTGCAAAGGCACCCTCTCTGGCGGTCTTCCTGGCAATGTCATCCCATACCATCAACTTCTCCCTGGCCCTGCCGATATGCTCGCTCACCTGGTCGCTAACACCGAAGTGCGAATAGTACATCTTGCGTGCTGATAGCCTTTCCAATCTCTGCAATGTGCTCAGGCAAAGTTCGAGATCAAACTGAGGCGGAGGGTGGAAAGGGAGCAAGATATCGTATTCGCCGATGTACACCGCTACCGCATCGCCAGCGAACAATCCGTCGTTTCTGGTTTCATAAATACAAAGGTGATGTGGAGCATGGCCGGGTGTGTCTATGAAACTCAGGGTCTGTTGGCTGCTCAGATCGATTGTGTCGCCATCGCTCACAGCGCGGACACGGTTCATGTCGATGGGGAGTACTTCCCCGTGCATCGCCATGACTTCGTCTCCTCTTGCCTCTTTTGCACCGCTTACCAACCTGGAAGGATCTATCAGGTGATGTGCTCCTTTACGGTGAACTATCACCTCGGCCTGAGGCATATGTCTTGCTAACACACCAGCTCCACCGGCGTGATCCAGGTGGATGTGAGTGACGATGAGGTAGGCTATATCTTCGGGTCTAACGCCGAGCTCCCTGATTCCCTCAAGAACAACACTTGCTGAGGTTGCGGGGCCAGACTCGACTAGCGCCTTCTTTGCTTCATTGATCAGGTAGACACTCCCCCACCTTGGCATGGAGTATAATCGGTCATCAATCATGTATATGTTTTTGGCTACTTCGCTCACGTCAACCATGCATGGTACACTCCATAACCGAACGGCAGATTGGTCTTTTAGGATCACTCACCAACTCGATTATACAAAGGTATCCAGCCACATTCCATCGGAATGCGCCCGCCTACTTGGCGTACATTTCCCTCAAGACTGTCTTGAGTACTTTACCCCCCGGATTCTTAGGCAAGCTATCGACGAAGTCAACCAACTTTGGTATCTTGTAGTCCTCTATCTTACCGTTACACCAGTCGAGCAACTCTTCCCGGGTGATTTCTTTGCCTTCCCTGAAGACTACGACCGCCTTAACCACCTCCCCCAGCTTCTCGTCGGGCACTCCTATTACAGCTGCCTCCAGTACCGCAGGGTGCGTCGAAATGGCATCCTCTACCTCCGGTGAGTACACCACCTTATCACCGCTAGCTATCGTGTCTTTCTTCCTCCCCGTGAAGTAGAAGTATCCATCCTCGTCCTTGCTTGCCAAGTCACCGGTGTGGAGGAATCCATCCTTCAATGTTTTGGCAGTATCCTCCGGCATATTCCAATAACCGGTCATTATGTTATCCCCCCTCGCCACTATCTCTCCAACCTCCCCCACCCCACACTCCTGCCCCTCCTCATTAACTAGCTTCACCTCTACATTAAGCACAGCCTTGCCGCACGAACCTTTCCTTTCCACCTGCTTCCACGACCCCTCCATCAGCGGCGGCATAATAATAGCCGGGCCACCTTCAGTAAGGGCGTAAACCTGCATAACTATGTCGCCAAATATCTCGTTCATCCTTGCCATCATTGTTTCCGACATGGGGGCACCGGAGTATATTATTATCCGCATGCTGCTGACATCGTATTTGTCGACATCCGGGTAATTGATTATCGGGACCGCCATTGGAGGTACGACACATGTAGTGCTAACCCGCTCCCTCTCAATGGTTTCCAGCACCATCTTGGGGTCCAGTGTATCCATGAGCACATTTGTGCTGCCCATATAGAAGTGACACCTCATATGCCACATGCAGCCGATATGAAACATTGGAAGCAGGCTCAGGTGAACGTCATTCCGACTGATGGGGTAACAGGTCAATATCGTATTCGCAGAGTCAGCAATCTGGCTTTTGTGGCTGAGCATCACACCCTTCGGACGACCTGTGGTTCCACTCGTATAAAGCATCCAGGCAATATCATCTTCGCCGACTGGTACCTCTGGCTCCTCCTTCGAATGGTTCGCTACAAGCTCTTCATATGGCTCAGCCCCTTCTACGTTACCTATGGATATATAATGATTGACTGTCTCCAATCTGGGGCGCAACTCATTGACCATGTACAGATACTTGTCGGCAAAAATAAGCGTATTTGCCCCGGAGTCGTTTATGATATATGCCATTCCGTCAGCATCGAGGTTCGTATTGAGGGGGACAATGGGCATTCCGCCCTTGGCGGTGGCGAAGTACGTTTCCACGTACTGGGAACAGTTATGAGATAGTATAGCTACCCGGTCTCCCCTACTCACTCCGATACTCAGCAGTGCATTTGTCAATCCATTTGCCCGCTGGTTGAGTTTGGAATATGTCATCCTGGTATCCCTGTAAACCAGCGCTACCTTGCGAGGAGAATTAAGGGCATTCAAGCGAAGGACATCACCCAGTACCATTTTGACCCCCTTTGGGAGCAACGCTCCCGGTTTCTCTCAGTTATCCATTTTCCCGTTTGCCCCAAATCTTACTCCGTTTCTCTCGATAAGTCAATCCATCGGATTGTTAAGGTGGAGCAAATGAACTTGACATCCTTAGGGATAGGTGATACCCTTTGACCATCTCCGAAGTTGGGATAAGCTTATGCTAGTGGCTCGGAAAACCGCTGGGAGAACACTAAGACCGGTGAAGAAGGGCGGCATCACGTTCATGAGACGATCCTTGAACGGGCGGTTAAGGAAGCCGTCCGCAAGGCGGGCGTGGTGAAACAAGTCGGCTGCCATACGTTCTGCCATTCTCTTGCCACCCACTTACTCTAAGGTGGCTATGACATCCGCACGATCCAAGAGCTGTTGAAACATGAACACGTCAGTACGACCATGATTTACACGCATGTTTTGAACAAGGGAGGCCACGGGGTCAAAAGCCCTGTCGATGGGCTGTGGGCGGGTTTATCCAGTCTGTATAAATCAGAACGGGCTTCATGAGAAGAGGGGAGGAAAAGACTGAAGATTCAGGATTTAGTGTGATGGATGAGAAGACACGGCAACCTTTTATACAGGGAAAGGCAGTTTGCGTTTGCCCTCTTATACAGACTGTATAATTATTGTTAGCATCTCAATAGGGAGGACTAATGGATGATGTCATCAGGTTATATTGGGACTTGAGGAGGACTTCAGAACGTAACGGTAACGAAATAGCTCGAACCCTTTCAATAACTCACCATGAACATCCAGCAGGTTTTTTCGGAATGGCCTTCAATAATATAACTCTGACCCTGGAGTTGCTGGACTTCTACAAATGTTTGTGGGCTAAACTTACTTCTACAAATTGCGCGGATCTGGAGGAGGCTAGAGCACAGAATGGCCAAAGAGTAATAATGATTCAGAAAATGTCTTTCATCGAAATAATGTCTTCATTCGAATTCTCCGCAAAAAGAATAGTGGCAAGTAATACCGCAAAGTTCGGGGGTTTTCAGGACGAATCTATCTATCTGGAATCATGCAAAGGTCATCTGAAAAGAAGTTGTTAAATCAAGATGAATTGAATCTATGGAACGGTGCAATAAGGTTGCGGAACTCCTTGGTTCACAATAATGGCATTCCCGAAGAAACGGCTTGCTATGAATATCCCGAAGTCACTGTTAAAGTCAATAAAGATAAAATGACTCAAGGAGACCTTAAGCAATTTGGCTTGATTACGAAATGGCTATTGGATGAATCAAAGCTGTGGATATTGAATGCTGTTAAGTAACCCCGAGAGTAGCGAGCGAGAGCGGATGCTAACAACCGGCTGCAACCGACTTGAGGAGCGTCATTCAGGGAGAGATGAAAGGTTAAAAATCCAAGCATCTACCGCAAGAGAAAGACGGCAGCCAAAACTCCTCAAGCGGCTGAGCCAGAGCGTTAGAACTCTATGAACCATCTAGAACAGATCGTGGGTGAATGGTACGAATACAGCGGCTATTTTGTTCGCCGAAATGTTCTCGTGGGGAGAAGGCCTAAAGGCGGGTATGAAGGAGAGCTTGATATAGTCGCCTTCAATCCACAGACGGAACATTTGGTGCATATTGAGCCGTCGCTTGATGCGGATGCATGGAGTCGCCGAGAAGAGCGATTTCGCAAGAAGTTTGAGCTCGGCAAAAAATATATTCCCGAGCTATTCCGCGGAATCGAAATGCCAGGACAAATAGAGCAGATTGCACTGTTCGTATTCGGCAGCAACGCCAACCACCAACAAGTTGGCGGCGGTAAGGTTGCCACAGCAGCAGAATTTTACGCGGTAATTGCTGAAGGATTAGGAGGCAAGCGTATAGCTAAGGCCGCAGTACCGGAACAATATGCCTTACTTCGCACTGTCCAGCATTGCCTTGAGTACTTTGACGCAATATCAAACGGAGTGAGTTCTAACAATGTGTTCCGGCCAACGCTCCGCTTTGCTACGCGCGGCTGAACACAGGCGTTATATTGAGGTGATCCCGTAATTTTGGACAGGTTGTTAAGAGCGGGTGTAGCCAGGACTACGTCACAAAACACCATAGTGTTGCATGCGTAGCACAGGTTTATAGTCTCATTGGTAAGACGTAAAGACATTAGTTGTTAACTCGTTAGTGGGGTCTAGTTTTCTGCTTCCGATACCTTGAGCGAATCCATAGTGTTATCGTAGCTACGTACCACTCGTTCGGCCTCGTCCAATTTCTCTTCCGACAACCCGTATTGTTCCCACTGCACCGACTGCTTCAGATAGGATTTAAATCTACGATAGCTTTTCTCTGTGGCCTCCATTGTCACACTTACCTTATCGCCGCCCAAAAGAACACATGCATCAACCCTGTCAGAGTGATCCTCTGAGTCCACAATGTGCGCCATGCTGGCCCTTAATGCCGGGAAATGCTTTCTATTCCACTTATCAAACTCGTTTATTATCAACTCATCAGGATATTCTTTGGCTACCCCACCGGGCCTTCGCAAAATCAAATAGGAAACCATAACACTTGCAGGGTTGATTTCCCCTAAGGGATATGCCAGAGCGCTATCAAGAACATTGGTGACGTTGCCGAAGATCTTCATACTCCTTCCTATGGCCAAACAGGGCACAAACACCTGAATCATTAAACCTTTGCTCATCCTGGCTATTTGTCCAATGCCTAGCTGGGATAGGTCAAGTCTTAATAAATTCAACAGATAACCTATCATTTGTTCCAGAACAAGTTCTTCCCCATGGATTCCTATACCTTTCACTCTCTTCAACCTGTCGTAACTTAGAAGTAGAATAAGGTCAGTGTTAGGATTTGATTCAAGCGTAAGCAACCTTGAGATCGCGTAGAAAGCATTAAGGTGAACAGAGTCAGCTTCATCCTCAGAAGGAACAATGGCTATTGCTACAGTAGAGACCTCGGGGTTTTGAGTTCTGGAGTAATTATTCACAACGGGGGCAATCCCGCTTCCGGTAGCGCCCCCAATAGCAGTAGTAACGAAGATTGCCTGACTGGAATCTTTCTCTCTTACACCACTGTGCACCAGGTAGGAGTTTAGTTGAGTATCTTGAGAAGCCGCTTTTTCCGCCAGTCCGCAATAGATGAAGCCTCCCGTATCGGACTGAGCAATGCTATAATTACGGTAATTCGAGGCAATAGCTCTTTCTGATGAGACAACAGAAGGACTTATCTTAGCGTCTATATTGAAAAAGGAAAGCTCCTCCTCGGAACTTCCTGAGTAAGTACGGTAAAACAGGTCTATCAATTCATTACCTTTTGTTCCTACCCCGATAAAGCAACCATGGACACGCGGGACAATATAGGGAACTTTGTTGAGGAAAGACTCAAGTAACGCATCGATCTCTTGCTTACATGCTATAACGGGCAGACCACATATCTCACACTGATCCGTTCCCTCAAGATTTTCATGCCCGTGAGGGCAAAGAACCGAACTCTTTTTCTCTACTTGCATTATAGCTCTCCCCAATCCATGCTTGACTTATCCAAACATTGCTTCAAACTCTGACAGGCTTCGCAGGCTAGATTGGAATCATCGCTCTCCATGGCTCTGGTTAACTGTTCGATATAAGCGCCCGTATTCAAACCAAATGTTTGCTCCAAAACAGGTGTAAGCCGGTGAAGGCGCTCAAGAGCTTTGCGGCTTTCATCGACATGCCCGATGTCCAGACACAGGAGCGCCTCGATATACGCCAAGGTAAAAATGAGAAAGTAAGGGAGATGATGCTCCAAAGGGCAAACATTGAATTGACCTGTGCGTTCAGGTTGTTCATTTACGTTTTCCTGATCTTGACTTACAAAGTCAGCAAGCAGCTCAAACGAATCTACTACTTTCCTGTAGAGTTGCTCAGCAGACCCATCCTCTATAGCCGTCTGGAAAGAACTGAGGTGCTCAGCCAGGTTTAATGTGTCTGTATCGTTGAGATTGATCGCTTTTTGCCATGATTCCTCAATCACGGACCAGTCAGTTTTCCTCAAACCCATAATTATATTGCTGAGCTCTGAAACGGTTAGCCATATCAAGCTTGCTGTTTTTCGAGCAATTTCGCTCTCCTGCTGGAGTTCCTGGAGTTCTAACTCTTCCCTCTCCTTCTGCTGCTCTTCCTGTCTTCTCTGAAGAAGTTCCCCCATCACGTTCGTAACCTCTTCCGCTTCTTCCGGACTTGAGAAATTAATACTCTCGTAAGAGGATTTATCATCCTCATCGGCCATTTGAACATAAATTTGATTATCGGATTTCAATTCAACCTGCTGGATTGCTGAGATGGGGATCTCGGACTTCATCTTCGGCTTCGAACCCAGCAGCCTCTTAAGGAGACCAGGAACCCTATACATACAAATGCTGTCTTCGGTTACAGTCAGTTCACCGCTCTTGATCTCTCGCCAATCTATACCTTTAGCCTGAACAAGAATGTCCTGCTCCAATTGTCAAACCTCGACTAGTGAGATTCTTCACGATACCTTATAACCCCTGATCGGGGATCAAAACTGACCTCATAATAATTATTCGAGACATATAATGGTAGATATCGCATTGCATACTCTTCTTTGACAGGCAGTTCATCCGCTTGAACGCTACCCTGTGTTCGCAGCTTATCTTCAATCAAATACTCGATATTTGGATAGTTTATAACAAATTCACGCATAATCTCATAGTGCCTCATGATTGCTGTTGCAGTCTCTATATCTTCAATAGAAGCCTCGATAGCCTCGACTGTAGCGCTTAGCGATCTGCCCCTTTTCCCGCTCATACCTTCACCAATATCCTCCCCATATCTTGGAGCAAATCCTCTCTTCCCCCAGCTATATCCAGATGGTAACCTGGAATCGATGTCTTCTTCAAGTTCTTTTATCCTTCCTGACAACTGAGTCAAAACGGCAGATGCTGATGCGGATAGTGCATTGATACAATTAACTATTTCCAGCAAGCTTGGCAATCTCTTCTGTACATTCGAGGGGGGCTTCATCGACTCCAACTTCAACAGTTCTTCACTAAGTTTGACCACTGCTTCGTCCTGGCCTGCACGTTCGAAGAGGGGTATTACAGAAGTTCGAAGCATTTTCACCAGTTTGTTGTTGGTGTTGTCCAGGCTCTTGCCCAAATCCAGGCCTGATTCAGCTACTACCGCATTCATGGCTGACAGGGTTCCCAGAGATGCTTCAACTGCCTCCTTATAGCTGCCGACATTCAAGTAATTCTGGGCAACCTCGATGCCGGCTGCAGCGAATCCGGGGTCGATCTCCCTCTTGATTGTCCGGCTTATCTCCTGTCCAAATGACACCAGTCCTTGAGCCAAATACTTGAATCCTTCGTCTAGCTTTTTTTCTTTCGCCAGGATTGACTTAGTATCATCAGAGCCAAGCGACTGAATCTGTATCTGATAACTGTCGTCGTTAAAAACCGTGCTGAAGTCAGATGCTTGAGCTAAATAGTACCTGTATTGCTCCCAACGCTCATTAACGTAGGTTATAAGTTTCCGATTGATTTCCTCGAAGCCTTTATCTATTTCTTCCGCCAGTTGATTGAACAAATTCACCTTGTCATTTAACGTTGCAACATCCATCGTTTCAAGCCTTTCTGATACAGAAGCTAATTCCCGTTGGCACCTCTCAATGAGCTTCTTTTCATCAAAGAGATCGATTTCAGGGCAAACTCCCTTGATATGAGATAAATGGGTTTGTAGCTCCTCGCTCTTTTCCTTAATCTGGGTTGAAAGCACCTCCAGGTCTGAACGCAATGAAGCCTCACGATCGCGCCGGCTCAACCAATGCTCCACACTCGCTCCAATACCACCGATGACTATGGTGAACACCACCAAGCCGAAGAGCGCTCCTGCGCTGAAATCTATGCTGTACATCAGTGGTTCCTGTAAAATACCGATAAGTAACCAGAAAACCGCAGCGCCCACCAAAAGGGCCGCTATCGGGGCTACCCAGACCAAATATCTCTGCGCTACTTCTCTCCCTTCCAGCCAGCTGAATAGCCGCAGGGAACCAAAGGTCGCACTTACAGCCGCAGGCAAGGAGAATAAAAGAACAAACCCCGAAAAGCGTCCGTCCTCAGAGATGGGCCAGTAAAGGGCTAACTTGTCCACTATAGATTGATCTACTCCAATGCTATTCTTTAAATCCGTAAAAATTCTACTGGCTTCAACAAATGGTGCAGTGGGCTGGGTTGAAAGGTTGACCTGACCAAAGAGAAAAACGACTTGATCTGAATTAGGAAGACTTTGTTGAGAAGCCAGGAAAGGCAAATATAACGCCAGAAAAACTACCACCCCTGCCGGGTCTCCAACTTTGGACTGCCGCGTGCGAAATAGGGTGATACCAAGGAATACGGGCAACGCCAAATAGTAGCAAGGGGTAAACATCAGCATGGCGGCCACTATCCCACCACATATTCCCAGGGCGTCTGCGGGACTATTGCTGCCTGCAGCAAGAAGCAGAAGCAACCCTATTACGGAGCCTACTACAAAGGGAGGAAACTCTCCCTGATAAATGTATCCCGGGGCAGCCAGGACAAATAGAACAGCAAGGGCCCCAGCAGGAGATCTGTAGGACAAAAATGCCAGTGCAAAACTCGCCACGATAGAAATAGCAACATGAAAGTAGGGAATTATAAGGAAAAGTAACAGAGAAGCTATAAAGACCCCCAGACTAAGGACCACCTTCAGTAGCCTGGATCGTAGCGCCTTTTCCTCGTCTGTCAATGTGTTTCCAGATTCCATTGTCTGCTTCCTGACAGTTATTCTCACAAAAACCAGCAGAAACTGAGGGATCCTTTTATGGTAATCATGAGGCAAGAAATTTGGCTGACCGGATCAAAGAAAGGCCCATAGAAAAAGGAAGAGCCTATGGAGAGGAGTTCACTCAACAATAGATAAAACAAAACGCCTCCTTCATAGACTCATGCTTAATGTTCCACCGAAGTCGAGGGCTATTAATGTCCCGTGCCGGGGATTAGTTCTTAATTTCGGATATGATAACTCTCCTCAGTCAAACAGCCACAATGTTAGTCTCCTGCCGACCGTTCGCCTTGCTGTAGCCCGGGCTCTCTAGCTTTATCCTCAAATGCATCCAGCCAGAACGAGAGTTTTGCCGGATCATCATCCTCGATCGCAAAGCCCTGCTCCAACAGGTAGGAATGAGCGAGATTCCTTTCACCAAACGAGACAGAATTGTAAAGCTGTTTCATATCAACATAGTAATTCAACTGTCGAGGCTTTGCCTTTGCGCTTACCAGAAGGAATCTTATTGTCCAGGGATCATCAGACTCAACCTCTCTTATATATATGCTTTGTGCAACGTCCCTTTCCACGTATCCGGACAATGCCGTCGCGACTTCCTGCTCCAGGTCCTTGTTCCATATCCCGGGAGGTGCCACAACAGTAAACCAGAGAAGATCTGTCCTGTAATCTTTGGTTAGCCCTAGCGTATTAGGGGATTTGAAGAGGCCCATCACGCTAACCAGATAGTTGCTCAGGTGATCATAATCCAATATCTCTCTTAAGATGTTTTCCCTGCTCAGAGCTCCTTCATCACCCTTCAGTATGCGCTGCATTATCTGAAGTTGCTCATTCTCTGTAAGTTCAGCGGTTCGATCATAGAACCCTCTATCTTTCGACATGTTGTTGAGTTCTTCATAGTATTGGTTGGTCATATTAATTATGTCTGGTATCAGTCTGCGGTAGTCAGAATTGATCTCGTACTTTTTCTCCAGGTTTTGGTATTCGGATAATCTCTCTTTCATCGCTAGCACATTCTCTTCTTGTTCATCGATCTCTTGAGCAATCATGTTTATACGGTGCTCAACGTCGCCCAATTCCTCCTGCAGGGCTTTTTTCTTTTTGGGCGAAGAGAGTAAAGGCTTTGCTTTTGATATATCCTCTCTTAAGCGCTCAGCCTCGTATTCTTCCCTCTGCCGTTGTTCTCGAAGGTGATCAACATTACGTTCAATAGACTCCTGTTGCTCGGAGAAAAGCCTTCTCATTTTCCTGCAATTACTTAGATGTTCGTCCATGTTCCTGAGTTCGGTAGCCGGAGGACTGAACATGGAAGAAAGCAAGGAGTAAACAACTACGAGTTCAGGATTTGCGATAGTCCTTACTGCTGACAGGTCTGTCTGTTGCTCCTCCGACCTTTGCGAGGCCTCCAGAAACCGAGTTAGCTTATCAGCAAGCTTCCGCACTTCCAGATATGCCCTCAGCGCATTGCAATACTCATATATCAAATTGGACAAATCCATCACATCGCGCAGAAGATTGGTCTGCCTTGGCGGAACCTGAACTGTAGTCAGGTCATCTTGTAAGCTGTTCATAATCTCAGGGACCCTGGATTCCAAATCAGAGTATCTTCTTGGAAGATCATTTACCATGTCATAAAGTTCAGTTAACAGTTTACGCACTCTTGCTTCCAATGTTCCTTCAGCAGCATCCATTCCAATGGCCTTTGTTGATTGATAAAGCTCGTCCATTTCGCTTTTCATGGACTCATGGGCGCTTGTTAAGTAAACGGCAAAATCGCTGTCAATTGAGCGGTCCTCATAGATGAGGTTCCTGACAGCTTCCTCAAACGTTTCAGGATCATACTTTCCACTACGAGTAAGCCATCTTCTATAGATAGTTTTTAAATCAGCCCGGCAGCACTCGAGAATCCTTCGGACGCCTCCTGTCTGAGTTATATCGGAGCCACCATAGATTTCTTTCTTCTCTTTCTTCAACGAGCGCATCTTATCTAGCCTGGCCAAATAACTCTTAATCAACTCTATGTACTCCTGAACGGGGTAGGAAATCTTGACGGTAGAGATAGTATGCACCCAGTTTTCCCCTAAATCTGTGTTAGTTCCCATAGTAGCAAGCAGATCAGCCGGATCAAAGTTGAAGCACTTTATAAGCACATCGCCAATAGCATCGTCAATAGCACCATGTGCATACTTCAATCCCTTACCTTGCCCAAATGCAGGAGAGAGTGGCACGAAGAAAAACCCATTAAAGGGATTATCATAGGCTTTCCCAAACTTCTTGCTTATCAAATTATTGGCATCCCTGTTTAACACCACGCTATGTTCAAGGAGGGATGCATAAGCGGAGGCCCCTTTTGCCGGAGGATCGTCGCCCGGACATGGGCACACGCATAAACCGATTACCGGCACTCCACTGCCGACCTGCATCCGCAGATGACGCGTGAAGTCCAGAGCCATCCCACTTCCAGACCCACCTCCCAATCCGTAGACCACGAAAATTATAGGCTGGAGAGTAGATGAAAGAATATTCTCACGGAAGGTATTAACAGCGTCATCGATTAAGCGCAGGAGATAATAATTCAAAGCATAGATACCCTTGGCCAGAGCACGTTTGCGGCCTACCCCTCCAGACAATGGCGGTATCTCCACCACTGAAGATAGCCAGGGCTTATAGTCCGAAGGCACACGAGCTCCCTCTTTACTCAGATAATCAGGTCGTTGCCCGATAAAATCGAACATAGCATCGGGAGTTGGAAACTTCACCGAATTTGCTATCAAAGAGACTCTGTCACTCGGGACGTTACGCTCCCTGAGTTCTCCCAGTAGCCCATTATAAACGCTTTGAAGATGGTCTATTTGGGCATCGGCTACGTCCAGGGCAAGGCAGGAAACCTTGATTCCCTCTGTTCTCAAAAGAGGCATAATGAGGTTGCGGTTTCTGAATATAGAAGCCAACACATCTGCCCCGGTCCCTCCCAGTCCTACGAATTGAGGAGCAAAGTTCCTCTGTACTGTCTCAGGCATGTTAATCACCTCCCGCTCATCGATCGCAATTCGTCCTTAACCCGATTTACCTCCTCGGAAATCCCCTTGTCGCCGAGTTTACTAACTTTGGTCGAGACAAGCTCGAGCTTTTTGGCCTGTGCATCAGACTGTTTCTTTAAGAATTGGGCCTCAGACCTGCTGCGAAACACCAGTACGATAGCTATCAGTGCGATAACGGCCAATACAGCAGCGATCACAATAAACAACATGTTGGACCCGCGTGGCTGTGTCCAACCCGATTCAGGTATGGTTTGCAGCAATTCAACAGCTCTGCGCGTATATCCATCGTTTGCTTCCGCTTTTGCCTGGCCAATTATTCCCTTGACCAAACTCTCATATCCAGGATCACCATCAACCTCTTCCAGAAGACTCTCTTTAATTTCCAGCTGCTTTCTATACTCTGCAATGGAGTCATCTATGACGCTACTCTTTCTCTCCTCCATGAAACCGCTTGTCCCCAGGGAAAGCTCCAATAGTTGTATCGACTTAGCATTGTGAAGTATCTCCCCTGTTTCAAGTGGGGTCCTTGTGTATTCCTCAGGTATACGTCCAGTCAGGGAAAATCTTGCTATTCCTTCAACTGGCTGGAACGAAATCTCCTGTCTCCCTGGCTGCCAGGTATTTACATCCACCCCCTCATAATCCTCATTGGTAAGATTCCAATAGCGATCACCAGTACGCTCAAGCTGTGTGCTGAGAACAAGCTGGTCTTTAACACTTGTCCCAACATCAATAGCGAAAGCAATTTGGTAAACAGCTCCAGTCATTAATGGATCATCGGGGGAAACAGCTTGACCATCCTGTGCTGAGACTTCAAACTCGACGATCTTGACCGGGGTGACTTCCTGAGCTATGGCAGCATGTGGCAAAAAGCTTAATCCACTTAGCCCAAACGTCAATAGTAGAAGAGGCAGAATTAGAAAAAGTTGAACATGTTTGTACGCTGACATGCTAACACCCCCAAGCGAGTAGTACAAATTGTATCAGAGAGTCACAGGTTTGTAAAGACTTCGACTTGAATCATCTAAAATCTGACCGAAAGGGTGATCGTTAAATCATTTGAAACCTGACCCAACTAGGGAGAGGAAGTGAAAGATGTAGGGGGCTTTCAGGCTGAGGTGGACCCAGAATTTTGGACAAATTTGTGGGCGGCCTGCCTATCGGGAAAATACTCGGGGCATCTTATAGCGTGAAGGCAGACGTGCCAAGTTGCCCGTCTGCCCTCACAAAGATATTCCTTCTAGCCTTTGCCAACCCAGGGCTTGTCATCTTGCTCGACTACTGTTTTTCAGCCGCTCGATTCTTTCCTATTCCCCCAGTCCACTAGTGTTCGGGTCCATCTAAACCTTCGTCTACTTGATGAAATCTTTGTGCCCCGGTACGTCACTTATAGTCTTCCTTCCTACCTGCCTGCCAAGAATACTTTCCTCAGAGGTTATCCATCCTACGTCGCTGTTCATGATCTTCATCCAGCCACCTGATTCCAAGGGTAAATTGCCTTCAGAGAGTAGTCGCCTGTAAATAGTCATGCCCTCGTCACCCAGGACGATGATGATGCGGCAGTCATCAGGTATGTCGAGCTCTGTCTCTGTTTCTAGAGATCCACCATCGAGACTGATGCTCTCTCCGTCGTTGACTATTTTTACCGGATCCTTTCCTGCATCTGCGTTCGCATCTGCCATGGCTGCTGGTGCTAAGGCAAGACTGAAGACTAGAATCACACCCAGAATTGCCACTTTTTTCATTGATTTGCCTTTCTACATATACTGTGGTTTTCATTATAAATCATGGTAAATTGACATTGTCAAGACATCATTTGACTGATGACTGATGCTTATTCCCAAAGGGACACACTAGCACCAGGAGGGGGAGGGGAATCGATGTGACCGTGCAGCCACCGAGTATGCAACAAACCGTCAAATCGTTACATGGAGATTCAGCTGTTACATTCGGAAGACATTCTCAGTCGTCTTTGGACTCAGAAGCCGCTTCAGAACACCTGCGAAGGTTTCCCCGGGCTAGCTCATCAGAGGGATCAAGCTGGAGGGCACGCTGGAAAAGAGTACGTGCTTCATGAACTTGACCTTGCTCCAGGAGCAGATAGCCCAGGTCATTGGCATAGGCAGCATTGTCTGGTTCCAGTTCCATGGCCCGCCGAGAGTGATGCTCGGCCTCCTCAAAGCGATTTGCTCGAGCGAGGGAATACCCGATTCCATTGTGAAGAACAGCATCCTCGGCACATGCCAGCCCCTGCCTGTACACCTCTATTGCCAGTTCCCATTCTTCTTCCTTCTCGAACATCGAGGCGAGGGACTCCGACAATGTTGCTGCCTCTTCCGGGGCAGCAGCAAGAGCGGAGGCAA
>JBKGZM010000048.1:0-14363 GCA_046545575.1 Dehalococcoidia bacterium
GCCTTGGACCGTATTTTCCCGGCGAAATTCCAAAATCACGCAAGCTGGTGAAATGTGAGTGGAGTTGATATAATAGCAAACAACTACACATTGGTGCAATGTAGCGTCTCATGAAGGTACTTGGTATCGAGACATCCTGTGACGAAACCGCTGCCGCTATTGTGGAAGATGGCTCCCGTATCCTTTCCAACGTCGTGGCCTCGCAGGTGGAACTTCATGCCCGATATGGGGGTGTGGTTCCTGAAGTGGCTTCTCGCCAGCATCTGCTCTCCTCACTACCGGTCTTACAGAGGGCACTGGAAGAAGCGGAATGCACACTTACTGATATCTCAGCCATTGCCGTTGCCAATGGCCCCGGACTCGCCGGCTCGCTTCTTGTGGGAGTAAACCTCGCCAAGTCGCTTGCTCTGTCTCATAATCTTCCTCTGGTTGGAGTTAATCACCTCGAGGGACATGTTTATGCCAACTGGCTTGCCAGCGACTCCGGTGATGTTCGGCCGGAATTCCCGTTGCTGTGCTTGATTGTCTCCGGCGGGCATACGGATTTGATGTTGATGAATGACCATGGGGATTATAGGCAGCTGGGCAGAACCCGCGATGACGCTGCCGGTGAGGCATTCGACAAGGTAGCACGGGTGCTGGGGCTGGGTTACCCAGGTGGCCCGGTTATCGAACAGGCTGCCAGAGGCGTTGATAATCCACGGCAGTTGCCACGGGCATGGCTTAAGGGGACTGATGATTTTAGCTTCAGCGGACTCAAAACGGCGGTGCTCCACATGGCACGTGATCTGGGAATTATGGATACAGAGAACACACCTCAGTCCACTCTTCTTGCCAGGGAGGTGGCTGCTGGCTTTCAGGAGTCGATTGTGGATGTCCTGGTGACCAAAACCATCAATGCTGCGAGGACTCAGGGAGTAAGGCAGATTCTCCTGGCTGGAGGAGTAGCCGCTAACTCGAAGTTCCGCGAGACGATGCTACGACGTGCCCCTGTACAGGTTCTTATTCCCCCACCCAATCTCTGCACTGACAATGCGGCCATGATCGCCGGCTGTGGGTATTTCAGGCTGATACATGGCATAACATCTGACTGGGACATGGACGTCAACCCGAGTCTGAGTATGGTCTGAGTCGCTCATAAGGGTGATGGTGGTAGGGGTATGTAACGTTTTAAAGAATTGTATCCATCAAATTATCCCTGATCTTTCTCATAGAACGTACTAACACATCTATCTCTTCATCAGTCAGGGTGGATAGCACTTTCCTGCTTATATCTTGTGCTATCGGTGTCAGCCAAACAGCGGTCTCTCGTCCTTGGGCTGTAGGCGTTACAAATTTGACCCGGCCATCATGTTCAGAGTTCTCTATGCGGACCTCTCCCGCATTCACCAATGTGTTGATCGTGGAGGTGATAGTATTTTTCCTGCGACAGGCGATGCGAGCAATCTGCGTTGGCGTCATACGTCCCCCACTCCTGATCAGTGCTGCCATAATTAACACCATGTTCGGGGTTACATCGTGTGATGATAATTCCACTTCGAGGTACCTTTCGAGACTACGGCATGATAGTATTAGCGAAAGCAACAGCCCTAAAGGCGTCTTGCCTGTCAAGTCTTTGACTTCATCATCGCCACTATCCGTAAGGTAGTGCCTATCTTCCGAATAATGGTTCGCTTGCGAACTTTCAGACATGGTTTTAAATTACCATATAGGCCATCCCTTGTCAAGAATGTTCTCCCCCTAACATAACTAATTCATTCGTTCATGGCCTTACACTATGCTTAACAGTCCATTTTTAGCAGTTAATAACAATAAATGGCCAATAAATTTAAGGGGTTGACAGGGGGTAGTTAATGTGCTAGACTCTCTACAAAGTTCGAAGAAGAACCATTGATTGTATATTTCATGCTCTTACCCAAATAACTGTTTGGAAATTAAAAAGCAATATGGAAATTAAGGTAACTACTCTGAGCGAGAATACGGCAGCTATTAACGACGTTGTTGCCGAATGGGGCTTGAGTATGCTCGTAGAGATAGATGGGTTCCGCATCCTTTTCGATACAAGCCCCGGTTCCTCAGCCGTCTACAATGCTCATATTTTAGGGGTAGATCTCTCCACAATTGACAAAATAGTTTTGAGTCATGGGCATTTTGACCATACAGGAGGTTTGCTTAACGTCCTTGAGAGACGCCATGCCCCCGTTGAGATCATTGCTCATCCTGATATATGGACGATTAAATATGACCTGAGACCTAACCTGCCACAACGGTATATTGGCGTGCCCTTTACTAGAGAGCAATTGGAAGCCCAGGGTGGAGAGTTCTATTTAACAAAAGAGCCGGTATGGATAAAGAACAACATCGTAACAAGCGGTGAGGTCCCTATGGAAACCGAATATGAGCAAATTGACCCTTTTCTTTATATCAAGGAGAATGATGAACTCAAGCCTGATCCCCTTGCAGACGATCTATCTATGGCGATCAAGACACAACTTGGCCTGGTAATCATCTTAGGGTGTAGTCACCGTGGCCTGATAAATATTATACGACGCTTCCAGAAAATTACTGGTGAGAGGAGAGTCTTTTGCATAGTTGGAGGGACTCATCTCATCACTGCTTCACCTGAGCATTTAAACAAAACCGTGGATGCTCTTAGACAAATGGAGGTTCAGCGGATCGGTGCATCTCACTGTACTGGTTTCCAGGCATCTTGCCGATTGGCCCAGGAGTTTCCTGATCATTTCTTCCTCAATAACGCTGGGACCAGCTTCAGGATACCCTGACGAAGAACTTTGTTTTGATCCAGTTCTTCAGTACAAGAAATAAAACAAGGGAGGTGATACAGAAAAAACTTACTATTGAAAGTAATCAGTGGGCAGGAGATCTACTAGAAAGGAGGGAATAGATAGAATGCGGCGTAATTTAGTTCTGACTTGTATAGCTTTAGTGGCTGTAGTAGCACTGGTACTGGCCGGTTGCGGTCCGAGTGATACAACCACCACTTCGCCGACCTCAACCGAGAAAGAGACACCACCAGAGAAAATAAACCTGAAGTTTGCTTCCTATTTTCCCACTGCCGCCTCCCAGTCCAAGTTGCTGGAAGATTTCTGCGCTGATATAAACGAACGCACCAACGGAAGAGTGACTATCGACTTTTACGGCGGAGGGTCACTACTCGGTGCTACGAAAGTATATGATGGGGTCATGAGCAAGGTTGCTGACATAGGATTTACTCATGTTGAGTATACTCGTGGCCGCTTTCCCGTTATGGAGATGCTCGATCTTCCTCATGGCTACCCCAGTGCATGGGTGGGTAGTCACGTAGCCAATGACTTTTACAGGGAGTTCGAGCCTGAAGAATGGGAAGGTGCACATATTCTGTGGTTTAATACCTCCCCTATAAATGAACTTATAACCGCTGAGAAGAGGGTAACCACCCTTGAGGATGTTAAAGGTTTAACAATCAGAGGTCCTGGGCATATTGGAGATGTGGTTAAGGCCCTTGGCGGAACTCCTAAGCCGATACCTCTGATGGAAGCTTATGAAGCATTAGCTAGAGGTGTAATTGATGCAAGTATGACTCCTATTGAGACACTTCAGTCGTTTAATCTGGCCGATGCTGCGAAATACGTAACGCCATGCTGGCAAGTAGGTAACCTGTATACCTTCTACACGGTCATGAACGAAGATGTGTGGGATAGCCTCCCTTCGGATGTCCAGAATACCTTCGATGAGGTTTGCAAGGAATATGAGGAAAAGGCAGCTAAGGTCTGGAATGAGACAGATACTGTAGGAGCAGAATTTGCGGTAGAAGAGAAAGGGGTGGAGTTCGTCGAGCTGGCCCCTGGAGAAGTTGAAAAGTGGAAAAAAGCTGTTGATCCACTTATAGAGGGTTATGTTGAAGAGCTCGAGAGTCAGGGGCACTCAGCTGACAAACTACAGAGGCAATTAGACTTTATTAACGAAAGAATCGAATACTGGACCAACAAGCAGGCAGAAGAAGGTGTAATGTCTATGACAGGGCCAGATGAGATCAGGCTCGACATGGAGTAGTCATAAATGTCTGGAGCCCCCGCTTTGGGGGCTCTAGACTATGACCTGGCTTATGTTTGGTTCGTGCAGTTAGCAGGCGAAGCAATTCAGCTCCTATGTGGGACGGTAAACTACTTTAATTTAGAGTAGATCAAGGGAACTACTCTTGGCCATGTAGACATAGATTTGGAATTCACAGTTTACCTCGGGGGCTTGTCGCTGCAAGTAAGTCTTCAATCACAAGGGATACTGGTAATGACGAAATACAGGTGTCTCGTTCGCTGGCTAGGAGAGAAACTTGCGTGGGTAGGTGCAGCTGCCGCATTTTTAGGCATAATAGTTGCCACTTGCGTTGATGTGTTGGGGTCCAAGATTTTTCATGTTCCTCTTCCCGGTTCTTACGAGATAATTAGTTATGCTCAACTTATAGCAATAGCTTGTGCGGTATCTCTAACCCTTTTTGCAGGGGAGCACGTGGAAGTAGACCTGTTCGTGTCAAGGGTGTCAAAACGCACCCAAGGACTTATTGATGCTATAATCTCCATCTTTGGACTCGGCCTCTTTGTAATGATTACCTGGCAAGCTTTCGAATATGCTCAATCACTCCGGATAGCTGGGGAAGTCAGTGGCACAATAAAGTTGCCTCTCTTCTTGTTTAGTTATGTCCTTGCAGTGGCCTCTATATCGGTTTGTCTGGCATTCATACTGAGGATCCTTGAAGCAGCGGGAAAGGTATTGAACAGATGAGTCCAGTGACTGTTGGCTTGATCGGGGTAGGGGTTCTCCTTCTCATGTTTTTGCTCAGGATGCCCATTGCTTTTGCAATGGCCTTCGTAGGGTTTTTGGGTTACTGCTACTTAGCTTCACCGGAGGCGGGACTCAAGATACTGATTCAGGATATCTTCGGGCAGTTCTCCTCTTATTCCCTGACGGTTATCCCCGCCTTTGTGCTCATGGGCACCTATGCCTTCGCATCAGGACTAAGTGCAAGGCTCTATGCTATGGCATATGCCTGGTTTGGCCGCATGCGCGGTGGCCTTACGATAGCCACAGTTGCAGCCTGCGCAGCGTTCGGTGCCGTCTCAGGATCAACATCAGCCACAGTGGCAACAGTAGGCAAGATCACTTTGCCGGAAATGAGGAAATACAACTATGATGATACCTTGTCTACCGGTACCCTGGCAAGTTCAGCTACACTGAGTGTACTTATACCACCAAGCACTATTTTTATTGTATATGGCGTGCTGACTGAACAATCAATCGGAGCGCTTTTCATATCCGGCATAATTCCAGGTATAATTATGACTCTACTCCTGGCCCTTACGGTGATGTACATCTGCCTCCGGCACTCATCTTTGGCCCCCATAAGCTCAGTAGAAATCCCTTTCAAGGATAAGCTGAAATCACTTAATGGAGCTGTTGAGGCCCTTATATTGTTCGGGCTTGCCTTAGGAGGCCTTTTCGCTGGCTGGTTTACTCCCACACAGGCCGGAGGCGTTGGAGCAGCAGGGGTTTTAGTTATGGGTCTGGCACGAAGACAACTTGGTTGGCGAGACTTCCTGCAGGCTAATATGGCAGGTTTACGAACATCCTGTATGGTGCTCTTTTTGATCACCGGAGCAATAGTTTTCGGTCACTTCATGGCTATCAGCAGGGTCCCCTTTATTCTTGTCGAGTCAATAGAGGGGCTTGCAGTATCGCCAGTAATAATAATGGGCTTTATAATTCTCTTCTACTTTGTAGGAGGCTGCTTTATAGATGCTATGGCTTTCATCACCCTTACGGTCCCATTTATATATCCCCTCGTGATAGAGCTCGGGTTCGACCCAATATGGTTTGGAGTCATCATAGTCCTGGTGAGCGGGATAGGGGTAATTACCCCTCCCGTGGGAGTTAACGTGTATGTGATTAAAGGTATTTCCCCTGAGACCCCATTAGGGACTATCTTCAAAGGTGTATTACCCTTCCTTGTGCCAATGATAGCTACAATTGCCATATTGATTGCCTTCCCAGAGATTGCCACATTTCTGCCTGACCTTATCACATGGTAATATAGTAGCTTAATCAGGAGGAACGATGAGCAGTAATGGCAACAAACATCGGAGTTACTGGAACCCTGTCTTGGAAACCTTGGATCGCGAGAAACTACAAGCCCTCCAGCTTAGGAAATTCAAGCGCATCCTAGGCTGGGCCTATGATAATTCCCCATTCTACAGGAGGCTTTATCAGGACGCCGGACTCGAGCCAGGGGACATTAAAAGCTTTGAGGATATACATAAAGTCCCAAAAATTGACAAAGACATGTTAAGAGATACGCAACAGAGAGAGCCATTCCCCTATGGTGATATATTGACAGTTCCTACGGAGAAGGTTTCTATCTTCAGACAAACCAGTGGGACTACCGGAGTTCCCGTTTATCAGGCAGATACCTGGCAAGATTGGGAATGGTGGACAGAGAGCTGGTGTTATATCCTGTATGCTCAGGGCTACCGCAGCACGGACAGGGTTTTCATTCCCTTCGGTTACAACATCTTTGTGGCCTTCTGGGCCGGACATTATGCAGCTGAAAAGCTAGGCTGCGAGGTCGTTCCGGGTGGAGTACTGGACACCTCCTCTAGAATCCTCAAGATGCAGGAACTCAAATGTACCGCCTTTTTGGCGACACCTACATATGTGTTAGGAATGGCGGATACGGCCAGGAACAAACTGGGAATTGACCCCGCCAAGGACCTTTCTATTGGAAGGATTACCACAGCTGGTGAGCCTGGGGGAAGCGTAGCCAGCACCAAGAAGCGAATGGAGGATGCCTGGGGTGCCAAGGTGTATGACCATATCGGAGCCACAGAGATAGGGGCCTGGAGCTACGAGTGTACCGAGCAGCCTGGCGGACCTCACGTGAACGAGGCACTCTTCCTTGTTGAGATTGAGGATATACAGACAGGGGAGCCGATTACCGAGCCTGGCCGCGAGGGGAAGATGGTCATTACCGCCTTCGACCGGTTTGCCAAGCCATGTATTCGCTTTGACTCCAAGGACGTGATCAAATGGGCCGATTACGGCTGTGATTGTGGGAGGACTTTCCGTCTAATTGAGGGTGGAGTGGTAGGGAGGTCCGATGATATCACGAAGGTGAAGGGGGTTCTCCTTGCACCTACTGCCATTGAGGAGGCGATTAGAAGCGTTCCGGAGTTGGGGGATGAGTATGAGGTAACCGTGAGCAAGAAAGGCGATATCGATGATATCCTGCTGCGAATAGAGCTACTGCCAGGGAAGGAAAGCGAACAGGACGATATCCTCACCCGTCTGAAGGACCAGCTGCGGGTCAAGACAAATCTGGGCTACCGGCTGGAAGTCGAACCATATGGGAGCCTTCCCAGGTATGAAGTTAAGGCCAAGAGATTCAGGGACCTGAGGAAGAAAGGAGGCTAACCGAATGGAACAGTTTGATCTACCGGGAATGGCCCGGGATATCCGGCAACTGCGTCAGCTGGCTGAGGAGTTGGACGGTAAGGCCTCTGGAATGGAAGCGGTGCACAGGAATGTTCAACGAATCCTGGCCAATGTGAAAATGCTCGAGATCAATGTCTGCGATGTGGAGGAGATTGACAGTTATAAGAAGTAAGTGGGAAGGAGACAAAAATATGCTTGAGGTATGCAAGGGATGACTAACATAAATGCCACAATGGTTGCCGGTGGTATGTGCAAGTTCGGTGTGAGACAAGCAAGCTACCTGGATATGGCTCAGGAGGCAGCTAAGGATTGTCTGGATGATCTACCCGGGGTTACACCCAAGGACATAGATGGGATGCTCTTTGCCTCTACTTTTGTCGGAAGGCGTTCATCCCAGGCTAATACTGCACCCGTTATAGCGGAGAGGCTTGGAATAAAACCAACCTCTATCTGTGCCAGAGTTGACGTTTTATGTGCGGGCGGTAGCACTGGTATCCTTCTAGCAAAAGGGCTTGTTGAGAGCGGTATGGCTGAGGTGGTGTTGGTAGTTGGGTGCGAGAAGCTTTACACGCCGGAGACATGGCAGATTCAGTATGATGAGATTTCTGCCATAGACCACGACTGGGATGCGTTTTCAGGGGTTGGCCCGCCACCTGTATGGTTCGCTGCTATTGCCAAAGAGCACATGAAGCATTACGGAACTACGAGAGAACAGCTGGCCGCAGTACCGGTAACCAACTACGACTACGGCACTACCAACCCGAAGGGCCATTTTCAGAAGGAGTTGGCAATTAACGATGTGGTAGAGGCGAGGGACATTGCTGTACCGCTTGGACTGTATGACTGCTGTCCTTTGACTGATGGTGCAGCTGCAGTGATTATCGCCAGCGAGGAAAAGGCAAAAGAGTTCAGTAACAGGCCCCCTGTTTACATTCGAGGTGGGGCTCAGGTATCGCTTCATAGCGTATCGGCTAATTGGCCCGGGGAGCACCTTGGTGACTGGGCGCACATGAGATTGGCGGGCAAAAAGGCTTATGAAAGAACAGGATTGAAACCGAGCGATATAAACGTTGCGCAGGTCCACGATTGCTTTAGCATTTCCCAGATAGTTGAACTTGAAGAATTGGGCTTTTGTAACAAGGGCGAAGGTGGCCCCTTTATGGCTTCTGGAGAGACCAGGATTGATGGCGAGATCCCGACCAACACTGACGGGGGTCTTCTATCCGTTGGGCATCCGTTTGGAGCTACGGGGATTCGCCAGGGTATCGAAATAATGAAGCAGCTTCAAGGTAGGGCTGCGCGTCAGGTCAAGGGAGCAGTGAATGGTCTTACCCATAACCTGAGCGGATCCAATGTAGAACACACGATCGTGGTCTATAGTAAAGAATCCAGGAACTAGAGGTGAAACATGGCAGAGAATATAGGAATACCTTTTCTCGAGGGGCGTTACTCTCCTACGTTGGATTTGTGGCCTATAGAGGCTAAGGAGTTTAATCGAATTCACCCCTTTTACGACAACCTCAAAGAAGGAAGATACACAACAACAAAATGTAAGAAGTGTGGGCATATCAGCTATCCTCCACGTGTTATTTGTCCCGAGTGTTATTGCGATGAGCTTGAGTGGATAGAACTACCCACAAGAGGCAAGGTTATTACAGTTGTGGAAAAGTTGGTTGCAATTCCTGTTGGTTTTGGGGAGCCTTTAATTGACGCTTGGATTGATTTAGGGGAGGACAGCCCGGTTAGGCATGTCTTCAGCCGGATTTTAAATTGCGAGTCAGGCGGGGTTAAAGAAGGCGACGAAGTCAAGCTTGTCGTTTTTGATGTGCCTGGACACCCAATTGAATGGCGCAAGGAGAGATGGATAGCTGAAAGGGTCTATTTCGCTTTTGAACCGATAAGTTGAGTTGCCAACCCCGGCGTTTGATGAGATTCTTATTCATATCGACTACTGTTGAAAAGGAGGTAGGACATGTCACTTGAAGGAAAGACCGCATTGGTAACTGGGGCTTCAATGCCACGAGGTATTGGAAGGGCCATCGCTCTCAGGCTGGCGAGAGATGGGGCGGATGTAGTGGTAACCGGGTTTAGCCATATGGATGGCGTCGAGTCTGTAGCCCAAGAGATAAAGGATCTGGGACGAAAGTCGATGGCGGTTAAGATGAATGGAAGGGACTATTCGGATGTGCAGCGAGCTTTTGCGGAAATAAAAAACGGACTCGGACCTGTAAACATCCTTGTGAACAATGCAGCACAAATGCGTCGCATGGTATCAATTGCTAAGACTACTGTAGAGGACTGGGATGCCGCGGTTAAACTCTGTCTGAACTCTGCGTTTTATTGCATTAAGGAGGCCTGGCCGGATATGCGTGCAAACAATTGGGGCCGTATCGTTAATATGACCTCGGTAGCGGGGATTCTTGGTGGATCCGGACAGACTGACTACAGTGCTGCCAAAGCTGGGCTCATCGGGCTAGCGAAGTCGACGGCACTGGAAGGCGGCCGGTTCAATATAACTGCAAACTGCGTTTTGGTGGGAATAGCCTCAACCGAAGCCTATGATGAACCAATTCCGGAAGACCTTCGCCAGAAGATTGAGAAGCAAACGGTTATCGGCAGACCTGCGAACCCGGAGGAAATCGCCAATGCCGTTGCCTTTGCTGTATCGGATGAGGCCCAGTATATGACAGGTGCTGTGGTAAATATGGTAGGTGGCCTTGATTTGTGGACAATGTAAAAGTGAGGTGGTGTCAAGATTTCAGACAAGTGCTTAAGAGCGACTATCAGTCGGAGATCCTCACCTATCCTGTTCTAGAGATGGGCCTCACCCATTGTAAAGGAGTACCATCCTGGATATCCTGATGTATGGGCACGCAGTAGCTCTCCCTACTCCGATTCTGGGTCTAGTGCAGCAGCACTTGCCAGAGCGTTGCTAATGGGGCAAGGCTCGCATCTCTGCTGCTGGCAAAATGTCTTGTAGAGATGAATGAGGCCCTGTTGCAGGTGGGCGCAATCGATGTCGCTTTTTTGTGTACCCCAGAAGAGTTGACCAAGGTAGCGGGTTATCTGGTTTTCGCTCAGGCGTGGATAGCGTTTGTAAAGCTCCAGGACATGTTCCTTGAGTTTATAATCGGACTTCACTTCCGCCCAAGCCAGGCCAAAAGGCAGCACCACATTCACCACAATCTCCCGTGCCCGAGACCGGCCGATAAACCCTGGGATTACAAAGCCCTTTTCGATCGAGGCCGGTTTGTCTGGGGTTGTTTTCTGCAAAAGGTCAAGAACTCCGCTCAGCAAGCCGCGCTCCAGGTAGTTTGTAAGCAGGCAACCTGCGGCAAGGAGACGTTGCGATGGAAAGTTCTTTGGGTGCATGCGGAAGAAATACCAGTCTGAGTAATTCATTGGGTTTTTAATGTTCAGAGATTGCCAGATCGTCTCGAGGCCGGCAATCTCTGCGTGGTTACCAAGACCGGACTTATGCCCGCATTGAGATGGAAGCAACCCTGCTGCTCCAAGAAGTACCGCTTGTAAAGTGGCTTGGGGATTTCGGGACTCGCCGGCAAAGCTTTCCAGGATCCTGAGTGGGAGGTGCTGTGCCAGTTCCTGAAAGGGCTTCTTGTTTTTGGTATAGCCCAGAGCCCCCATTATACCCTGATACAGTACTTGCTCCGGCTCCTCCAGGACCATACTCACCTCGAAGGAAGCCGACTTGACATAAAACCTGTCTTTACCATGCTCATCCAGAATCCCCAATAGAGTATTCTTGGATAATTGTGTTCCTGCCCCCTTGCACGGGAGTGGTGGTGCAGGATGGGCCCTTGCCCGAACGGAGAGCTCGTCCAGTGAGCCGTTTAGATAATTGTACAGAGAAACTGTAGGGACCGTTCCCCCACTCTCAAGGCAAGCTGGTCTTTTAGCGTCATCCCAGAGCACGACCTGAAGGATGACTCCATTAAAATGCGGGTCACGGTGATGCCCGTGAGAGTGCCAGTCGCTGGACCTCACGTGAAGTTCAACATCGCCTTCCAGTATCTCGTCATCGAGGGTGATTACTGCACTCAGAAAATCAGGGCCGCTGTCCCTGTTTTCGGTCCCCGGTGAACGGACTCTCACGATTCTCCCTTCGCTGCTGGGTAGTGGCCCTCTTTGCACCCACTGACCCTTCCATATCTCGGATAGAAGGCTTTCAGGGACTCTGGGGTTGTTGTTCTCAGTGTTAGTCATCATAGCACGCAATCTGACACGTTTATCACTCGCAGGGTGGGGATTTGTTGCCCTTTTGATTTACCGGAAGGTGTCCATTGCCCCGTAGGCAGAGCGCAATCTGTCATAAAGGACGTAGGCCACCCGTTCCATCACCTGGCAGCCCATCTCGGGTCGGGTTTCCAGCATTTCCCGCAGCCTCGGTCCATCCAGTGAGATAAGCCTTGTTGGTTTCTGGCACACCGCTGAAGCGGTGGTGCTGCCCAATTCCCCTACTAGTGTAGATAATCCAAGTCCTCTTCCCCTTCCCAGCAGAGCAATTGTCACTGTTGCCTCGCGGCCACCTAAGCTGACCCATCTCAGCAGAGCTATCTGGCCTTCTACAATCAGGTAGAGTTCGGTCTTGTATTCTCCCTGCGTAAATACGGTCTCACCGGCTTTATAGCTCTGGATCTGGCTCAAGGTTGCGATTTGTTCTACGTTCTCATGACTCAAAGGGCCAAAGAGTTCACACTTCTGCAGTGCTTCAACCATCTCTGACATATTCATACCCCCGCAATTTGGTGACAATATTATAGTAGACAATTTGCTGGCATACAATGCCCTTAATAACATTGACTCCGCTGCTGCAACAAGGTATCATTAGACCGTCTTATTATGCGAAACCATTTAGCTCTGGAGGGTGACAATTAGCGAGGAAATCCTTGAGGCGATCCGGCGAAGGGTAAGAGAGGAACCCTTTGCAAATAAGATGGGGTTGGAACTCCTGGAAATCGGAGCGGGGTACTCTCTGGTCAGGATGGAATTTACCCCAGAAATGGAAAATATTCATGGCATTGCACATGGAGGCGCGATATTCTCCCTTATCGATGAGGCATTTGAGACGGCTTCAAATTCCCATGGCACGGTGGCTGTGGCCCTCAACATGAACATTACATATCTCGCACGTCCTTCACCGGGGGATATACTCACTTCCGAGGCCAATGAGGTTAGTAGATTGAGTCGTACTGCAAATTACTATATCACCGTTAAAAACCAGGACGAAAAGCTCATCGCCACCTGCCAGGCGCTGGTTTACAGGAAGAAGGAATCACTGCCATTCCTGAACGAAGGAGTCCAGTAATTGTTTAGTTCTTAGAGAGGTCTTTTATTGGACTTCTTAAGGGTTTTGCTGTAGGGTTTCTGAGTTTCCTTCTGTTTATCTGCCTTATTGCCTTTGGCCTCGGGTTTACTGTTGACCGCACCGCGCTGAATCCTTCCTTTGTTGGCGAGGAGCTGGACAAGATTGATTTCCCCGAACTGTCGCGTGAGGTCGTGTCTGAGTGGGCAACGGAAAATAGTATCCCCGACGAGCTTAAGAGCAACTTGGTTGATAGCGCTGTAAAACTCGCCCCACCGGTTAAACACAGGGTGAAGTCGGGGAGCAATGACATCTATGAGTACCTCCGCGGGGGGAGGGATCAGCCTAAGCTTTACGAGACTCTTGGCGATAATTTCTTCAACTCACAATTTCTGTATTCGGTCGTTGCTGAAGTAGATATGGCTTCTTTGATTGATGCAATGTTATATTCCCAGGGAGTTCCGACTCGGCTTAATGAGCCACTTGTAGAGGCATTCCGGGAATTCGAACCCGCTATGGAGGAAGGGCTCAGTGAAGCGTCAGGGCCTGTTTTTGAATATCTCCTCAAGGACAGGGAAAGCGTGGATGTAGCTCATACCCTGAGGGCATCAATCCCGTCAGGATTCCCTGGTGCTCTGCTGGAAGGACTTGAGATTTTCGAGGTCTCATCCGGGATGATTCGTTCTGGGGTTGAACAATACTTGCCGGAAGAGGTAGAAGATCTGTCTCGACGACAGCTTGACAGCGCGTTTGCGGAAATCGAACCAGCAGTACGGGAACAGTTGATCAAGTCAGCGGACCCGATACTGGATTATCTGCTAAATCAGCGAGAGGGCGTCAGTGTGTCGGTTTCCTTGGAGCCTTTGAAGGAAGGGTTGCGAGAGCCTCTACGAGAGGCTTTTATGAATTCACCACCGCCTCAGTTTGCTGATTTACCGCCTGAAGTGCTGCGCGAGCATTTTGAGGAGTACTACAGAGGCCTAATTGCCACCATGCCGCGCACAGCAGAGATCGATGAGAACTGGCCAGTAATGGATGATGTTAAGGAATTGACCGAATCAATCCTGACAGAATGTCAGAGGAGTCTTGCTGATGCCAGGGATGGTTTGGCGGAGGGGATAGCGAATGCTGAACGAGGGCTTGCGGAGCTGCGCGGAGATGTCAGTGAGTTTCAGTTGTGGTACAAAGTCTTGATTGGTGTTATGGTTTTATTAATCCTGGCAATAGTCCTCATATATCGCACGGTGAAGGGAGCGACAAGGAGTCTGGGCATTGTTTTTCTCTTATATGGGATTGTTGGATTGGCCGGAGTGATTCTGGCAAGGAGTATTGCAACGACTCATCTGACGGGATTGGATTTACCGAGTGCGGTACAATCCCTCCCAGTACAGCTCCTCAATGATGGCACGTCTCCTTTGCAGGTGTTGAGCATTGGTATGATTGTTGTGGGAATTATCTTGGTGCTTGTCTCTATTTTCTATCCGTTCCGTCGCGGCTATTTACAAAGTTCAGAACTCAGGACATAGCGCCTGTGGAGCTGAAGGGTATAGTGTGCACC